>PLYV01000079.1 GCA_003151855.1 Limisphaerales bacterium | reverse complement strand
TTCGTCTTGGGGAACGGGTTTATGTGGGGCCTTATTCCTATCTCGGCACGTCGAACCACAAGATGGAAATTGGTCCGGACACGATGATTGGCGCACACAGCTACATCATCACTGAAAACCATGAAACCCGGCGCAAGGATATTTCGTTTTCCCGTCAGGGCTATGTCGGGGCGGACGTGGTCATTGGGAAAAATGTCTGGATTGGCTGCCATGTGACCGTTTTGCCAGGTGTGANNATTGGCGACAACGCCATCATCGGCGCGGGGGCCGTTGTCACCAAAAAAATTCCCAGCGGCGAAACGTGGGGTGGCGTGCCGGCGAAGAAATTGAACCAGTGATGAAAATCGGCGTCATTTCAACCACCGGCAACCTTTACTCGTGGGCGGGCAGCGAAGAAACTTGGAGGCTATTTGCCGCTTACGCCCTGGCCAAGGGGCACCGGCTTGACCTTCTGTTGCCAGAAAAAATTTCCAAGTCGGAACAAGTCAGCGCGCTCCGCCAAGCCGGCGCGGTCGTGTCTGCGCGTGGGGATCTGACGCCATTGACGCGGCGGTTGGCCGTGCGGGGCTGGCATTCCCGGTTCAAGCGGTTCTTTGCCGAACCCCACGACGCCATTTTCATTTCCACTGGAGGCATTGCCGATTGCGCGTGGTTGCCTGATTTGTTGCGGGAAATTAAGCGCTCCTCGTCGCCCCTCATTTTTTTCATCCAGTCCAATGCCGAAGGCGTAGTTCAAGAGCAGCCTATCCGCGATGCCCTGCGGGTGGTTTACCAGCGCGCCGCTCTGGTGATTTTCTTGTCTCAACACAACTACCAACTGGCGGAACGGCAATTGGCCTGGCGCTTTCCGAAGGCGCGGATGCTCATGAATCCAGTTCGCACGCCGATGACGCAGCCCTTGCCTTGGCCAGGCACCGCCGATCATTTGCTGCGCCTGGCCGAGGTGGCCAGGTTTGAAGTGGGGGACAAACGCCAGGATCAACTCTTGGAAGCGCTGGCCACCGATGATTGGAAAAAACGGAACTGGTCTTTGACATTCTTCGGTTCGGGTCCGGACGAGAATCATATTCGTCAACTCATCAACTTTTACGGTTTGCAGAACAAGGCAAACATCGGCGGTCAGGTTGCTGATTTCAGGGAGATTTGGAGGAGCCACCACCTGCATGTTCTGCCGTCCTCGCGTGAAGGCATGCCGCTGGCCTTGATTGAATCCATGTTTTGCGGACGTCCAGCATTAGTGACGCGGGCTGGCGGCAACGCAGAACTGGTTCGGGATGGCGTGGATGGTTTTGTGTCTCCGGGAATGCACCCGGAAATCATCCGTGAAACGTTGGAACGAGCCTGGGCCGAACGCGGACGCTGGCAGGAAATGGGCCGTGCGGCGTTCGCCCGTGCCGATCAGGTTGTGCCCAAGGATTGGGCGGCACAAATGCTTGCGCTGGTGGAATCCGTTGCCGCCAAGTGAGGTTAATTACCCACCAAAAAAAATGAGCCAGGTTTCTGTCATCATCCCCAACTACAACCGCGAGGTGTTGATTGCTGCAACCATCAACAACCTGCTGGCTCAGACCCAGCCGCCACAAGAAATCATCGTGGTTGATGACGGTTCCACGGATGGCTCCATCGCGGTCATCCGTTCGTTTGGAGCCAGGATCAAGTTGATCCAGCAGGCAAACCAAGGTCCCGGGGCGGCGCGCAATGCCGGGCTGGCGCTTGCGACCGGTGACTACATCCAGTTTCAAGACAGCGATGACCTGTTATCCCTCAACAAATTGGAGGCACAGACAAAACGCCTGGAGGAAACCGGGGCGGACATCGCGTTTAGTCCGTGGGCGCATATATTCATCCGCGACCAGCAAGTGACCTTGCAAACGTGCATTTTGCAGCAGTCGTTACCGCCGGCAAGCGTGAGCTTGAAGGGGTGGTTGTTGCGCGGCTGGTTCACGGTGTTTCAAAGCTTGTTGTTTCGCCGCTCGTTTCTCCTTGGTGCCGCCCGCTATGAAACGGACGTTCGTTATGGCGAAGACATGGAGTTTTTATTTCGCTTGTTGGCGGGTTCGCCCCGGGTGGTTTTTGTCGCGAACACATTGACGCTTTACCGGCTGAATTCCGACAATAATTTAAGTCAGGATGGCGGCGCTTCACAAAACCGCCGGGTGTTGGATTGGGCGCGTTGTGTGCAGCGGATTGGCCGGCAGGCGCAAAGCCGGGGGCAAAATGCCGATGGATTCAGCCGGGCCATTTTTCTGGCCAACCTGCGGAAACATTTGCGCTATTTGCGGGCGGTGCCGGACGCACCGCCGGATTTGATTCGTGAACTGGACGGCCAGGTTGCCCGATGGCCAGGCTGTTTTCTGGCGGCTCTGGAATTTTGGCTGCGGTTTTCTGAACGGTTACGGCTATGGCGTTGTGGTCAACGGTGGATGGCTGGATTACAAGCCGGATCGCCGACCCCACAGCAATTTAAGCTGATGGATGATTTAGGTTTTGAGGTCGGGCCAGCCGTTAATAACCCGTAGCCGTCGGCGCACAAAATCAAACTCCGGTAAAAAATCTCCTCGCGGTGTCTTCAGCCGTCTAAAAATTAATGAACATCGTTTTTTGTGCTGACCGTGGTGTTTTGCCGGGCCTGCACGTCGCGGCGTATTCGCTGCTGGATCGCATCGGGCCAGCGGTGGCGGAAACCCGCTTCGTGGTTTTCAGCGACGCCTTGGATGAAGCAGACATGGCGTTGCTACGCCAGACCCTGGCCTCGTTGGCCAAGCCGTTCACTTTGGAATTGTGGCGAGTGGAAGCCTCAGCGTTCGCTGGATTTCCATTGTTGAACGGCAGTTGGGCCACTTACTACCGGCTGGCCGTGCCTCAGATTTTGGAGGTGGAGCGTTTCCTTTATGTGGATGCCGACACCTTATGCGACATGGATGTGAGCGAATTAAATACGCTCGATATGGGGACGGCGCCGGCTGGTCTGGTGCCGGAAGCCCCGCTGGCCGGAGCGGCCGATCGGGTGGTGGCGGAGCAATTGGGCAACAGTCCGGTGGAACCCTACTTCAACGCCGGCATCATTCTGGTGAATGTGGGCGAATGGCGCCGACAGAAAATCACTGAACGGGCGATGGAATATCTCGCCGAATTTCATCCTAATTACTGGGATCAATCCGCTTTGAATGTCGTTTTGCATCGGAGTGCCATCCCGTTGGATGAGCGATACAACAGCATCGCCAATATGCGCAAGAACTGGCCGTTTCTGAAACAACCTTGCGGTAAAATCGGGCGGCTGGTGCATTTTTTGGATTATCCCAAGCCGTGGGATTTTTTGGGCGAGTTCATCAGTCCGCAATACCGGCTCTGGCGTTCCGTCCTAAATCAAACCGCCATGAAGGATTTTCGCTCTTGGCACTCTACCCCGGCTCGTA
Organism: Limisphaerales bacterium; assembly: GCA_003151855.1. GTDB lineage: Bacteria > Verrucomicrobiota > Verrucomicrobiia > Limisphaerales > UBA11358 > UBA11358. The sequence continues at coordinate 20,657 of PLYV01000079.1, read as the reverse complement.
AATTTCCGAAAACGCGCAAAGCGTGGGTCGGATATAAAAAGGCAATCAAAGATCGGTTGTTGTTCGCTGGCTACGCTCGGGGCTGGCTGAAGCAGGTAAAAGGTATATGAGCATTTCCGTCATGATCACCACCAAGAACCGGGCCGCCGATTTGTCCCGAACGCTTCAGGTGTTGAGACGGTTAGATCCTGCCCCACTGGAAATTCTCATCACCGCCGATGGCTGCACGGATGACACTGTCGAAATGGTGAAAGCTGAAATGGGAAATGCGAAACTGATTGTGAATGAAGTGGGACAGGGATCGGTGGCCTCGCGCGACCGCATGATGCGGGAAGCGCGTGGTGACCTGGTGCTGGCGCTGGATGACGACAGCTACCCGGAGCAGCCGGACTGCCTCCATCTTCTATCTTCCATCTTCCATCTTCATCCCTCCTTGGCCATCGCACATTTTCCGCAGCGCACGGATGAATATCCCGCAACCCTCACGCAGACGGAGTTTGGCCCCGACCGGCTGACCCGTTCGTTTGCCAATTCCGGCGCGGTGTTGCGTCGAGCCGCTTATTTGGAATTGCCAGGGTTTGAGCCGAAGTTTTTCCACATGTATGAGGAGCCAGATTATGCGCTGCAATGCGTGGCGGCGGGCTATGACGTGTTGTTCACGCCGTTGATCACCATCCGGCATCATTATTCGGGGGCGACCCGCAGTGAACTGCGGAATCATCATCGCCATTCCCGCAATGAGTTCTGGAGTGTGTTGCTGCGCTGTCCCTTTCCGCAGTGTCTTGGGCTGGCAGCTTACCGGATTTTCTCGCAATTCCGATACGCCCGCAAACGCGGCCCAAGCTGGGTCTGGCGTGAACCGGTTTGGTGGTTGCAGGCCGTAAGCGGAATCGTTTTTTGTCTGCGCCGGCGGCAGCCGGTCTCTTGGGCACGCTACCGAATCTGGTTAAAACTGCCATGAAACAGTTATTTGGCCCAATGTTTGCTTAGTTCAAACTCAGGCGTATATTTAAAAAATGAAACTAAGAGGTTTTATATATCGGAAAACGACTTCCTTCAGGAATGACTTGCGTATTTTGCCGGCCTTTTTGATTCTAACTTGGCTGGGAATATCCGCTCCGGCGCAAACCACTTTGAACTTCGAGGATTTTGGCGCGGCAGGCGATGCTGTCCAGATCTGCGCCAGAACAGTGAATAATTTGGACGGAGGGAATAGCCCAGTTTCAACCAACCGGGGTCATAATGCGGCCAAAACAAGATAGACCGCGCATGCCAGAGGAATTTATGAAACGACTCATTACATTTGCGATCACCAGCCTGCTGGCTTTGACAGCTACTGCGGCTTTCGTTTCCACTAATGAATACTTTAGCTCCCAAATAACCGGGACTTTTTACGCGCCAACAAATTCAGTGTTTTCCCATTATGGCTGGCCGGTAACAAACATTGGCACTGGAAGTTCTCCGATTGGTCTGTCAACCCGCAGCCCGCTATTTCCACAGCAAGTTTGGTTTGATTTTAGCGGCACAAATCTTGAAGCGGAGATTAGTTCTTATGACGTAGTGACTTCCTCATGGGGAACTAAAGCATGGATTCAAGTTAATGATGAAACAGGTATAACTGATTACACTAACTGTCCCGCTGTTGTGTCTGGTCATACTTATTATATTCAGGTCTCGTTTGCCAGCAATACCACCCATCATGTGCGGTTGAACATTGCTGGAACTTTTTATGGCTTAACAATCCCCGCCACTTCAACGATTGTCGCCACGACGGTTGCACAAAAACCAAACCTTTTGATTGTTGAAGGCGATTCTTATACTCAGGGTTATCATCAAGACACAGGCTGGCCGTATTGGTTTGATGGCTGGGTTTGGCGGCTAAGTGGGCAGTTTAATAATTGTGTGGTTGTTCCATCCGCCTGGGGCGGAACTGGGTTTATTCATACCAATGGCGGTGCTGGGCCGAAATTTGTTGACCGTATTTATTCTGATGTTTGCCAGGTTTATACAAATGCTCTAAACTCCGGCCAATACAACAACATCTTCATCACCGCTTCCGGTTCGGTAAACGACCACAGCGAAGACACCAATGCACTCTATTTGCAAGTAACTAATTACTACACCATCTTGAAGGCGAACTGTCCGGCAGCAAAAATCTTCTTTGTCGGAAACTGGCGTCAAGGCTTAGGCTTTTCCGCGCCTACGGACAACGAGCTTGGAGAAGACTCCAAGTTTCAACAAGCGGCGGCAGCCTTGGGTATCCCTTATTATTCCCCCATTCAGGCGAACTTACTCAACAGCGCTACTTACAATATCTTTTTTCAAGGAGACACGGACAGCATCCATCCGGGGCGTGCGGGTTATGCCATCATGGCCAACTTTGTAAGCACCAATCTGGTGGCAACCTATGGAAACGATTGGACGGGAACCAATTCGACCGCCGGCGTCCCTTCGCTCAACGTCACCAATTATGGAGCACTGGGGGATGCCATCCAGTTCTATGTCGGCACGACCAGCAATTTGACACTGATAACCTCCTCGGTTTCACTGCCTGTTAGCTACATCGGCAAGACGATTGAAGTGTTTCACGTCGGCCCATGGCACTACGGCTATAATGAATGGGGGACTTTGGTGAATGACGACGAAGATCTTGTGACAACTATCACTAACATCGTTGGTGGCACGAATGTTTACCTTGCCACTCCTTGCCTGCGTTCCTGGACCAACACCTTTGCCACCGCCGGAACGGACAACACTCCTGCTTTTGGATCCGCCATTGCTGCCGCCAGTGGCCACACCAATTTTATCGTCAACATTCCGTCTGGCACGTTTCTGTTGCTGCCCGAGTTTAGAATCCTTTCATCGGGCGCCCATGATTCCACCTATTCCAGCATTTATCTGAATGGCGGCGGCATACATTTTCAAGGGGCGGGCATGACCAATACCGTGCTGCTGGGGAAAGGTGCCTGGACATACACCAACGATTTAGATGGAAATCAAAGTGTGTTTCGGGGCACCCTGGTTGAGGTTGCTTCAATGTATCAAACTCCCTTTACCAACAATTTTCCTTTGATGTTCTCGGACTTGACACTGGACGGCGGATTGGAACTGGGAACAGGAAATTCGCTGGCCCATGGTTATCCCGCCAACAATGTCACCGGCAACGGTTGGGGCGGTCGTCATGATGCATACATTCTGACTGGGGCTGACAATGCCAGCGGCCGTGCCGGCAGCCAGACGCTTTCTAACCTGCTGTTCAAAGGCTGGCGGGCGGAAATGCTCATTTCCATAGATGCCTACAAAAACGGCAGCATGACCATCACCAACTGTGTATTTACCGACGGCAACGCCACAGCCTTGAACATCTATCCCACGTTGGATGTTGGCGGCTGCACCTTTTCCAATATGTTCCAAGTTGCCGAGTTGTATCAGTTCTGGTGCAACACGGGAACAAACCGCTTCCATGACAACCTGATTACCAATCTGACCGGCAATGGGTTTGCATGGAATGGCGCAACCGGCACCAATGCTCCCTATGTGTTTGAACGCAACACCGTTTACTTTAACAATAATTCCGGCGACTGTCTGATGACCACTCCGGGGTGCAATATTTCTGTCATCAGCAACACCGTGGTAATGCGGAGTTCGTGGTCAACCTTCATGGTCATTGGGTCAGCCGGCTATCAGGGCTATTGCAACAACAGCAACATTGTGGTGGCTGGAAATAATGTGACTTCGTTAGCATGGGGCAATACCTTCATGGCGCTAGGTGCTGGTTCGCCCAATGATGCGGCCAACGTCAGCATCTACAACAACAGCATTTCCGGATTTCAATATGCGCTTAACACCGGTGACACCTGCACTAATGTCCAGTTTTACAGCAACACGCTGAACTCGGCAGGCTTTAGTGCCGACAACACCACAACTCCTTATGTTCTTGTTCAAACGAACAATGTATGGAGTGCGTATGGCTACAATGACGAAAGCAGCGGCACGAATAATTTCAGCTACGGCGGCGGGAAAAGTGGTTATTGGGGGCCAAAAATGCAGTTTTTGCGCCAGCACAGCACTTACTATTTGCGTCCGGCAGTCACAAATCTGAATCCAACAGGGGCGTTCATTGAGTTTGACAACACAAAAAATGCGCTGGGCGAGAACGTGCCGGTGCTGATTGGCTCGCCCGAATATGTTCAATATGTATCCTATGGGAACAAGCTAAAGATTTACTGGCACGGCACGGCGTGGACGACCAATTCATTCTCGCCCAGCGCGCCACCGTCGCCGCCGACCCAATTGCGTATTCATAATTGAGCGTCGGACAGCGGCATTCAAATTCCCCGGCTTTCCGCCGTTAAAAATTGTCTTCCTCCAAACCAGTCTGGTTTTGCGCCCAGATCGGGGCGCGCGAGCATTTCGCCATCCTGCTCTTGTTGCAGCGGAATGGCCGGCGGCCAGCCGGCTAATTCAAATGACCGGAATCTCGGTGTGGAAAGTGGGGAGCAAGTCAACCCGGATTCAAGCGCGCCGTTTTTTGTTGTCGCTGTCAGCCATTCCTTGTTTGCCATTTTCCATGCAAGCTGATTCCAAGCCCGTTGAAAGAACCGTCTGGATAGATGTCTGCAAAGGCCTTTGCATTGTGCTGGTGGTCTATGGCCATATTTCCGGCGGACTTGAAGCGTCGGGGACGCTGGCTCAAAACTCAATCTGGATGAAACTGCGTGACTGGGTCTATCTGTTTCATATGCCGGCCTTCTTTGTCTTGTCCGGAATTTTTGCGCCCAAGTTGTCACAACTTGCCAGCCGGGATTTTTTGTCGGGCCGGCTGCGCACGATTTTTTATCCTTATGTGGTTTGGACCGCCATCATTGTGGGCGCACAGTTTGCGATGGCGCGGTTCGTCAACAATCCGCCGGATTTTTCGCGCGCCTTGTTTTTTCTGGTCGAGCCATACGGATACGGCCTCTGGTTTTTATACAGCCTGTTCATCATCTCCGTGACTTTTTACTCGCTGTCGCGCCTGCGAATTTCACCGCTCGTCATGTTCCTTCTGGCCGTAACGCTCTCGTGGCTGGCCAGCCTGAATGCCTTTGGCTTCTGGCCGATTCTTAACACCTCCATGAGTTTTTTCATCTTTTATGCAACCGCCGCCGTCGCGCGGGGAAAAATACTTTCGTTTTTTTCACGGAACGGCCGACTGGCACCGCTATTGTCCGGCGTAGGCTTGTTGCTGGCGATGACCATTTTTTATTCGGCGAGATTTGGCGTGACTTGGTTGTTAAACCTGTTGCTCGCCGGACTTGGCATCGCCGGGGTTGTTTTTCTGGCCAAAGGTCTGGCGCAAACTTTGGCCGGCCGGTTCTGGGCGTTTCTGGGTATGTTCTCACTGGAAATTTATCTGGGACATCCGCTTTGGAGCACCATCTCGCGGGTTTTGCTGCTCCATTCGCGGATTGATTCCCCGGTGATTCTAGTGCTCGGCGGCCTTTTGCTGGGAATCGCCGGTTCTTTGCTGGTCGGTGTTTTATGTCGGGCTTGGAATTTCCCATATCTTTTTAAGTGGCCGGCAAAAGCCGCCGCCAAACCTTGACGCCGCGCAAAGTTCAACCGTGTCTTTTCAATCCCCAAAAAAACCTGTCTGGATTTGCAGTCAAATCGGGGCGCGCGAACATTTCGCGGTTCCCCGCGCCCTGCGCCAAAGCGGAAAACTCACCGCGCTCTGCACCGATTTTTGGGCCGGCCCGCTGACGCGCCGGTNNGCTCGCCGCGCGGTTTCATCCTGATTTGACGGGACAACCGGGACTTGTCCATTCATGGAACCTGCGTTCACTCGGCTGGGAATTTCTCCTGCGCCGGAAATTCGCCGGCGAGCCATATCGCGGTTTCATCGAGGTCGGAAAACGATTTTCCACCGGCGTGCGCGAACACTTGAAATGCCGGACAGATTTGAACGGCAATTCCATTTTCTTCGCCTACGACACCGGCGCATTGGAATCGCTCGCGTGGTGCCGCGAACAAAAAATCAAATGTGTCCTGAACCAGATGGACCCGAACCGCGTGGAAGTGGAGCTAGTGCGCGCGGAGGAAAAAAACTGGCCCGGCTGGTCGGTGCGTCCGCTCGAAGTTCCGGAAGAATATTTTGCGCGGCGCGAACAAGAATGGGCGCTCGCCGACCGCATCGTCGTGAACTCGGAATTTTCCCGGCAGGCGTTGCTCCAGCAAGGCGTGCCCGCCGAAAAACTGGCCGTCATCCCGCTGTGCTTTGAAACCGGCGAAGCCAATCGTAATTCCAAAATCGTAAATCGTAAATCTGCCGCTCCGCTGCGCGTGCTGTTTCTGGGCCAGGTGATTTTGCGCAAGGGCATCCAGTATCTGCTCGCCGCCGCGCGGCAACTGGAAAAGGAAAACATCCATTTCGACGTCGTCGGCCCGCTCGGCATTTCCGAAACCGCGATGAAAACCGCGCCCGGCAACGTGACGTTTCACGGACGCACCAGCCGCGACCAGGCGGCGAACTGGTATCGGCAGTCTGATATATTTGTGCTGCCGACGCTCTCCGACGGCTTTGCCCTCACGCAACTGGAGGCGATGGCGCACGGCCTGCCGGTCGTCGCCACGCCAAACTGCGGCGCGGTCGTCACCGACGGCGCGGACGGTTTCCTCGTCCCGCCATGCGATGCGGGCGCGCTCGCGCAAACTTTCCGGCGTTACCTCGCACAGCCGGAATTGCTGGCGGCACAATCGGCAGCGGCGCGGGAAAAGTCCCGTCAGTTCTCGCTGAACCGGCTGGCGGCAAACCTGGCGCGGCTGGAAGCCAGCTTGCAAAGATAGATTTTCCCGCGACCGGTTTCTGTTTCCCCAAAAGCTGGGGGCGAGCGTCTGCGCGAGCCGGATGTCACCAACCAAGACGGCTCGCGGGGACGCTCGCCCCACTAATCAAATGAACGACATTCGCCAGTTGTCTTTGACCGTTCAACCCCGATAATCTTTCAGTTCTGGAGCCTGTGCTGCACCTGTTGTTCATATTTCCCGTTTCGTTCTGGGTGGTGATCGCGCTGCTGGTTGGCGGCGGTATCGTGGCCTTCCGCCGCATCCATGATGCCACCAGTATCCCGCTGCTGGCCGTGCTGGGCACGACCGCCGCGTGGTATGTCGGCGACGCGTTTTACAACGACTATGCCAACAACCACGTCAAGACGTTCACGCCGGAGACGCTGTCCGGCGCGTGGTGGCAGGTGGCGTGGTTCATCATCGTGATTCTGGCGACGGTGCGGCCGCTGCACGAAAAGCTCAACGGCGCGATGACGCAGCGGAAAAGCGGCGTGATGCAGTTGTTCCAGCACGGCGTCGGCTTTCCGGAAATCCAAAAGCAGTTGAACCTCCTGTTCACCGGCTGCGCGGCGGTATGGCTCATTCTGTTTGTAATCGCGCTGATTTTATTGAAGGCCGAAATCCCCTACTACCTGTTTCCCTTTTTGGGCTACAAGGCCAACCCGTGGTCGCATGGCCGCATCGGTTCGGGCTTCGACGCGTTTTCCATCATCGCCGTCTATCTGCAACTGCTGACGACCTCGATGTTCGGCGTGGTGGCGGCACTGGCGACCAAGCCGCGCGTCCGGCGGCTCGCGCTGCTGTTCGTGCTGCTGTCGTGGCCGGCGTTCGTCTTCGACCGCACGCGCAACACGATGCTGGCGATGGCGGTGCCCGCCGTGTTGAGCTGGGTGTTTCTGCGGCTGCGCGGCGGGATGTGGAAAAAAATTTTCGTGCTGCTCGCGTGCTTCGTCGTGGTGAACACCTGGATGAAGTTCATCATCGCCAACCGTTCCTCAATGAGCATCACCGCCGCGTTCAAAAACAAGGGCCTGAATCTGGCCGGGCAGGAAAAAGTCCACAACGAGGGCTTGAATATGTTCGAGGAATTGTGCTGGGTCAGCACGTTCATTGACAACGGCCGCTACTCGGTCAACTGGGGCCAGCGCTACTTTGCCGAGCTGGTGAACCCCATTCCGCGCGGCCTCTGGCACGGCAAGCCGCTCATCGGCCTCGACTACGCCATCGCGCGCGGCCACGGCGACGCCAACGACACTGCTGGCGGCGTCAACACCACCATCTCCACCGGCTTCATCGGCCAGGGCGTCGTGAATTTCGGGCGCGTGCTCGGCCCCGCGGCGGCGGCGATTTTGATGAGCCTGTGGATCGTCTGGCTCGCGCGGCTGGACTTGACGGTGCATCAGCTCGGCCGGCTGCCGCTTTACAGCCTCGGACTCATTCTCACCTTCAACCTGGGTCGCGACATCACGCTCATCACCTTGTATCCATTTGTGTTTGGCGCGCTGGCCATCTGGTTTCTGGAACATTTTCAACTCATCAAGACGCCGCCGGAAGCCAGCGCCACGGTGTCCGTGCCAACACAAAAGAATGTCCGTCCGCCCGTCGCCGGGAAAATGCCTTTTGTCCGGCGCGCGACCGGCGGCTTTGTCCGGCGCGATAATTTTCAGCGCCCGCCGAATTGAACCGAAATAACCCACCGTGCAAAATTTCCCCAACAATTCTTCCCTGCCGAAAGATACGCGCGTCGCCGTGTTGTTCCAGCGTTTCGGCCCGTATCACCACGCGCGGCTCAACGCCGCCGGCCGGTTGATGACCGTCTGCGGCATCGAGGCCTGCGCCCAGGAAAACACCTATGCCTGGGACAAGGTCGAGGGCGCGGCGGCCTTCACCCGTGTCACGCTCACCGAGCGCGAAGCCGGCACGCACGAGTGGCGGCAGGAACTGCGCCGGAAAATGGGGCGCGCCCTGGACGAATTCAAACCACAGGTCGTGGCGGTGCCCGGCTGGTCGTTCATGGACGCCTTGAGCGGACTGGAGTGGTGCGCCGCAACCCACACGCCGGCGGTGGTCATGTCCGAAAGCACCGCGTGGGACGAGCGCCGCGTGTTCTGGAAGGAATGGGTGAAGTCACGGCTGGTGAAAATGAATTCCGCCGGGCTGGCCGGCGGCACGCCGCATGAAAAATATCTTGTCCAGCTCGGTCTGGCGCCGGAACGCATCTTTCTCGGCTATGATGTCGTGGACAACGATTATTTCCGGCAGCAGGCCGACGCCGTCCGCGCCGACGCGCCAAACCTGCGGCAAAAATTTGGTCTTCCGGAAAAATATTTTCTAGCGAGCGCGCGGTTTGTCAGGAAGAAAAACCTGCTCCGCCTGCTGCAAGCCTACGCGCGTTACCGCGAACTGGCGCAAAACAAAAACAATCGCTGGTCATTCGTTTTGCTCGGCGACGGCCCACTCAAGCCGGAGCTGAAGCAATTGGTCGCCGATTTGAAACTGGACGACTGCGTCCAGATGCCCGGCTTCAAGCAATACCACGAACTGCCGGTTTATTTCGGTCTCGCCAGCGCGTTCGTCCACGCCAGCACGACGGAACAATGGGGCCTCGTCATCAACGAGGCGATGGCTTCCGGCCTGCCGGTGCTGGTGTCTGACCGCTGCGGTTGTGCAGCGGATCTGGTTTCGCCCGGCGTGAACGGATTTCAATTTGCCCCAAACAACACAGATGAACTCACGCAACTGCTGTTGAAATTTTCCGCGAAAAATTTTCCGTTGGCCGACTTCGGCGAGGCGAGCCGCCACATCGTTTCCGCCTGGGGGCCGGAGCGCTTCGCCACCGGCCTGCGCGACGCCGTGGCCGTCGCCCTGAAAAACCCGCGCCCGCGCCTCGGCTGGCCCGACCGGACCTTGTTGCGTTTGCTACTGCGCCGGTGAGGCGGCCGGATTTTCCATTTGAAATGATCAAGTCCGCCCATCTGACGGCGTCGGTTTCGCGCAAGGCCGGCGGGCTGTTTGACGCGGTGCTGCGGCAGGCACAGTCGGAGCAGCAACTCGGCGCGATGGTAAAAGCCTTCGGCCTGCGCGACGAAAACACCGATGCGGATCTGCCGGCGTGGGCACCGGTGCCGGTGGCGGCATTTCCGCCTGGCTGGCCAAGCGGCATCGGTCGCGCGCCCGGATTTCTTGCGGAGCTGGAGGTGTTCGCGCCGGACATCTGCCACACGCATGGCCTGTGGCTTTATTCGAGCGTCGCCGCCAAAAATTACGGACGAAAAACCAAACGGCCTTACGTCATTTCGCCGCACGGGATGCTCGACCCGTGGGCGCTGAAAAATTCCCGCTGGAAAAAACAATTCGCGTGGCATCTGTTCGAGGCGGCGCATCTGCGCGGCGCGCGGTGCTTTCGAGCGCTGTGCAAATCGGAAGTAAATTCCATCCGGCAGCTCGGACTGAAAAACGACATCGTTGTCATCCCGAACGGAATTGATTTGCCGTCCGGCGCGCCGCCTGCTGCGCCGCCGTGGAAAAACCTGGTTGCGCCGGAGCAAAAAGTTTTGCTCTTCCTGAGCCGCATTCATCCCAAAAAAGGTTTGGTGAACCTGATCAAAGCGTGGGCAGAGCTCCGCACTTCCGATTGGGTTCTCGCCATCGCCGGCTGGGAGCAAGGCGGACACGAAGCGGAGTTGAAACAGCTTTGTAACGACCAGGGAATTCCTTTCGCCGACATCCGCGAGCCATCTTCCATTCTCCATTCTCCACCCTCCGTGCTGTTCCTCGGCCCGCAGTTCAACGCCAACAAAGCCGCGTGCTACCACCATTGCGACGCGTTCGTGCTGCCGTCGTTCAGCGAAGGTTTGCCGATGGTGGTGCTCGAAGCGTGGGCAAACGCCAAGCCGGTTTTGATGACGCCGGAATGCAATTTGCCGGAAGGTTTTCAAGCCGGCGCGGCGCTGAAAATCGAGCCGAATGAAACCAGCATCGCCGCCGGCCTGCAAAATCTTTTTGCGATGAACGATTCAGAACGCGCCGCGATGGGCAACCGTGCGCGCGAACTGGTGGAGTCGCGTTTCACCTGGCCGCAAGTCGGCAGACAGATGCGCGCCGTTCACGAATGGATTTTGGGTGGCGGTGCCAGGCCGAATTGCGTCTTGGACGCTTGAAGCAGCGTGCGGAAAACCTTTACCCTTTGACCATGAGCGAAACGTCATCCCAGCCCGGCGGCGGCCAGCCGACGGTGGATTTGTCGAGCTATTCGCCCGGCCGGTTCGACCGCGGCGCGGGCCGGCTGAAAGAGGTGCTTTGGCTCGTCGTCAGTCTGGTTTTGTTCCGGCTGTGCCCGTTCAGTTTTTCCGCGCTGAAATGTTCAGTCCTTCGCGCGTTCGGCGCGAAGATTGGGAAAAACGTCACCATCAAGCCGCAGGTGAAAATCACGTTTCCGTGGAAGCTCACCGTCGGCGACCATGTCTGGCTCGGCGAAGAATGCTGGCTGCTGAACCTCGAACGCATCACCCTCGGCAGCCACGTCTGCATTTCGCAGCGGGCGTTTCTCTGCACCGGCAGCCACGATTACACGCGTATCCGGTTTGACCTCATCACCAAGCCGATCCTGCTCGAAAATGGCGCGTGGCTCGGCGCAGGCTGCTGGGTCGGGCCGGGCGTCACCGTCGGTGCGCACGCGGTTTTGACCGCCGGTTCTGTGGCGGCAAAAAATCTGGAGACGAATGGAATTTATCGCGGCAACCCCGCCGCGTTCGTGAAGCCCCGCGTCATTTCCTGAAAATCTTCATGGCTGTGCTCCCAAAAATCTTTGTCCGCAAATGGGTGTTGCTCGTGTTGCCGCTTGGCTACCTGTGGTTCCGCTTGGTGGATAATCTCCGGTTGGAATGGTCGTCCAATCCGCAATACAGCTATGGTCTCGTCGTGCCGGTGCTGGTCGCCGGTTTGCTATTGCGCCGCTGGCACCACGCAAGGCAGATTTCGCGCGATGATTCCGCCGCCGGGAAATTTCTTTTGCCGGCGCTGCTCTGCGGCGCGCTCGCATTTTTTTATCTGCCAACGCGGCTCGTGGAGGAAGCCACGCCGGAATGGCGGCCGATCCAATGGCTGCTGGGCTTTGAGACTATTGGCCTGACGCTCTATGCAATTTATCTCGCCGGTGGAAAATTCTGGCTGCGGCAACTGGCCTTTCCCATTGCGTTTTTTTTGGTCGCGATTCCGTGGCCCACGCTGTTCGAAGCGCCGATCATCCAGGGCTTGAGCCGCATGAACGCCGGCATGGTCGTCAACGTCCTCGGCTTCCTCGACGTGCCGGCCATCCAGCACGGCAACGTCATCGAGGTTAGCACCGGACTCGTCGGCATCAACGACGCGTGCAGCGGCATCCGCTCGTTCCAGTCCAGCCTGATGATCTCGCTGTTTCTTGGCGAATTTTATCTGTTCAACTGGCGGCGGCGCGTCTTCCTGATCCCGTTTGGCTTTGCGCTGGCGATGCTGCTGAATATTTTCCGCGCGTCGCTGCTCACCTGGATTGCGGCGAAAAAAGGCGTCAGCGCCATCGCTGAATATCACGACGAGGCCGGCTTGACCATTTTGCTGGTCTGCACCGCGTTGCTGTGGGGCGCGGCGTGGTTGCTGAATCTGCGGAAAAAATCCGCCGCCGAAAATCCGGTGGTGGGAAAAAATTCCCGCACCGCCACCGCCGGCGAAAATATTTTCCGGCGCGCCAATCGGTTCGGGCTGATTTTGATTGTCTGGCTGGTTGCCGTGGAATGTGGCGTGCAGCTTTGGTATCACGTCCGCGAATCTCATTTGCAGCCCGCCGCAAGTTGGACGGTGAGTTTTCCGCACGACAATCCGACTTACCAAGACGTGGCCATCACCGCCGATGACCACACGCTGCTGCAGTTTGACGAAGGCCAGAAAGGCCGCTGGCGCGAGGCCGACGGCACGGACTGGCAGGCGTTTTATTTCGCGTGGCATCCGGGCCGCGTCGCCGGTTATCTCGCCAAGCGCCATACGCCGGACATCTGCATCACTGCCGCCGGACTGAAACAAATCGGCGACACCGAACTGACATTGATGACCGTCGGCAAAGTGGTTTTGCCGATGCGGCATTACGTTTTTGAGACGTCCAGCGGCCGGCTGCAAGTTTACCAATGCCACTGGGAAGCCGGCCTGCCCGCCGACGCCTACACCGCCGAGGAATCCGCGCGTTTCAATCTCATCCGCGGCGTCTGGGCCGGACGCGGCAACCACGGACAAAAAGTTTTGGAAATCATCCTCGCTGGCTACGACAACGCCGATCAGGCGAAAGCCGCGCTCGAACAGCGGTTGAACCAGCTCATCAAGGTGGAAAACTAAATGCGGATCACCCTCGTCAACCAGGCCTTTCATCCCGATGTCGTCTCCAGCGGGCAGCATCTGACCGACCTTGCCGTCGCGCTGGTGGAGCGCGGCCACGACGTGACGGTTGTCACCAGCCGCCGGGCTTACGATGATTCCGCCAGGACCTTTCCGAAACATGAGGTGTGGCGCGGCATCAAGATCTACCGCGTGTTCAACACCGGTTTCGGCAAGCGCGCGAAATGGCGCCGCGCGGCGGATTTTCTCACGTTCCTGATTTCATGCTGTTTCCGGTTGGTGCTGCTGCCGAAACCGGATGTCATTGTGGCGCTGACCTCACCGCCGCTGGTGTCGGTCATCGCCGCCGCGTTCGCGAAACTGCGTGGCGCGAAATTCTGCTATTGGATCATGGACTTGAATCCCGACGAAGCCATCGCCGCCGGCTGGCTGTCGCCGGATTCGTTCGTGGCGAAATGGCTGGAACGGCTGTCGCGCTTCAGCCTGCGGCGCGCAGCGTCCGTGGTGGTGCTGGACAAATTCATGCAGCAGCGGATTCTGGCGAAAAACATCCCCGCCGAAAAAATCGCGGTGATCCCGCCGTGGTCACACGATTCGGAAGTGAAATTTGACGCCGCTGGCCGTGCGCAATTTCGGCAGACGCACGGGTTGGAAAACCGATTTGTCATCATGTATGCCGGCAACCACAGCCCGTGTCATCCGCTGGACACGATTCTTGCCGCCGCAAAAACTTTGGCCGCCAGCGACCCGGAAATTTTCTTCTGTTTCGTTGGCGGCGGCTCGGAGCAGCGGCGCGTGAAAGATTTCGCGGCGAAAAACCAATTGCCGAACGTCCTTTGCCTGCCGTATCAGCCGCTGGAGCAGCTCGCCGGCGTGCTGTCGGCGGCGGATTTGCACCTCGTGGTGATGGGCGACCCGTTCGTCGGCCTCGTGCATCCGTGCAAGGCTTACAATTTGCTTCGCGTGAACGCGCCGATCCTTTACATGGGCCCGCAGCCGAGCCACGTCTCGGAAATCCTCGGCGAACTCAACGGCCAGCTGCCCGGCGCGGCCACGCCGCACGGCGATGCACCGGCAGCGGTCAAATCAATCCTTGAATTGAAACGGGCCGTGTCCCAAGCTGCGCGCAAGGATGCCGTGCCTTTGGACGGGCGTTTTTCCAAAGAGACTTTGCTGCCGCAACTGGTGGCGGTGATTGAATCCACCAGCCAAAAAAAATGAGCGAACCACTTTTGATTTTACAACCGCGATTACCGAATGTTTGGCGAATTTGACAAATATATTCTGGTCTTTTTGACCGGTCTGCTTGTGACCTACCTGCTCACGCCGGTGGTGCGGAACTTTGCGCACAAATATGGCGTGGTGGACAAGCCGGACGAACGGCGGCCGCACAAGCGCATCACCGCGCGCGGCGGCGGCGTGGCGGTGGTCATCGGCGTCCACGCGGCTTGCCTGATGGCGGTATTGTTTCCGTGGGCGCAGTCGGGCGGCGCGCTGGATTTCGGCTGGTGGCAGAAATATGCGCTGGCCTCGCTGGTGCTGCTGGTGGTGGGCGTGGTGGACGATGTGCGCGGCATGCGGCCGACCGTCAAACTCAGCGGACAAATCGCGGCGGCGCTGGTGATGTGGTTTTCGGGAACCCACTTTGGCCAGTTTCTCGGCCATGATCTGCCCGCGCCGGTGGATTGCGCGCTGGTGGTCATCTGGCTGGTGGCGATCATTAATGCGTTCAACCTGATTGACGGCCTTGACGGCCTGGCAGCGGGGCTGGCAAGCATTTCCGCCGTGGGTTTGACGGGCATTTTGCTGATGCAGAACGTGTCCGGCGAAGTGCTGCTGCTCGCCGGTTTCGTCGGCGCGTGCCTCGGTTTCCTGCGCTACAATTTTCATCCGGCGAGCATTTTTCTCGGCGACACCGGCAGTATGTTTCTCGGTTTCACGCTCGGCGTGGTTTCGTTGCAAACCTTCACGAAAAACACGTTCCTGATTTCCATGACGATTCCGATCATGGTGCTGGGTGTGCCGATTTACGACGCGCTGCTGGCGATCTGGCGGCGCTCGGTGCGTTCGTGGGTGAACGGCACTGGCGGCAAACGCGGCATCATGCAGCCGGATGTGGAACACCTGCATCACCGGCTGGCAAAATCCGGCTTGAGCACGCAGCGCGTGGCGACGTTTCTCTACATTTTGAACGGCGGGCTGGTGACGGTCGGCTTGTCCATCATGTTTTTCCAGTCGCACGCGGCGGGGATTTTTCTCATCGCGCTGCTGGCCGGCGTGTATGTGCTGATGCGGCAGCTCGCCGTGATCGAACTGCGCGAAACCGGCCGCGCGCTGCTGATGGGTTTGCACCGGCCGACGCACACGACGTTCAAGGCGCTGGCGTATCCGGTGTGGGATATGGTTTGCCTGTCCGGTTCGCTGGCGGCGATCATGTGGTTTATCGAGGAGGGTGGGCGCGTGGATTTCTGGCACACTTGGTTCGTGGATCTGCCGGTGTGGGCGACGCCGACCTTTTCGCTGCTGGCGCTTTCGCGCACCTACATCACGCAATGGCAGCGGGCGCGGCTGCGCGACGTGCTGATGGTGCTGTGCTGGCTGCAGGCGGGAATTCTCTTGAGTCTGGGACTGGCGCTGGTGATTGACCCGGCGAACGGATCAAAATGGATCGTGCGCGCGGTGCTCGTCGCGGGCACCAGCCATCCGGTCATCATCGCCTCACGGCTGGTTTACCGGTGCATCGAGGAGGCGGTTTTGTGGCTGCGGCGGCAGGATGAGGCGTCCGGCCAGCTGGAGCGCGTGCTGCTTTATGGCGCCGGCACGCGGGCGCAGCTTTTTTTGAAGGACCGCGCGCTGAAAATTTCCCGGAAGCCGGACGGCCGCCATCTGCTCGGCTTTATTGATGATGAAAAATCGCTGTATTTCCAATGGGTTTATGGTTTCCTCGTCCTGGGCGGGCTGAAGGAGCTGCCGCAGTTGATTGAACGCCGCCATGTGAACCGGGTCATTATCGTGTCCGAACTGTTGCCAGAGAGCCGGGCGGCCATCCAGGAAATCACCACGCGGTTCGGCGTGAAGTTGAGCGAATGGGAACCGGCGGAACATGAAATAAAATTGCCGGTGAACTAACTGAAAAACCTGCCAATCCAAATGCGCAAAATCACCATTGTCATTTCCGTTTTCATCGTCCTCCTGCTGATGGGCTACACCGGCTATCGCGGCTACAAGGTCTGGAAGCAGGACCACTGGCTCACGATGGCCCGCGGCTTTGCGGCCAAGGGCGACGCCCGCAACGAAATCCTCTGCCTGCGCCAAGCGCTGGCCTTGAACCCGCAAAGTTCCGAAGCCTGCCACCTGATGGCCGACCTCGCTGACGCCACCCATTCCGACGCGGCACTGGTCTGGCGGCAGCGGTTGGTGGACTTGAACCCCAAGTCGCTCGGCGAACGGCTGGCGTTGATGCAGACGGCCATGAACTTCGGCGATTCCGCCGTCGCGTCCAACGCGCTGGCCGGTGTGTCAGCGGCAGATCAAAAGACCGCCGTTTTCCAGACCGCCGCCGGCTTGCTGGCGGCAGGTGTTGGGCAAACCCCGGCGGCCAAGGCGTATTTTACCGAGGCCATCAAGCTGGATCCAAACAACCTCGTCCCGCAATTGAATCTGGCGGCGCTGCAAGTGCGCGGCGCCAACGCGGTCGAGGCGGCGGCGGCGCGGGACAACCTGAAGCGCATCAGCCTGACGGCGACGAACCGCACCGTCCGCCACCAAGCGAAGCGCGAACTGATTGCGGACGCCATCCGCTTTGATGATTTCGGCACCGCCGAGGCGCTCACGAAAGATTTGGTCGCGCCGACGAACGCATTTTTCCCCGACCGGCTGTTGCGGCTGGACGTGCTGCTCAAGGACAAGAACCCGGAGCTGAATTCCACGCTGGCCGCGTGCGAACGCGACGCAGCGGAAAGTCCGGCCCAACTGTCGGGCATGGCGGTCTGGCTGATGAAAAACCTTTCGCCGGAACAGGCGCTGGCCTGGCTGCAAACTTTGCCGAACCCCACCCGGACCAATCAGCCGGCGGCGCCGCTGATGGCCGAATGCCAGTTGCGCATGGGCGACTGGAAAAAATTGCAGGCCGGCATCCAGGGTCAAAATTGGAATGATCTGGAATTTGTGCGCCACGCGTTCTTGGCGCGCGCGCTGCGTGGCCAGGATTTGCAGGAGGCATCCGCCGGCGAGTGGGTGGTGGCGCTGAACATCGCCAACGACCAGAAGGGCGCACTGATTTCGCTGTCCCGCATGGCGGCGGCGTGGCAGTGGCACAGCGAGACGGAGGCGCTGCTCTGGCTGGTGGTCAACCGTTACCCCGAGGAACGCTGGGCACCGCCGGTGCTGATGCAGTCGCTCATCAACGGCGGCCGCACACGGCCGCTGCTACAGTTGTTCGGCCTGCTGTCCCGGCGGAATCCGGCGGATCTGGAGATGAAAAACAACCTGGCCTTCGCGGCGCTGCTGCTGGGGGCGCAGGAGTTGAACCCGCATGAGCTGGCGAAGGAGGTTTACAGCAAATGGCCGCAAAGCCCGGCGTTTGCCGCGACGTATGCCTACTCGCTTTATCTGCAAAAACAATATGCCGACGCGCTCAAAGTCATGCAGGCGCTGGCCGCGAAGGATCTGGACAACCCGGCGGTCGCCGGCTATTACGGCCTCGTGCTCAAGGCGGCGGGCAATGCGGAAAAGGCCAAGGTTTATCTGCGGCTGGCGCTGCGGATAAAACTGCTGCCGGAAGAACAGGCGCTGTTTCAACAGGCCCTGATCAACTGATTCACGCCGCCTGTTTCAATTCTGCAAAAGCGCAGGCCGGTCAAAATAAATTGACCGGCCTGTTTTGTTGTCTGGCGCGGACTGGGTTTTGCGTGAAGAGGCGAGGTGAGCGTTCTGATTATGCCGGGCTTCACGTCTGTTGTGCCACGCTTTTTCCCCCGTCAGCTTTAAGCGCCCGCCGAACGCGCCGCCAAAAAAACAAGCCGGCCATTGCTGGCCGGCTTGCCCTAAATGGAACAAACAGAAACCGGTTACGAGACCTTGTCTTTGCGGAGGATGCGAACCGTGCTCACGCCAAACGGCAGGAGCAGCAGCACGCCGGCCACCACGGTGCTCGGTTCGGGCACCATGCCCAAAATCGGCTGGGCATAGCCACGATTGGCGTCGGTCAGGGTCAGGGCAAACACGCCGTAAGCGCCGCCGGAGGCGTTGGTGGAGTTGCCCGCGCCAACGGCCGTTTGGGCGTCAACCACGAAGGCGTTGTTCACGCCGCCGGAGCTGCCCTGAAAATACCAGATGGCCTGCTGGAGCTGGTTCGCCGAATTTGCATTGCCATAGACAAAGCCATAGCTGGCCAGATCTCCGGAGCCGAACTCGCTGTAAAGCCAGGCCGTGCCGAGGGTGACATTGGCCGGGCCGCCGCTGTTGGCCGGCGTCACGGTGTCGGAGGACACGTAATTATAGGTCTGGCCGGAATTGGCATAAACGCTCGAGTTCAGACAGAACGAGGTGAACGTGCCGAGGCCGGAGGAATTGACGTTGATGGCATCGCCATAGGCGAGGCTGACCGTCAGGGTGCCGGTGTAGGTTCCGTTGTAGGAAACGGTGGCAAACGCACTCGTGGTGGCCAGCAGGCTGGCGGCACCAACGATGGCGCACAACTGTTTTACGATTTTGGGAGTTTTCATTTTGTTTTGGTTGCCCGCATTCTTGTTTTGGCTCGCCGTCCAAGCCACAACCGCCTGCGGACATTTGGTTTTTGTTTGTTCAGTTAGCTCTTTAGTCGAATCTTAAACTTTCAACTGTGCTCATTTCATCAGTTAGCAGAAGTTTTCTCTATCACATAATGGGACATCAATACCCATTTTTGGGACACTGCCGATTTGGCATCTGCGAGCCGTTTCACCTTGGTTTGCCAGCGTCCTCTCCGCACGAGTTCACGGAGACGACCGAAAAGTTTCAGGATATGCCCGCAAATAATCGTGGCATCTCCGCAAACCGTCGGATATTCTTGGATGGATTTCAACTAACTCACGGCAGTGGATGTGTTTAACGGTTCAATGGATATTTGCCCATCGCCGGATTTGAACGAGAAATGCATGAACCATTAAAAAATGGCGGCATCCCGCTTTTGGCCAGCCAACTGGCTTCCGCCAACGCTTTTCTGCCGGGAAAGTGCCTCCATGAATGGTTCGAGGCGCAGGCTGCCCGCACTCCTGACGCGATTGCGCTGACTTTCGAGCAACAACATCTCACCTATCGCGAACTCAACGAACGCGCCAATCAGCTCGCTCATCACCTGCGCCAGCTCGGCGTAAAACCAGAAACGCTCGTCGGCCTTTTTATCGAACGCTCGCTGGATTTGGTCATGGGCCTGCTCGGCATCCTCAAAGCCGGCGGCGTGTATGTGCCGATGGACCCGCAATACCCGCAGGCGCGGCTGGAATTCATCATGCAGGACGCCGGCGCGGCGGTCGTTGTCACCCAAAAAAAACTCGCCGAGCAACATCCGATTCCCGGCGCAAACCAGGTTTGTCTCGACGCCGACTGGCCGGCGATTTCCCGCGAGCCAAAATCCAATCCTGAAAATTTCACCCGGCCGGAAAACCTCGCTTACGTCATTTACACTTCCGGCTCCACCGGTAAACCGAAAGGTTCGCTCATCACGCACCACAACATCGTGCGGCTTTTTTCGGCGACGGAAAACTGGTTTCACTTCCATCCCGGCGATGTTTGGACGCTGTTCCATTCCAGCGCGTTTGATTTTTCCGTCTGGGAAATCTGGGGCGCGCTGCTTTACGGTGGCCGGCTCGTCGTTGTGCCGTTCCACACCAGCCGCGGGCCGGACCTGTTCCGCCGCCTGCTCGTCACGGAAAAAGTGACCATCCTCAACCAGACGCCATCCGCGTTCCGCCAGTTAATGCGCGCCGACGAACTCGCGTCCGCCGGCGAAAAGCTTTCGCTGCGCTGCGTCATCTTTGGCGGCGAGGCGCTCGATTTCAAAACCCTGAAACCTTGGTTCGACCGCCACGGCGACGAGCAGCCGCAACTCGTGAACATGTATGGCATCACCGAAACCACGGTGCATGTCACCTACCGTCCCATCCGCGCGGCGGACACCGGCGGTGGCAGCGTCATCGGTGTGCCGATTCCCGACCTGCAAATTCACCTGCTCGATGAAAATCACCAGCCGGTTCCCGCCGGAACGGCCGGCGAAATTTGCGTCGGTGGCGCGGGTGTCGGGCGCGGCTATCTCAATCGGCCGGACCTCACGGCCAAAAAATTTATTCCGGATCCTTTTTCAGCAAATTCGGACAACCTGCTTTATTGCTCCGGCGATTCTGGACGCTACCTTCCAAACGGCGATTTGGAATATCTTGGACGTATCGACCAGCAGGTGAAAATCCGCGGCTTTCGGATCGAGCTGGGAG
>PLYV01000003.1 GCA_003151855.1 Limisphaerales bacterium | reverse complement strand
CATCGAAGTGCTCAAGGCGTAAAACTTATTTCACAAACATGACCAAGAACAAATGGTATCGCGTGCTCGGCAGCCTGTTGCTGGTGGCCGGGATATTTTTCGTCGCCAAGGCGTTTGGCGCGCAGGGCCGGCCGCCCGGCGCGGTGCCGTGGCTGAAACTCGGCCCGGTCGGCCTCATGTGCATCATCGGCGGCATCGGCCTGCTGTTCCTGCCGAACAACATCAAACTAAAGTAAGCGCCCGCCCGCTGTAACCTCCTCGCCCCGCCACCAGTCTTTACGCTCATATGAAAAAATTCCTGCTCCTGCTCACCGTTGCCGTTGTTGCCCTGGCCTTCACCCCGACCGCCCAAGCCGGGCAGGGGAATCATCATGCCAAGCATCACGCGAAACACCACGCCAAACACCACGGCCACCGCCACGCCTGAAAGCGCGCTGGAGTTCACGCTTTAGCGTGTGGCCGGATGCCTGAAGGGTGGACGCCGGCTTTCCCCGCAATCTTTTTGCTGACGAATCCGCCGGGCACGTGTTAGCTTAGCGCCATGAGAAACCAACTCGTTCTTGGAATCCTCGCGCTGGGATTATTTACGGCCTTCACCCCGCCGGCGACCGCCCAGACCAATTCCGCGCCGGCTGCGGCCGATGATCTGGTCACCCGCAGCGGCACGGTCTATCACCATTTCCACATCGAGAAGGTTGACCCCACCAGCCTGCTCATCAGCTACAAACTCAGCGATGGCGGGATGGGCATCACGCGGGTGGACTTTGCCGATCTGCCGGAAAATTTGCAGAGCCAGTATGGTTACGATCCCAAGAACACGCCGACCCCGGCCGATCCCCATGCGCCGCCGGTGCACGTCGCCCCGCCGGCTCCCGCCCAGAAGGTCGTTCCCGTCGGCAGTTAGCCTTAATTTCCTTTCTTTCCAGCGGATTGCGCGTATTTTGCCGCCCGGACCAATCCCCGGTGCCGGGCGCAGGGCAAATTCATGCCTGAACCTTTTCGCGCGGGGCTGGTCTGTGATTCAACGCTTGAAATTCCTAATTTGAAATTCGTCCCATGAATTTACGCTGGTTCATCTCCAAGACGGTGCGCGAGGTCGGCGCGGTGCGGAAACATTATACCCGCCTGCTGGCCGCGCAGCGCGATGTGCTGTCGCCAGACGCCCGCGCGGCGGTGACGACGAAGCTGACGGATTTGGACGCGGCCATCGCGGGCGGCCACACCGGCGCGATGCGCATCAAGGCGGAGGAATTGCAGTTCGCCGCCGAGAAGTGGCTCAAGCCGTATCCGCACGCGGCCTGGCGCGAAAACATCGAGGTGCTGCTGGTGGCGCTGGCGGTGGCGATGGCAATCCGGACTTTCTTCCTGCAGCCGTTCAAGATTCCCACCGGCTCGATGCAGCCGACGCTGTTCGGCGTGACGTCGGTGCCGGATTTCAGCCAGAGCAAGATCAACTATTGGACGGACGCGGATCATATCCGGGCGCAGGTGCAGGAGCAGGCGCGCCTGCGGGATGCGCTGCAATTCCCGTCGGGCCTGGCGGCGGTGAAGGAATGGCTGCACGGCAATTCGTATGTGCATTTCGTCGCGCCGCGCGAGGGCGAGGTGGAGGAGATTGACCCGCCGTGGCCGGGATTCTTGATTCACATTTCGCAGAAGATCAAGTTTGCCGGCGAATGGCACACGCTGTGGTTTCCGCCGGATTGCGGGGAGCAGCCGCTGGCGACGCGCGCGGGGTTGGAGCGGGGACATGTTTACCATCAGGGCGAGGACGTGGTGAAGATCAAGGTGAGCGCGGGGGATCATTTGTTCGTGGACCGCATGAGTTTTAATTTCCGCAAGCCGACGCGCGGGGAGATCATTGTTTTCCAGACGCAGGGCATCAACAACCCGGATGCGGCGGGCGTGAACCGGATGCCGCAGGATCAATTTTACATCAAGCGGCTGGTGGTGTTGCCGGATGAAAAAGTGAGCATCGGCGACGACCGGCATCTGGTGATCAACGGTCAGCGGCTGGATGCCTCCACGCCGCATTTCGAAAATGTCTATGGCTTCGATCCGGCCAAGCCGCCGCATGAAAGCCAGTTCTCCGGTCACCTGAACGCCACCGTGGCTTCGGCGAACGGCCAGTATGCGAGCTTCCCGTTTTTCCCGGACAGCCGCACGGTCTATAACAACGAAGGCAACCACTACATAGTGATGGGCGATAATACCTGTAACAGTTCCGATTCGCGCGTGTGGGGCAGCTTCCCGGCGGAGAATGTCATCGGGAAATATTTCTTCGTGTATTGGCCGCTGACGGAGCGCTTCGGCTGGGGCAACCGGTGAATGTCGGAGTTCAGGCTTTAGCCTGCCTGACACACGCAAGCTTGAAATCCAACCCAGCAAGCTAAAGCTTGAACTCCATCATGAAAGAGACTGTCCTCATCACCGGTGCCTCGTCGGGCATCGGTCTGGAACTCGCCAGATGTTTCGCGGCGGAGAAATCCAATGTGATTCTCGTCGCGCGCAGCACGGACGCGTTGGAAAAACTCGCGGCGGAATTGCGCACGCGGCATCAGATTGAAGCGCTCGTTGTGACGGCGGACTTATCGCAGGCGGACGCGGCGCAAAAGATTTTTGCGGAATTGCAGGGCAGGGGAACCGTCGTGGATGTGCTGGTGAATAACGCGGGTTTCGGTTTGCACGGCGGCTTCACCGAGCTTCCCCTGCACCGCCAGCTGGAAATCATCCAGGTCAACGTCGCGGCGCTGGTGGAGCTGACGGGATTATTTTTGCCGGGAATGATTCAGCGGCAGCGCGGCGGGATACTGAACGTCGGTTCCGTGGCGGGATTTTTGCCCGGCCCGAACATGGCGGTGTATTACGCGAGCAAGGCGTTTGTGCTGTCGTTCAGCGAGGCGCTGCACGAGGAACTGCGCGGCACCGGCGTGCGCGTGACGGATCTTTGTCCGGGACCGACGGAATCTAATTTCTCACAGGTCGCGCGCAGCCATCGCGTCCGCCAGACGCGCGCGCGGAAAATGTCCGCCGCCGAGGTGGCGCGGATCGGGCATGAGGATTTTCGCGCCGGCAAATGTCTATCGCTGCCCGGCGCGCAAAACAAGATTCTGGCCGGCGCGGTGACGAGGTTGTTGCCCAGGGCGGTTGTGCGGAAGCTTGCCGGCCATTACAACAAACTCAAGTAGCCAACGGCTTTGGGGTTTTCATGTGAGCCATTGAAGCCGAGCTGCCGTAAGACTTCAATATTCCAACAGAAAACCACTTCAGGCGCATTTTAAATAGAAGATGGCGCACAATACAAAACCAGCCACAAAGAGAAGATGATTATTATAGATGCACAATGTTTGATACGAACAAGTCCGTATTGACAGGGGATTATGATTTTAAGAATTTTTACGATATTTATTGCACTTGTAAACATTGAGGTTTTCGCAGGTTTGTATAACTCGTTTGTTTAATTGAAGACCAGACAAGACCACTTTTAGGCGTGAATCACGCGCCCCCGTGCCCTATTCACCGTCTGATGACGTAGTTTGTGCTCCGCTTTTAACGAATCGCTGCCGCGAAAATCCAAGCCTATTGGCCTAGACTTACATTGCCGGCATCAGAAGACGTTTGACGAGCTGAAGGAGCAGGAGGGAAATGGCCACCACCGAAGCCACCTAGCCGAGGTGGAGGCTGATGCATACGAGATTGTCCACCGATATACGTTACCTGAGCATCGTTGATTGGACGGGCAGGGGACGACACAGGCAAACCGTAGCTTGGCACTGGTTGTGCCACGTAATCTTCAGGGTGATTTACAAGAGGCAATATCTTGTATTTTATTCCGCCCACTACCACATATTTTTTAGTCACAAGCGTTAAGTCCGGCTCTTCAGCAACCGTGCCGTCAGACAAAAAGGCCTCAAGATGACCAAACAAGACCGTGTAACCTGTACAGGTGATTTCAGGTTCAGAATTTGTCTGGCGACGAACCAAAGAAGGTTGATAAACCGTTTCAGGAACCACATTTGAAGCCACCACTTCATGGCCAGCGACCACGTCCACGGCCTTTTGAACTATCGCTGGCTTTTTCTTTCCAGAAATTAAATTGTGAATTTGCCGCATGCCCCAACGAGCTGCAAAGATCAAAGCCACGATAACCACCAAACCAACGACAGGAACGAGCCAGAGAGGCAACCCAGAGGTTTTACGGCCAATGTCAGCCATGACACGGCCAGTCACCCCAACACCGCCAGACGTGTCGTAGCACTCAGCAAGGCCTTTAACATCCAATTGAAACGGTTTCCGATAAGCAGGTTCACTAGATGGAGTTGGCTTGTGATCGTAAACCGAAACCACGAAGACTGGCAATTGACGAAACATCCCGAACCGCAAACGGCCATGATTTTTGCAAACCATGAAGTCCTGACACCTGTCCATTAGAATTGAATCAACGTCATTGACCCGTTGAGATTGAAAGTAACAGTCATCGCCAAAACGCCGAACCATCGAACAGTAATAAAGAATTCCTTCACCTGTATTTCCCCAACCACGCGCCGGCCACATTGACCAAGCTTCATCGCAATTGTAAAGATGACCACCAGAAGCAAAAGCAAGCCGGGTATCCCATGATTCAACGGATTCTTTGCCTGACTTAGTTTGCGTCAGCTTGTGATCAGCCACAAACAATTTTATATCATGGTGGAATTCCCATTCAGATTCATGCAAAACATCGTCATCAAGTGTTACTTCACGATAGCCTTGAAGATGTTTTTCCCCCAAGTGTTCGATTTGTTTTTTGGAAAGACCACGATAAAGAAAGAAATTCTTCATGGCTTTATCTGTCAGACGAAAAACCCGCTCTTCCGCTTCCAATGTCCGACCCCGATACTTTTCCCGAAGGTAATCCAACATCCCACGCCGAGGCTGATGGGAACCAGTAACCCACGGCCGTTTCTCCACGCACAAGTTAGTAATAAAAACACGTTGGCCACGTGCTAAATCGTGTATAGCAAGCCGAGTTGAAATCAGCCCCTTGCCATCGCCGGGTTTGCCAGCTATGCAATGATTCATGTTTAAGGAACAGCAACAAAGCCTTGGCAAAAACCAAGACAAAAAGCTTCCAACACCAAAATCACAATCAAACCAATCTGAGGCGACCCTTTATCCCAACGCCAAGAAACTACCGAAGTAATCAACAAAAGATAAATTAATATTGTTATTTTAATCATATGCCTAAATCTTTTTCAACTAACCGTTCAGCTTCACCAAGCCAGACCCACCATTTAATTTTATCCAATGCCTCAACGAGACTGGCGAATTTTGTTTTACGGCCGGGACGAATAACAGTCACTTGAACCAACGGAAAAGGTTTTTTCATTTTAATTGTTGTCAGTAGAAACAACCCGACGAGCCATGCGCAAGATCATGCCAAAACCAAAGATTGTAAGGCCAAAGCCAAAGCCCGCCCAAAAACAGCCACCGTCAGAAGTAGAATCATAGGCGTTGCCAAGTTGATCAAAAATAGTTGTTGCAATTATAGTCATAAACGAAAAAGAAGGGATACAGACCAGACCCCGCAAACAAAAAGAATGAAAGGCTTAGAACCGCCAAATTTAACCGCAGCATTAGGAACATCTTGCGACAGCTTGAAATAACATTGGTGACTTATCACATCATTCGTGCTGCCATCGTTCCAAACCTGATTGCCTGACATATCCACCCCCCAACCAGTTGGAAAAATGACGATTTGTTCAAAAGTAAACAGAGAATAAAGCCCATTCGTCAGCGTCGTCACCGAGGTTTGGTAATGTGGGACAAAAACCGGGTGAGACGCCCCGGTGAAGACCGGACTAGAACCAGATGAAGTAAAAGAACCAATGGAATAAAAACCATGCCCGGCCAAATGTTGCAAAAGTGAATAATCACCCGTAGAACAATTGGTATAAAAAACAAGCCCACTAGCACTATACCAAACTCGCCAAAGACCAAGCCAATTAGAATGAGAAGGTGCAGAGGTGCATTGCCAACCGTCAAATGTCGAATTAGTCCTTACCACATCGGCGTATGGCATGACAAAAGGTTGACCACCAGAGTTTGCAGCCGGAGACGAAATAACAGACACCAGTTGCCAGTTAGTATCAGCCAATTCAGACACGCCCCAGAGCTTGAGGGGTGATGAAGGATTAGCATCCTGCCAACCAACGGCAATGGTTGAATTGTCAGACGATATTTGCGGAGGCAGCACGGTTAAAGCCGAGGCACGCAATGCCAATAACATGAATAATAACAGTTTCATCGAAAAGATTGGAAGATCAGGTAAACAAGAAAAACGCCAGCCACAAATGATAGATAGTATTCCATAGATCAGCCACCGAACATGTATTTAACAGAACGAGACATAAACAATGTTGCATGATAAACCGTAATCCGAAAAAGGATGTAAGACGTAATCAACGCAAGAGCAAACTTGATAGGAAAAGCAGCAGCAACCAAGAACATCATGGCTTGCGGAAAGCCTGAAAAGGGATTCGTAAAACAAATATCACGAATTGCCAAACCAGAAATACCAGTTGTAACCACAGCCAACATAACCCCCCAAGCAGTCACAACAGCCAACCGAACGCCCATTGCCGCAGCACCCTTCAACAATGTAGCAGCAGTATCAGCAGCAAACCAAGAAACAACCCATCGAATAAACTTTGGAATAAACGGCAACAAAGACGCCAACCACGGCCCAATCTTTGCAAGTATAGGCAAAAACTCCAAAATCATTGCCCAACCAGCAGCAAGCACCGCACCGATATAAGCTAGAATTCCCATAAAATCAGGTATAAGTCTTTTTAGTCACCGGCGACGTAACAACAACACCACGCGCATTTTCACACATTTCCAAAGCCTTTCGAGCATCATCCAAACACTTCATCATGTAAGCTATTGCAAGACCCCAAGTCCACAGAACCTTAGAAAAGCCAAACAGAGGCGCAATGCCATCATTATGCATTGGATTTAAATCCATTATCATTGTGCCAGAGCCAAAAACAGACGAATGACTCCTCAAAGCATGAGCCATCGGAGAAGAGGAACCACCAACATAACTTGAAAAATCAAAAGTCATGTCAGGGTCACCAAAATTATCATCTATGTCCAAAGGGGAACACTCTGACAAAAAGGAGGCACACCAACCCTCAACACCTTGATATTCAGCAGACGCACGCGAAGCAACCTCAGCGTCACCATAATTTGTTTCACCACCAATTTGAACTTGAACATTCAGATTTGTAAAAGGGTCAGTGAAATCCGGCTGGTTACTTGTCAGCATACCAGCTAAACCACCATCACCAAGATTTGTCGAGGCGCCAAAAAGTGAATTTGAAATTCCTGCCAAGGTAGATTCGGTTGCGTAATTGGATATAGAAAAGTTTATGTTTGTGGGAAAATTAACCACTATTCCATTTGTCGGAAAACGATTCGTAAGAATCGCAATTTCCTGCCACATCGCATCGTTGTTAGATCGTGTCCAAACTTCAATCTGATTCAACTCATTCGTAACCGTCATAAAACCGCCAGACAACGTGCTTTCACTAGCGTAATTCGTCAGGGATAGATTGTAACTATTAGTCGAGCTCGCACCGGTAAAAAAGTTTGTGCCATGCTCCAAAACCCCCACCAACTGCGCAATTTGATCGTTATTTGTGCGCTGGTAGATCAAGACCTGGCCAAGCTGATTCGTGATCGTGGAAAGACCATTGCCAATGGTTGTGTTAATAATGCTTTCACCATTGAGCAAATCTTTGTTTTCACGAGAAAGGACATTGAAGCCAGTCTGCAAAGTGGATTCAGAAGCAGCACCAGTTGAAGCTTGCCAGACAATCCCGCCGTTAGTTCCAACAGGAACATCAGCACCATTCAAAAAGTTTGTGCCACCAGAAGTCGAACCACCAGTGTAAGAAACGCCGTTGGAACCACCAGTTCCAGAACTTGAACCACCACCGGAACCATTTCCAAACTGCCAAACAGGCTGGACAGCACCATCAGAATTCGTGGTAAAAGCATTCGACAACGGCGTCCGATCAGCAGGCGTCAAATTGCCCGTCAAATTCGCAGGAGCAGCAACAGGAGAGACTTCAAAGGACGGACTTGTCCACGTATCAGATTCCCCAACTCCAAGCCATTCCGCTTTAACTTGTGCTCCGTTCCAAGTCCAAACCGCCCAACCAGGTTGTGTCATATTGTTGTTAATAGTCATCGTCATGTTGGTATAAACCGGAGGCGCACCGGCAATTGCGTTGCAGGCAGAACTATCAATCGTAAATGTGCCCAAATCCATTGGCTGAGAACTTTCACCGGGATTATTTGAATATGGCTGGGTTGTTTTTGAAGAAAGAAGGGTAGAACCAGACGAAGTATTCCAAGAAACAGTAACAATATTGTAACACCCAGCGACACCAAGCCCGATAGCCTGACGCCCGGCTAAATCATCCGAAACAGAAGCACCGGGAGCAACATGATAACCATCAAATGACATATCAAAAGAACCTAAACCACCCCTATCCGCCCCTGTATTATCATAACTTTCCGAATGTAATTGCAAATAACCACAAGTAGTAGGCAACCAATTCGTCCCAGTATTGACAATGGTAAATGTCAGGTGAGAAAAGAAAAGATTGTCACCCGCTCGCAGGGACACAGGCAGAAGAAGCGCAAGCAACAGATATGTCAGACGTTTTTTCATTTACGGAAGATTTGCCATTGATGCCACCAGTAATTGGTTTCAGGGATATTCAACAGTTCCATGCCATTTGTGGACACTTTCCATTCATGCCGAAACGTGACGTATGCCGGATTTGTCACCCAAAAGCCTGAGATGACATGACCGTTAATCGAATTAGTAATCCAATGCGGTGAAAACTGAGCTTTGCGAATTGAACAAAGCCAAGCGGAAAAAACCAAAGCAAAAATTGCGAATACAAGAACGGCAGCGCCCAAACGGTTAGCGACAAATTCAGGTGACAAACAAAGAAAAACGAACGTAACGAGGAGGAAGCCCCATGTGAACCAAATTTGCGAAGTTGTCATTTTAAGATCAGATTTTCGCGGAGGCACACCGTTTTACCGAATATGCCCCCGCGAAAAGTTGAATCAATGAACGACCTTCTTGGCGATCTTCAAGATCACGTAGAAGCCCGCAATGGTGATCGTGATCGGCGCAATCACGGCGAAAGCCGTCTGCGCATTGGTGGCAATCACAGTAGCATCAGTCTGCGCAAACGCGCCGAGAGAAGCACCCACAACACCAGCCCCAACGGCCACTTTCTTGAGGAACGAGTTTTTCGGTTTCACTTTATTTACCTTTCGGTTACACCGGAACGGAATTGCCCCGGATGTTTTAAAGTTGACCAGAAAAGAGAGAAGAGGAATAGTTGGCAAAACCGCAACGACCATGAATAACGATTTTTTAGAAAATTTTCCTAACGAATTAACAAATGTTTTAACAAAAATGCCCGAATACGCAGCCTTAAAAGCCCAATATGACCATGCTGTTTTGGTAGAAAGAATTCAAGACATCGTCACTACAGCAATTTCAACAGCAATCATCATGTTTTTTTACAGGTGGTTTCGTGATACCCGTAAACACTTGAAAGTTTTAGCAGACGCGCACCAGCAATCACCCGCGATTCAATCCGACCAACAGAAACCAAAAACCGGACACGCGTATCAGAAATATCCAAAAGCCAAGCAGCAAGCCCCGGACTCACAAGACCCGAGTTCAACGAACCAGAAGCTTGACGCCACAGTTCAAACCGCTCGCAACGATTCTTCAAAACATCCTGATTCACGTTACATGCCTAAAAGTTAAGCCGGTTTTAACCAAGCAATTACCAGCTCCGTTTACTTGACCGCAGGGGATTTATTGCAGCGCACCTGACAAGCCCTTGGTATAACGGCCTGATTCGTTTTACGATCAGGGAAATTAAAAGTGTAAATCGGCTTTGCCCAAGCAGCGACAAAACCCATTTGCCATTTGAAATAAGCAAGATGCGACCCTACTTTGACACGTCGCAAAGCAGCATAGAAACGAAACTTGATATAAACCTCAGCCAAATAAACGTCACCCCTCATCCAAGGTTTCATATGATCTCTTATATCTATAAAGTCCATTTAAAACAATTTTTCAAATAACCAGTCACCAACCTTGTTAAGTAATACAGCAACCAAAAAACCAAATAGAACTACAAGCGAATAACTAACCATCAGCCGAAAGAATTCAAAACAAAAGAAAAAAGCAACAGTCAAAGAAACCACATACCCACAGAAAAAAGAATGGAACAAAACAATATTTTCAGAATTCATAAATTATAATTGTTGAGTTGGCAATTCTGGATTCACAGACTCATCTACTTTCCGACGCATTGCCGCAAACCATTCCGCAGGCAGCATTTTGCGTGAAAGTTTTTCTGGGACAAAGTTACAAGCCGGAAAAGCGCAAACAGGGCAGGGAACATCCTTTACCGTGACGCGTTCATAAGACATAAAAACCACATCGTCACAGTGTTCACAGAACCAGTGTCCTTTTATTTTAGCGGACATAGTAATGTAAGCCACCTTTTTCAAAGGTTGAAGTTCTTGTTTTAAGCCAAGCGATATAGGACAAGTCACGATTCACCGAAAAACGCTTAGGAAGACTGTTTACCGGATAAAGCACGAACCCGCACTTCAAACATTCCATGCGCACACCATGAGGAATTGTCAGACAATTCATCCTGAAATCGTCGCAGATTAAACACATGAATCGCATAGGCATTTACTCATTAAGAAGCCGGGTTCGCCTCATATCCGCAGCCAACTTACGCGAATACTGTGAAATTCTGCGCAACGCTGTTTCGTGAGCAACAGAACCCCACATTCCATCACCAATGCGCCCATCATTAATAAAAGCTTCAAACATTTCCTCACGACTTTCAAAAATCTCCGAACGCATACCACCTGAAATCGTAGTTTCAACAACTACAATGCAACCACTTGTATGAATCATCGCCATATGTTTATTCGCCTAAATGGTGAACTTCAGAAGCCGGAACAATATCGCCAAAAGGCGTTTTAACAAATTGGTGATTTGAAATCCAAACACCATACAAAGCACCTAAGATGAACATAACTGTTCCGTAAATCATATTTACAATTCGGATTTTCATATTATACGTAAGACCAACGACCGGTTTCAAAATAACGTGAGCAAAATTCGTCCAATTCCTTATATTCCTTTTGAATCTCATCCGACAACGTATCCCAACCGAGTTTGAACCAGTAATCCCGGTTACGACGATACCAATCACCCCATGTTTCCCATGACTTTTTACGCCCCTCAGTGGAGAATTCCTTTTCAAACTTCGTCATTTCTTTGAATTCTTCCGCTTGAAATTCTTCCGCCATGGACTTACCCAAGGCAGTGACTTTTTTCAACACCGATTTCCAGCGCATATTTACCACCTTGACATTTTTTCCAACAAAAATTGTCCGCCGAATCCCCTTGTCTTTTACAGGATCCAAACCGTTTTTATCCGTGCAATAACCCGTTATGTATCTAGCAATTTTTTGGGGCGTATCTTTTCTGGAATCCAGTTCCTTGACGAAGAATGATTGGCCGAAGCCGCAACGCATGGCCTTTGATTTCAGCCACACGAGATCGAACCTTTGGTTACAAACCGCATGAATATGCCACGCACCGCGTCCCTGCCGCGCCCAGACACCAACCAGCCGAAAATCAGGATTTTCACGCCGAATTGTTTTACAGAGTTTATCCCAACATTTGTTGGCGTATGCCTTTTTGGTGACATTTTCCCAAAAGGTGAGGTTGAGCCACACCGCGTGCTCTGATGTCCAGACAAGATTCTCGATGCACTTTCGCATGACGAATTTCCGCAATATGTCCGAAGGACTGTATTTCATTGATTCAAAAGTGAGATGTTTAACCTTTAATCAAGATAACCCTGCCCGCCGCTGCGCGGCGGGCAGGGGTTACCAGTGATTCACGCAGCGGCATAGAGCTTGCCGGAGGCGACTTGAACGCCAGAGTTTTCTTCCAAACCGCGACAGACGCCAAAGACCATCGTGCCTTTGACGAACGGCTCTTTCCAAGTTTTCCAGTCCATGCCGTCAGGCAAGAACTCCGTGACGGTGATCGTGCCGGAGGCCTCCGTTTCGACGGTGCACTTGGCTTGGTGGAACAGACGGTTGCCCTTGCCAGAGAATTCCACCGCTTGACCGCGACGGTATTCGCCGAAGAAGACAACTTTGCCTTCGAGCACCGCTTTTTGAACCACAGGAGGTAACGCTTTTTCTGCCATACTTTTATTTTTTGTTGTGTTGTTGTTTTACTGACTCCGCGTCATGCGGAGATTGTGACCCTGCCAACTGGAGGGGAGAACAGCGGGCAGGGGAGCAGCAATGCCGGTAGTCAGGCAGCACGCGCTCAAAAGGGGTGATGTGGTTTCAGCCATGGCCATGAAGCCGATTGACAGCCCGGCGGTTATCAAGCTGTCTGACAGTTTTGGTTTTACGGGGCGTTTTTTTGACATGGGATAAAATCTCAGTTAAGCAGGAACGGATTGCCTCAATGTCAGTTGTGAAGGAACCCGGCTCCATTGGATGACATTCCAAACCCAAGAGATTCAGTTCCTCACGCAGCTTAGCCACGTCGCCGGTTACTTTCAATTCGCCAAGGACAGAGACGATTTTCGCGTTATTAAAGAACCGATACCAATTGCGCGCCTCATCCTTGAAGCCGGACTTGGCAAGATCACGGGCGTGTTGGATATAGATGCCGGCGAAGGTAAAAAGATTTTCGGCATGACAGGAAAGGCTTAGTGAATTGTCCTCACGGACTGAATTTAATCGTTTCAAGTTTTCCGCAGTCATGCCGTAAAAAGGTTTTCCCGCAGCACGCCGCCGCCCTGTAAAGGTTGAATATGCCGTGTTCATTTCGTTACAGGACGCCCGATTCTCATTTCGGACGCTACACGGTAAAAGGCAAGTTTTGGCAACCCCTTGCACCGGTTGTATTCACGATGCAACAGCAGGCGGAAAAGTTCGGAAGGATTCGAAACCTCAGAATTTGGACGATTCGTCAGGTAAGACAGCATAGCCAGTTCGGCAGCATCGAGACGGATTTGCGGACGCGAACTCATTTGTCACCTCCATAGCCTTTGAATTGAAACCGCTTAGGCTGGCGACCGCGATACTTGAACAGAACGTAGCGAAAGTGACGGCGGCAAATGCCATGCGAAACATTTGCCGCCGAGGTACCATTAGTTTTAGGCGAACCATTGGGCAGGCACCACGCACAGACCGTAATTAATGGGACTTGGCCGTCTTGACGGAACGGAGCGAAACCCGCTGCGCTGTCTTTTTCAACAGCTACACGGCTAGTCCCGAATTGTTGCTCGCATTGCACGAGCAAGTTTTATCACGACCTTTGAAAATCAGACCCGTTTTGGATTAAGGATACACAATGTTTGTTATATTTAACAAGGTTGTGGGAGTGAAGCTCAACGCTGTTGGTAGACTTCGATGTAATCGTGAACGGTTCGATCCCAGGAAAAATCCGCTTTCATTGCGTTGCGGCGGCAGGCTTGGAAAAGTTTGGGCTGGCTGAACAACACCAGCGCCTTGCGGATGGCCTTCGCCAGCGAGCGCGAATTGTATTCGGAAAATTTTATGCCCGTGGCGAACTTGGCGTTTTGCGTCCAGTCCAAGACGCTGTCGTCCAGCCCGCCGGTCGCGCGCACGATGGGAATCGTCCCATAGCGCAAACTATACATCTGATTCAAGCCACACGGTTCGAACCGCGACGGCATCAGGAAAAAATCACTGCCGGCCTCGATGCGATGCGCCAGCGTCTCGTTGTAGCCGAAATGCACGGCCACCTTGCGGGGAAAATGCCGCGCCAGATCCCGGTAGCCGCGCTCGTATTCCTGCGAACCGCTGCCGAGCAGGACGAATTGCATGTTTGTGTTCAGCATCTCGGCCAGCGCGCCGAGCTGGATGTCCACGCCCTTTTGTTCGGCCAGCCGCGAAATGGTGCCGAAGAGCGGGATGGATTCATCGGCGGGCAGACCGAGTTCCTTTTGCAATTCCAGCTTGTTGATTTTTTTTCCGGCCATGCGCCCGACGGAAAACGGCTTCACCAGATGCGGATTCTTGGTCGTGTTCCATTCGGCGTAATCCACACCGTTCAGGATGCCGGTCAGGACCGACTGCCGCCGGCGCAAAACGCCGTCGAGGCCGCAGCCGAATTCCTCCGTGGTGATTTCGCGGGCATAACGCGGACTGACGGTGGTGATGAAATCAGCGAAGGCGATGCCGGCCTTCAAACAATTCAGCAGCCCAAAAAACTCCGCGCCTTCCGTGTTGAAAATGCTTTCCGGCAGGTTGGTCAGCGCAAAGGCTTCGGCGGGGAAAACGCCCTGATACGCGAGGTTGTGAATCGTCAGGCATGTCGCCGGCGGATTCCCCCACCCTGCGATCTTTTGCTGCAACACCAGCGCCGGCACCAGCGCCACCTGCCAGTCGTGGACATGCACCACGTCCGGCCGCCACGGCAGATAGCGCGCGAGGTTCACGACGCACTTGGAGAAGAATATGAACCGCTCCGCGTTGTCGGCGTAGCTGATGTGGTTTTCCAGGTAGATTCCCGCGCGGTCAAAATAAGCGGGATGATCCACGAAATAAATCTTCGCCTCGCCGGTGCGGTTCAGCTCCCACAAATCCGCCTGAACATTCGTCAGCCCCAGCGGCAAATCAAAGCGCCAGTCCACCTTGCGCATCGCCGGATATTTCTCGCGGATGCCGCGATACAACGGCGTGACGATGACCGCTTCGTGACCGGCGTTGACGAGTGCGCGCCCCAGCGCGCCCACCATGTCCGCCAAGCCGCCCGTTTTCGAGAACGGATAAACTTCGCTGCTGGCGAGCAAGATTTTCATTTATAAATTTACGAATGGCGATTTACGATTTACGCGCTGCGAGCCGAAGCGCGCGTCAATCGCATATCGTAAATCGCAAATAATTCTGGTCATGCCGTGATGCGGTCGGTCTTCAAATACGGCTGCAATGCCTCGGGAATCTTCACGCTGCCGTCCGCCTGCTGGTGCGTCTCGATCAGCGCGACGAACAGCCGCGCCAGCGCCGTGCCGCTGCCGTTGAGGATGTGCGGAAACTTGTTTTCGCCGGCCTCGGTTTTGAAGCGCATATTCATCCGGCGCGACTGGAAATCCTCGCAGTTCGAGCAGCTCGAAACTTCGAGATAGCTCCCCTGCCCCGGCGCCCAGACCTCGATGTCATAGGTCTTCGCGCTGCCGAAACCCATGTCACCGGTGCACAGCATGATCACGCGATAATGCAGACCGAGCAGTTGCAAAACTTTTTCCGCGTTCGCCACCATCTTCTCTAATTCGGCATAACCGTCCTCCGGCTTGACGATTTTTATCAGCTCCACCTTGTCAAACTGGTGCACGCGGATCATGCCGCGCGTGCCCACGCCCGCCGCACCGGCCTCGCCGCGGAAGCATGGCGTGTAGGCGCAATAACGGATCGGCAATTGTTTCTCCGCCAAAATCTCCTCGCGATGGATGTTCGCCACCGGCGTCTCGGCGGTGGGAACCAGATACAGTTTGCCCAGTTCATCCGCGCGGCCGCCTTCCGCCACGCCGTAATACTGATCCTTGAACTTCGGGAACTGCCCCACGCCCACCATGCACTGTTCGCCGACCATGAACGGCGGCGACACCTCGGTGTATTCGTGCTGCGTGATGTGCAAATCCAGCAGGAAAGAAATCAGCGCCCGCTCCAGCCGCGCGCCCCAATTCGTGTAGAGCAAAAAGCCGCTGCCGGAAAGCTTCGCCGCCCGCGCAAAATCCACCAGCTTCAGCGACTCGCACAATTCCACATGCGACTTTGGCTTGAAAGCGTAATCCGCCTTCGCGCCATGCACGCGCACTTCGGGATTGTCCTCCGCCGTCTTGCCAATCGCCACCGATTCATGCGGCAGGTTTGGCAATTGCAGCATCAGCGCATCGCGCGCCGCCTCGGCTTCCGCCGCCGACTTGTCGAGCGCGGCGATCTTCTCGCCCAAATCCTTCGTCTCGGCCTTTTTCGCTTCCGCCTCGGCGAGCTTCTTCTGGCCCATCAACGCGCCGATCTCCTTGCTCACGCGGTTGCGGAGCGATTTCAGCGTCTCTACCTCGGCCAGGGATTTCCGGCGCGCTTCGTCGAGCTTCAGGAGTTCGTCAATCTTCGTCTCGTCCCCTGCCCCGCGGGTGGCGAGGCGCGCGCGGACAAAGTCGGTTTTTTCACGGATCAATTTGATGTCGAGCACGCGGTAATTTAAGAAACAAGCTTGGACGCGGCAAGCCGATTGGGTTTAATCCTGCGATGAAATTTCCGGCGAAACTGGAATTCCTGCGCCGCGTCCCGCCGCTCACCCGCCCGCGGATGCTCCTCGCCCTCGCCGTGGCGGTCGCCGCCGACGGCCTGCAACTCCTCCTCGGCCCGCTCGGCTGGGTGGCAGCGGATCAGATGATTGACGCCATCGCCATGCTGCTGACCATGCGGATTCTCGGCTTCCACATTTTGCTGCTGCCGACGTTCGTGGTGGAACTCGTGCCGGTCATCGAAGATCTCCCGACGTGGACCGCGTGCGTCTTTGCCGTCATCGCCCTGCGGAAGCGCGAACAACGTCCTCCGCTCGCCTGAATGCCGCTGGCTAGCTTGCGATGCAATTGTTGGTGCCGATGATTCGCTAGCGCCGGCAGTTCATCCCTCACGCGGCAATGACCTGCACTGCCGCACAGATGGATAATTGACGTTTGTTCCCCCGCCCTGCACACTCCAGCACTGGAATGAAAACCATTCAGAACTTGAATTGTTTCGGGGTAAAAAAAATCCTTGCCGGCATCTTGACCGGCATGATGGCACTGCACTGGTGCAATGCGGTATCCGCTAATATATTTACCATCACCGACACCAACGATTCCCTGAAAGTGACCAGCCTGCGCGGAGCCGTCATTGCCGCCAACCACATCGCCGGCAAGAATGTGATTTTGCTGGGCAAGAAANNAACTGACACTGGCCAGCAGCAGCGCGAACGATTCGCAGGGCGGGGATTTGGATTTCAGCGGCGCCAATCTCACCATCATCGGTGTCACTTCCAATGTTGTCATCAGTGCCGCCGGTTTGGGCGACCGTGTGATTCAAATAC
The DNA here is from genome assembly GCA_003151855.1 of Limisphaerales bacterium. GTDB lineage: Bacteria > Verrucomicrobiota > Verrucomicrobiia > Limisphaerales > UBA11358 > UBA11358. The sequence continues at coordinate 2,597 of PLYV01000003.1, read as the reverse complement.
AGGCCCGCTCCAGCCTGACGCTTTCCAATCTCACCCTCACTGGCGGGACTGCGCCTGCCAACATTGATAATGGCAATGAAGCCAATGGCGGCGGCATTTACAATTCCGGCGTCTTGAAGCTCATCAAATGCACCGTTACCGGCAATGCCAGTGGAGCTGGAGGATACACAACGCTGTTCGGGAGTCACAGTTGTCCCGGCGGCAACGGCGGCGGCATATTCAACCAAGGTTCCGTCCAATTAATCACCTGCCTGATCAGCAACAATATCACCGGCAACGGAACCGGGCCGGACGAAAATGGTTTTTCGTCAGGGGCCGGCAACGGCGGAGCAATCTACAACATCGGCACGATGACGCTCACCAATTGTCGCCTCAGCGACAATGCCTGCGGTCAAGGTGGCAACAGTGGAATTTTCATTGGCTCAATCACGCCAATCAATTCTCCCGGATTGCGTGGATCCGGCGGCGGCAGTGGCGGCGGCATCTACAATGCGGGCAGGCTCCACATCAATGCCTGCACGATAGACAATAATGTTGCCGGCCTTGGCGGCAACGGCGGGGGAAGCGGTGGTGCGGGTGGAAATGGCGGTGGAGGCGGTGATGGTGGCGGCATCTACAATGCACAGGATTTATCCCTGACCAATTGCACTCTCAGTGATAACTTCGCTGGCGAAGGCGGAACCGGCGGTCACAGTTGGTATGCTCCGGGCGGAACCGGTGGCGACGGCGGCAACGGCGGCGGCATTTTCAACGCCGGCACAATGAGACTCACCGCCTGCACTGTTGCGCTCAACTCCGCCGGCATTGGCGGCAACGGTGGCAACAGTCAGAATTACAACGCTAGCGCTCTGGGCGGCACCGGCGGTTTTGGCGGCGGCCTCTTGAACGCGGCGGGCGCAACCAACGCCTTCGTCCGCAATTCACTGCTCGCTTTGAACACGCCGAACGTCGGGGGCTTGGGCGGCACCAACACGTCCTTTTCCTTTAGCTCAACCGGCAACAAAACTGAAATCACCACCGGTGCCATTGGTGCCGCCGGCGCGGGTTGCGATGTGTTTGGCGACTTCACCTCGCAAGGTTTCAATCTGGTCAGCATCGCGGACGACAGCACCGGTTTCACCAACGGCGTCAGTGCCGACCAAGTCGGCAGTTCAACCATTCCAATTAATCCCCTACTGGATGTTTTGCAAATGAACGGCGGATATACTCCGACCCATGCCCTGCTTGTGGGAAGCCCGGCGATTGATCAGGGCAACAGCTTCGGCTTGCGCACCGACCAGCGCGGGCACAAACGCCCGCAAAACAATTCTTCCATTCCGAACGCCAGCGGCGGCAATGGCAGCGACATCGGCGCTTATGAAGCCGACGTCCCCTGAAACCCTGCCTGGATTATTGGGATATTTTGGGCGCCTCTCTCGCCCACTGCAAACAACGGAGCGCCGTTGCCCGGTTCGTGGCGAGGGCGAATAATCTTTGACAGAAATTCGCCCGTCCGTTTTCATAAACCCATGTCACCAAAGTCCGTCGTCAAAACAACCATGCACAAGCCCATGCACTGACTGCGGCTTGATAATGCTGTCAGGCGGCGTGATGCGTCAGTCTCTGCATTGTCTAAACCGGCATGAAAAACAATTTCAAAGTGGCAGAGGGATTCAGCTTGATTGAGTTACTGATGGTCATTGCCAGCATTGGTGTTCTCGCTGCTTTGTTGTTGCCAGTTTTATCCGCCTCCAAGCACAAGGCGCAGCAAACTGTTTGCACGAGCAATCTGCGACAGATCAACTTGGGAGTGCGCATGTATTCTGATGATGCGCGCGACGCCTCGCCTTCTGTCGGTTGGTCGGGCGCAGCCTTGACCAACGTTGCGCCGTATGCCGCCTACAAAGCACTCATGAAGAATTACGTTGGACTGAATGGCCAGTCATCGCCCCGGGACAAGTTATTTGCCTGTCCGGCGGACACATTCTATCCCACTTGCGTCTTCCCCGACGCCACTCCACCGTTTCATTTCATGCATAAGAGCCTTCATGATGATCCCATTTTGGACTTTTCGAGCTACGCATTCAACGGGGGTGACAATGCCAGCCACAAATTAGGAACAAATTCCCTGCAGGTTACCGGAATGACCGGCATTCGGTTGAGTTCAGTAAAAAAAACGGCCAGAACGGTTTTGCTCTTGGAAGCTTCCGGGCTTGCTCCTTGGTCATGGCACGATCCATCCTCTCACGGTGTCGCCCGCGACGACGGTGCATACTACAACGATGCAAAGAACATTGTGAGCTTTGTGGACGGTCACGTTCGTTACATTAAAATGTTCTGGAACCCCGGACGTCCACCCGGACATGGCCCTGCGTGGCTTTATGATCCACCTCCCAGTTACGATTATCAGTGGAGTCCAGATTGATATGAAAACGCCGCCTAACCAGTCGCCGGGGCCAACTGCCGTCCCGTCAAGCCGCAGCCTTGGGGCGAAGGCTGATGGCGCGGTCCGTTCCGCTGTTCCGCCTTCATTTCACTTCGGCGCGACAAGCGCGGTTCTCGTCGCAAGTCGGCGGGGGCTCAGCTTTTTACGTTAGGGTGTGTTAACACTAAAGCGT
>PLYV01000052.1 GCA_003151855.1 Limisphaerales bacterium | reverse complement strand
ACCCGGGACGGCCTCAATCGCTATGATGGGAACAGCTTTGTTGTGTTCAAAAACAACCCTGATGATCCGGCGAGCTTGAGCAGTAACTATATTCTGGCTCTGCTTGAAGACGATCGGGGCTGTTTGTGGATTGCCACCTTTAATGGCGGGGTCAGCCGGTTTGACCCCGCCACTGAACGCTTTACCCGCTACCGGCACGACCCCAAGAACCCCAACAGCCTCAGCGGCGATATGATTAACTGCATCGCCAAGGATCGTCGCGGCTGTCTCTGGTTTGGTGAAGACACCAGCCTGAACAAATTTGATCCGGCCACCGAAACCTTCACGCGCTACCCCAATGACAGCACCGGCCAACCTGTTGGGGCGGTCAATGCCATTATCGAGGACAGGCATGGGGATATCTGGTTTGTTGGAGATCGCGGCCTATTCCATTTGAACTCTCAAACGGGGCAGATTACCCGCCCCTCCGCGACCGTTGGTGGCCTGGCCGTATATATCCATCTCTATGAGGACAAAGTCGGCAATTTGTGGATGCTGGCATCTTCTCCAGTCGTCGGACTCATCAAATATGATCGTCAGGCAGAACGATTCACTTCGTATCCACTGGAGGCGGGGGCTGTCGGCCCGGATCCTGGCAACCTTCTGGATGATGGGCAGGATGGGTTCTGGGTGCCGTCGAGCTTGGGACTCTATCACTTTGATCGGCCAACAGGACGTTTCACGCACCGCTTTCAACACGATGAGACCAACCCGGAAAGCCTCAACGACAACCGAGTTCTTTCCATTTATCGGGACAGGGCCGGCTTGCTGTGGGTGGGCACTCTGGATAGGGGGCTTAATATTCTCAATTCCCAACAGCAACAGTTCGGTTGTTACCGGCATGATCCCACCCAGCCCAATAGTCTCTCCCCCGGCAAGGTCTGTGCAATTCATCAAGACTCCAACGGCATTGTGTGGGTGGGTTTCCGCCCCCGCGCCCTGGACAGATTGGATCGAACGACGGGGCAAATCACCCATTACCTTCCCGGCCCGGACAACGAAAACACGCTCAACCAGGGTGATTATCTTGTTGGCATTTGCAGGGACGCACAGGGGTATCTCTGGTTGGGGGGCTGGGGCAGCGGTCTGGATCGGTTTGATGAGCACAGTGGCCAATTCAAACACTACCGGCACAACCCAAATGACCCCAACAGCCTGGCTTCTGATGACGTTCTCGCCGTCCATGAAGATCGCAGCGGCAACCTATGGGTGGGGCAGTATGGCGGTCTCAGCCGGCTTGACCGAGCAACGGAGCAGTTTACCAACTATCAGCCTGATCCGCCTGCCCCGGCCAGCAAGAGAAACAGCGTTGACATCATCCATCAAGATCGTTCGGGCACGCTGTGGTTGGGGACGTTGGAAGGCGCGTTGAGCCGTTTCGACGACAAGACGAAAACCTTTGTGAACTACAAACCCGACGCGCGTGACCCGCACCGGCTCAGCGGCGGTGCCATCCACGCGATCCACGAAGACCAGGCCGGAACCTTGTGGTTGGGCGCCGAGGATGGACTATACCGGTTTGACCGGAAAAACGAAACATTCACCCGCTACACGGAACACCAGGGTCTGCCCAGCAGCGCGATTGATGGCATTCTGGAAGATCCCGCCGGCCGGCTGTGGCTCAGCACCAAGAACGGGTTGTCCCGGTTCGACCCGCAGACAGAAACCTTCAGAAACTACGACGCCTCCGACGGCCTGCAGGACAATGATTTCAGTCAAGGCTGTTATGCGCAGGGTCAAAATGGGGAAATGTTCTTTGGCGGCAGCAAGGGATTCAACGCGTTCTTTCCTGAAAATATCCGGGACAACCCCTATGTGCCGCCGGTGGTGCTGACGGATTTTCAACTCTTCAACAAGCCGGTCGCGATCGGAAAAGATTCGCCGCTGAAAAAGGCGATCAACGTCGCCGATCAGATCACGCTCCGATTTGACCAGGACGTTTTCCGCCTGAAATTCGCCGCGTTGAGTTTCGCCCAGCCGCAAGAGAACCGCTACGCCTACCAACTGGAAGGCTTTGACCAGAACTGGCGATTCACCGACGCCGGTGATCATTCCGCGACTTACACCCATCTCAACCCCGGCCATTATACGTTCCGGGTCAAAGCCTCCAACAACGACGGCGTGTGGAACGAACAAGGCACATCCATCAAAATCACCGTCATCCCGGCGTGGTGGCAGACCTGGTGGTTCCGGGGTTCGGTCATTGCGGCGCTGCTGGGACTGGCGTTTGCGCTCTATCGCTGGCGCGTCCAAACCATTAAGCGGCGCAATCTCGATCTGGAACGGCAGTTGATCGAACGCAAACAGGCGGAGGCAACGCAGCGCCGGTTGAATCGCGAACTGCGGGCCATCAGCAATTGCAACCAAGCGCTCCTGCGGGCGGAGAACGAGCAGACCCTGCTCAATGAAATATGCCGGATCGTCTGCAATGAGGCCGGCTATCGCATGGCCTGGGTGGGATACGCGGAATCCGACGACGCGAAAACGGTGCGCCCGGTCGCCTGGGCGGGAACCGAAGATGGCTATCTTAAAAGCGCCACCATTGTCTGGTCCGACGCCGAACGCGGGCGCGGCCCCACCGGCACGGCCATCCGCACCGGACAAGTCGTCTGCATCCAGGATTTCATGGAAGACTCACAGGTTCAGCCGTGGCGTGAGAAAGGCCTGCTTCGCGGTTATCGTTCCAACATCGCCCTGCCGCTCAAGGACGAGACCGGCGCGGTGTTCGGCGCCTTCACGATTTATTCCGCGGAACCCAACGCCTTCCCGCCAGACGAAGTCCGGCTTTTGGAGGAACTGGCGGGTGACCTGGCGTTTGGCATCACGGTGTTGCGCGGCCGCGCCGAGCGCAAACGGGCGGCGGAGGAAATTCGCCAGCTCAACGCCGAGCTGGAGGCGCGCGTCCGGCAGCGCACCGCGCAACTAGAAACCGCCAATCAGGAACTGGAAGCCTTCAGCTATTCCGTCTCGCACGACCTCCGCGCGCCGCTGCGCGCCATTGACGGCTTCAGCCGCATCCTGCTGGAGGATTACGGCGACAAGCTGGACGCCGCCGGCAAGGACAGCTTTAACCGCATCCGCGCCGCCAGCCAGCGCATGGGCCAGTTGATTGACGATCTGCTCCAGTTGTCCCGCCACACGCGCAGCGAAATGCGCCGCACATCAGTGGACTTGAGCGCGCTGGCGCGGGCCGTGGTGGAGGAACTGCAAAAAACGAACCCGGAACGGCCGGTGGAATTTGTCATCGGGCCAGACCTCGACGCCGAGGCCGACGCCGGCCTGATGCGCGTCGTCCTGGACAACCTGCTGGGCAACGCCTGGAAATTCACCGGCAAACAAGCCGCCGCAAAAATCGAGTTCGGCCGGACGACCCGCGAATGTGCCTCCACTTTTTATGTGCGCGACGATGGAGTCGGGTTTAACATGGGTTATGCAGACAAACTGTTTGGCGCGTTCCAGCGGCTGCACAGCACCACTGATTTTCCGGGCACCGGCATCGGCCTGGCGACAGTTCAGCGCATCATTCACCGGCATGGCGGCCGCGTCTGGGCCGAAAGCAAACCGAACCAAGGGGCGACATTTTATTTCACGTTGCCCGCACAACCAAAGGCCCAATCATGAAAAATAAAACCATCCTGCTGGTCGAAGATAATCCGGACGACGTGAAGCTGACGCTCCGGGCGCTCAAACACTGCAACATCGCCAACGAGGTGACCATCGCCCACGATGGCGTGGAGGCCCTGGAAATGCTGGCCAATTTGAATCCGCTGCCCACCGTCACCTTGCTGGACCTGAATCTGCCCCGGTTGAGCGGCCTGGAAGTGCTGAAACGCATCCGGGCCGACGCACGGTTGAAACGGCTGCCGATCCTCATCCTCACCTCCTCGAAGGAGGAACAGGACATCCTGAAAAGCTACGATTCCGGCGCCAACAGCTACATCCGCAAGCCGGTGGAATTCGAGCAGTTCACCGAGGCCGTCCGGCAGCTCGGATTGTATTGGCTGCTGCTCAACGAACCGCCGCCGTCCGAAAGGAGCCAGGCATGAAAACCAAGCTGCGCCTCCTGATCGTCGAAGATTCCCCGGAAGACGCCGCGCTGATGCAGCGCGAGCTGGAACGGGCCGGCTACGACGTCGCCAGCGAGCGGGTGGAAACCGAAAGCGCGTTCCGGCAGGCCCTGGCGCAGGCAGCCTGGACCGCCATCCTGTGCGATTTCACCCTGCCGCAGTTCAGCGGTGCCAGCGCCTTGCGCATCGCGCGGGAAACCGATGCCGACCTGCCCTTCATCTATGTGTCGGGAACGATCGGCGAGGACGTGGCGGTCGAGGCGATGAAATCCGGCGCGCAGGACTACATTTTAAAGAACAACCTGAAGCGGCTCGCTCCGGCGGTCGAGCGCGAACTGCGCGAATCCCAGGTGCGGCGTGAAAAAAGAATTCTGGAGGCCGACCGCGAGCGGCTGATCACGGAATTGCGAGCGGCGCTGATGGATGTAAAGCGCCTGAGCGGCCTGCTGCCGATCTGCTCCGGCTGCAAAAAAATCCGCAACGACCGCAATGAATGGCAGCGGCTCGAGATCTTCATCCGGGAAAACTCGGAGGCGCAGTTCACCCACAGCCTGTGCCCGGACTGCTTGAAACGCCTTTATGAATTTCCCGACGATGACGACGACAAGACGAAGGATTGAACATGAGCAAACCGATTCGCGTATTGATCGTTGAGGACGTGGACGACGACGCACTGCTGCTGGTGGCGGAACTGAAGCGCGGCGGCTACGAGTTGGCGTTTGAGCGGGTGGACACCGCCGCCACCATGCGCAATGCGCTGCAACAAAAAGCGTGGGACGTCATCCTGTGCGACTTCACGATGCCCTACTTCAACGGCGCGGCGGCGCTGCAACTGGCCAAGGAATCCGGCACCGACGTGCCCTTCATCTTCGTTTCCGGCACCATTGGCGAAGACGTGGCCATTGAAGCCATGAAGTCCGGCGCGCAGGATTACATCATGAAGACCAACCTCGCCCGGCTGGCTCCGGCGGTCGAGCGCGAGTTGCACGAGGTCAGAGTGCGGCGCGAAAGCCGGCAGGCTGAAGCCGCCATGCGCGAGTCGGAACACAAATACCGGCATCTGTTCGAAGCCTTGGGCGACGCGGTGTTCGTGATTGTGGAAGAGTCCGGCCGGATCATAGACACGAACGCCCGGGCGGAAAACCTGCTGGGCCGGACCCGCACGGAAATCCTCGGCTCGAACCAGGCCCAGCTCTTCGCGCCGCAAAACGGCCGGCCGGGATTTGACGTCCTCCGCGCCGCCGCCAACGGCGAGCATCCCGGCGGCTGCGAACTGGAAGTGTTCCGCCACGACGGGCGCAGCGTGCCGGTGCATGCCTCGGCGTCGCGGATCGAACTGTATGACCGCCAATTGTTGTTGACGGTGCTGCATGACGTCTCCGAGCGCAACCGGATGGACGAGCAGTTGCGCCAGTTGTCGCGCGCCGTCGAACAAAGTCCGGCTTCCATCATCATCACCGACCCAGGCGGAAACATCACCTATGCCAACGCCCGGTTCACGGAGCTGACCGGCTATACCTTTGCGGAAGCGGTGGGGCAAAAGACCAACCTCTTGAAGTCGGGGGAAATGCCGGCCGAGATTTACGAACAACTGTGGCAGACCATCAAGGCTGGCAAGGAATGGCGCGGGGAATTCCATAACAAGAAAAAGAACGGCGCGCTTTACTGGGAATCGGCCTCCATCTCGCCCATCACCAACGAGGCGGGCAAAATCACCCACTTCCTGGCGATTAAAGAGGACATCACCGAAAAGCGACAACTGGCGGCGCAGTTTCTGCGCGCCCAGCGCCTGGAAAGCATCGGGCACCTGGCCGGCGGCATCGCCCATGACTTGAACAACATCCTCGCGCCGGTTTTGCTGTCCATCGAGTTTCTGCGCGAAGAAATCAAAACTGAGGAAGGGCTTTCCATGCTTGAAACCTTGGAAACCAGCGCCCGCCGCGGGGCCGACATCGTCAAGCAGGTGCTGACTTTCGCCAAGGGGGTCGAAGGCCGGCATGTGCTCCTGCAACCCGGCCACCTGGTCAAGGAAACGGCCAAAATCATCCGGGAAACTTTTCCCAAAGGCATCACCCTGAAAACCGACCTGCTCAAGAGCCGCTGGCTGGTTTCCGGCGACGCCACCCAACTGCATCAGGTGCTGCTCAACCTGACCGTGAATGCGCGGGATGCGATGCCCCAGGGCGGCACCCTGGGGCTGGCCATTGAAGACGTGAGGCTGGATGCGGACGCCGTCCGGTTCATTCCCGGGGCCAAACCCGGACCTTATGTCCAACTGAAAATCTCCGACACGGGCACCGGCATTCCGCCGGAAATTGCGGATAAAATTTTCGACCCGTTTTTCACGACCAAAGGCCTGGAAAAAGGCACCGGACTCGGACTGTCCACCGTCCTGGGCATCGTGAAAAGCCACGGCGGGTTCATTCAGTTCGACAGCGACGCCGGACGCGGCACCGAGTTCAAACTCTGGCTGCCGGCCATGACCGAGGCCGCTTCGCCGGCCGAAGAAAAGCCACCCCAATCCCTGCTGCGGGGACAGGGCGAGCTGATTCTGATTGTGGACGACGAAGAAGCCGTGTGCTCCGTTACCCGGCGGGTTTTGGAAACCCATGGCTACCGGACGCTGACGGCCAGCAACGGGGTGGAAGCCGTCGCGCTTTACACCGAAAAGGGATCACAAATTGACCTCGTGATAACGGACTTGAATATGCCGGGCATGGACGGGACCGATAACATCCTGACCATCCGAAAGCTCAATCCCCAGGCCCGGATCATCGTCATCACCGGTGCGGGGCTGGCCGGCGAAACCCTGGCCTCCAAACCACTGAACGCAGCGGGCATTCTCAACAAGCCGTTCGACGCCCCGCTGCTGCTCAAAACCGTGCATGGCGTCCTGCACCCGAATCCAAAATGAAGGCCGGCATGGCCCGGCTATTTTCGGCGGCAGAGAAAAACACCTTCTTCGCCGGATTTCGCTATCCATTGACCGCAGACTTCCAATCCATGACGCGACAGCAACTTGGCGGCGCGTGCCGGCGTGTAACGGTAGGAGAAAAAGAGCCGGATGGATTCGCCGCGCGCAAAGGAAAATTCCCGACCGCCGACTTTGATCCGCCGGGCGCGGCGAAAATGGAACCGTGCCGCCACGCGCCGCAGCCCCAGCCCGCCGGTCTCGATGGTGAAACGCAACCGGCCGTCGCCCGCCTCAACGCCCAGATCAAACAGGAAGGCTGTAAGCCAGTCGTGCGTCAGCGGATTGTCGTATTGCGGGAGAATCTTTTTCATGCCGGCGGCATAGTCGGCACCCGGTGCGAGATTGGCGCTGAACAGCAGAATATCATTGGGGCGCAATAGTTCCGTAAGCTTCCGTAAAATCTGGCGCGGCTCGAAATTCGGAATCATTCCAAAAAAAGTGATCAGGCGCTGGGCGTGAGGCTCGGGGCTTTTGGAAAACACTTCTGGCAAATCCGCCGCTGTCGCCAAGTCGCAGACGAAGGGAAAACACTTTTCCGCCGGCACCAAGTCGAGCGCGGCCTCACGGGCGACAAGAACCATCGCCACGCTGACATCGCACGGCGTGTAGGAAACTTTTTTACCGCGCGACCGCAACTGTTTCATCAACTGCACATCCTTTTGCCCGCCACCACAGCCGAGTCCGATGACATGAACCTGGCGAGATTTAATCTGGGCGGCGGCCTCGGCAAAAGCGCGGTCGTAAGTGGCAAGACAATCGGCGTCGCGGCGGGTGGGCGAATGAGCCTCGTGCAGCACGAGCCATTTCTGGGTCTGCTTGACGCTGTCGTAGTGAAACTTGTGGTTCACGCGCCGCGTGCGCAGCGAGGCCAGCAGGTCGCGCCGGACATTTTTGGGAAACTGGCTGGGATGGATCGCGACCTGGACGACGTTGCTCATGCGCGGTTATTTCTGCGGGAAAATCTGGTAGAGCAAAAGATAAATCACCACGCCGGTCACGGAAACGTAGAGCCACAGTGGCCAAGTCCAGCGCGCGACTTTTTTGTGCGCCTCAAAGTTTTGTTTCCGTGCGCGGTTCAGCGTCATCAGAATCAGCGGCACGATGACCACCGCGAGCAGCGTGTGTGTCAGCAGAATCGTCAGGTAAATCGGCCGGAACCACGCGGGATCAACGAAGTGCGTGACGGTCCTGACCGTGGTGTGGTAGGTCAGGTAGCACGCGAGAAAAATCACCGACGTGCCGAACGCGGTGATCATGCAGTTGCGGTGCGCGATTTTGTTGCCGCGCTTGATGAAGATAAAACCGAGCGTGAGGAAAACCGCGCTCAAGCCGTTGAGCGTGGCGTTGACGGCGGGCAAATCATGGACGCTCATGGTTCGTTTTCCAACTGGCGGACGGAATGCAGGATTTTCGGCAGCACGGTGTTTGTCCAGTCCACGCCGTCGCCGCCAGTCTCGAAAAATCCGCGCAACTGCGCGTGCTTGTCCACGATGACGAAAATCGTCGTGTGGATGAACAAGTCGGCGGAATCTTTCTGCTCTTCCGGCTTCACCGGCTGCGCGCTCAACTTCAGGCTGTTGGCGGCGACGACGGCGATTTCGCTTTTCGTGCCGGTGAGAAATGTCCAGCGGTTGAAATCTGCGCCAAAATGTTCGCCGTATTTTTTCAGCACAGACGGCGTGTCGAATTCCGGGTCGGTGGTGAGCGTGACGAGTTTCGCGCCGCTTTCCTTCGGCAGCAAATCCCGAACTTGCCGCATCTGCTGCGTCAGGCGCGGGCACGGGCCGGCGCAACGCGTGAAGATGATGTCCGCCAGCCAGACGTGATTGGTGAAATCCGCGAGCGACACCGGCTGGCTTTCCTGACTGGTGAGCGTGAATGGCGCGACCACGCCGATGACCGGCAAATTGAATTTACGGCTGATCTGGACAAACCACGTCGCGAATGACAATGCCAGCAGCGCAAACAACAGCAGAAAACCAATCCAGATGGTGCGCGGCGGGCGGGCGGGCGTTGGCGTCATAACGTCCGTCAATTATAGCGGGAATGCTGTTTGCAGCAAGGCACGCCGGAAAAGAAAAAACCGCACCCAAAAACAGGTGCGGTTGATTTACGGAAGGAAATTATCATTCAAAGCTCTGCGGTTGGCCGGCGCTGGACTTGGATTGCAGCCACGCGGCGTATTCCTCCGGCGTCTGCACAAGGACGAAGCCGCCGGACATCGCGGCGTGGGCGTTGCCGCAGAGCTGCGCGCACTCGACCTGATAGCGGCCCAGCTTCGTCGGCGTGAAGGTGAACGGAATGCGCAGTCCGGGAATCGCGTCCTGCGTCACGCGCATGGCGACAAGCTTGAACGAATGGATCACGTCCTTGGAACTCAAATAAACCAGCACGGGCTGGTTGAGGACGCAGTGGACTTCGCCGTTGTAATATTGGATGTCGTCCTTGCCGGCGGCGTCGGCGGGATCCACGCCGAAGATGTTGTTGTCGGCGATCAGCTTCATGTCCTGCCGGCCAAATTTTCCGTCGAGGCCGGGATAGCGGACGTTCCAACCAAACTGCTGCGCCATGACCTGAATGACAACAGTTTTCTTGTCGGCGGGATCGGGAAAGTGATCTACGTTTTTCGACCAGATCGGAATGGCCACGCCGATGAGCAGCACGGCTTCAATCACAACGACGGCGATTTCGGTGTATTTTGGAATTGGGCTGGTGGAGCCGACGTAATCAGCCTGGGGATGCCGTGCGGAGTTGAAGCGCCACAGGACGTAGGCGAAATACAGGCTCCAGCCGACGAACAACGCCAGCATCAGCCAGTGGACGTAAACCATGAGGTTGTCCACGTCGTGACCGTGAGCCGAGGCGAGCTGCGGCAGGCAAAGAATTTTTTGGGCGAACCAGTCTCTCATTTGAATTTTCAGTTGTTAATTTTCAGTTCCGGCCATGCGCGCGGCCTCCACGGCCTCGCTTTTGCGGATGGCGTAAATCAAAAAGGCCAGAAACCCGCCGAGCACCGTGGTGAGGACGACGCCGAGCGCGAGGATGGCCCAGTTCATGCCGTCGGCCATCGGCGAATCAATGTTCGGGCCGAAGCACGCGGCGCAGGCAAAGATTTTTGCCGGCGCGAGCAGCACGAGGGCGAACAGGATTTTGCGGAGCGCGTTCACAGGTAGCTGACACTTTTCAGTTTTCGTAAGAAATAAATGCCGTAAACAACCACAAATATGCCGGCGGCAACACCCACCGTTCCCCAAAGCACGCTGCCGGATTGGAACGCCCACACCGCGCAGCCAAACGAAAGCGCGGTGAGCAGCGTCACAAAAATCAAATGGAAGGCTTTGAGCGACATAAATGTTAGTGGTTAGCGGTGCCGGGCGGAAAACCATTCGTGGCCCAGACGGTCAGGCCCATCAGGCCGATGAAAAAGAACACGGTGAACGCCAGCACGGTATAGATGAGTTTCTTTTCCGAGAGCAAGTGCATCAGGTAGCCGGCGACGAGAAAGGCGTTCACCACCGCGATGGCGAGGATGATGGCGACCTTCAGCGTCCAGCCGTCGCCGAGATGCGAGAACGACGTGGCGATCATCGCCGACGTGGTGCAGAGGACGACGAGAAACACCACCGCGCAGAGGCGGATGTAGCTATTCAGGCAAACAGGTTTTTCAGATTCGCTCATATCAATCATCAGGTTAAGTATAGCACCGGGAACAGGAATATCCACACGAGGTCCACGAAGTGCCAGAACAGGCCGGAGACCTCGATGCGGTTGGTGAAGCGTTCGGG
>PLYV01000304.1 GCA_003151855.1 Limisphaerales bacterium | reverse complement strand
TCATGACCGGCATGCTCGCCCGCAACGCGGCGAACGCCAACCTTGCGACGAACCTCAAGGCCTACGTCACCGACAGCTGGTTCCAACCGCTCGTCAAGGAACAGCTCAAGGCCGTGGTCATCACCATCGTGTTGAGCGTGGTCGCCACCGTGGTCATCGCCTACATCACCAAATTGCTCGTGGGTCTGCGCCCGACGGAAGAAGTCGAAATCACCGGTCTCGACGAATCCGAACACGGCGAACTCGGCTACCACGGCTGAACTTAAGAGCCAAGGAGGAGGAACTGGGAATCACCCGGCGGGCAACGCAAGTTGCCCGCCGGTTTTATATTTTGATTCGGAATTTTACGCCGTCGAATTGGAAAAAGCGCAGAAGAACTAGCCACCGAGACACCAAGCGCACAGAGCCGGACAGAATCAATTCTCTGTGCTCTCTGTGCCTCTGTGGCAAATCATTCCTTCAGCTTCCGTTCCAGAATTTCCCCGACGAGCGCGAACCAGGTTTACGCCGTCGAATTGGAAAAAGCGCAGAAGCATTGGCCACCGAGACACAGAGAACACAGAGAAAAATAGCCCAGCCATTTATGGCTGGGAACTTGGATGCGCTAAATGAAAAGTCCCGCTGCGGGACGACAGAAATTCTTTCGTCCCTGACGGGACTTGAAATCGCGTGACGCGGACAACCCAGCCTTGAAAGGCTGGGCTATTTTCAGATGGAAAAAGTGACACGCAGGGGGTGACACGCCTGATTGCTATTGTGATTGGAGCTTTAGCATGTCAGCCGCGCGGCTGCGGACATCCGGGTCTGGATCTTTTTCTGCAAGCTCTCGAAGTTTCGGAATGGCTTGGGGAACGCTCCGTTCCAAATCATGAAAAACCAGCAGCGCTCCTGACCGCACTTGGGCATCCGGGTCGTCCAGACATTGGAGCAGGAAAGTCAGGTCTGCTCTTGAGATGTTCATCAATGGAAATCTGGCTTGAACTCGCCAATCTTCGGTATGGTTTCCAAGCAGCCCTTGCTTTAGCAAGATCGCAAAGGCCAGTTGGGAACGGCTGGCAAACTTGCCGAGGGTGGCGTAGGTTTCGCCGTAGGTTAACTCGTTGGGATGGGATAAATTCTCCCCAAGTGCCTCAATCTTTTCGTCGGTGAAACCATCCAGCTTTAGAATGCAACGTTCGGCGTGGGGGCGATCGGCTGCGGAACCGGAACGCAGACATTTCAACAGGCCGGGCAGAGCCTCCATGCCATTCGTGCCTAATGTTCCCAAGATATAGATGGTCTGCTGGCAGGCTTCACCATTTTCCAAATTTTGAATTACCGGATCGAGGGCATGAGGTGTGTTGGGGGCGATTTTCTTGATCGCGACGGCAATGTGTGCGCGGACTTGGGCGTCGGGGTCTTGCAGTCCAAACAACAAGAGTGGAATGGCTGAAACCGCGTTCGTGCCAAAGGTGGACAAGGCATCGGCGACATCAAACCGGACCATGCCCGGTGAATTGGAAAAGCAATTGAATAGAACGGGGAATACAATCTTCGGCTGGTTGTGCCCCGCCATCGCCAAGACACCCGCCGCATCTCCGGCCTCCCGCGCGTTTGGATTTTGGATGTAAGCAATCAGGGCGGGGACGGCTGGCTGGGCATTGGTGCCATAAAAACTCAAGGCGCAAAAGATATTCCTTGGCACATAGAAACTTTCGCGTGGTTGCCTACTGGAAAAGAATAGCGAGGAAAGTATTCCCGATTGCTTGGCGTTTGAAGCCGATTCAAGCAATCGGTTTGTCAGTGCCGGGATGGCGTTGGTTCCAATGTAACCGAGGGCGACGGCTGGAAAATTTCCGTTTCTACCGATGGCTTTGACCAAATCTGGAATGGCCGGGGACGCTACAGAACCGAGAATTTCAAATCCCTTGAGCGCCCGGCTAACCTGGTCTTGATCCGCTTGGTTATGGGCTGGCTGGGTGATCCATTTGACCAGATACGGCACGGCGTTGGTTCCCATGGTGCGGACTGCCTCCTCTGCGGCGAGGTTTCGCTGGCCATATTGTTGATACCAATGTTGCATCCAATAAGTGAGGTTCTGTCCCTCGTAAGTGGGTTCGACTGAAAAGACGCTGGTGAACTTATGGTTCGCCTGATTATCCCAAAACAGGAAGACGCCAAATATCAGGACGATTCCCACTGCACCTAAATATGTAAGCCGTTTTTTCATAGGACCGCATTTGCCTCCCGAAGTGCTGATGCCGATGGTTTGCCGGAGAATCGCCCTGGGGTCAAGCCAACAACAAAGAAACCAAGTAACCAAGGAAGCTTTGTTCCTTCGTTGCTTGGTTGTAAAAAGTCTTTGGCGGTTTACACCGCTGATTGCCCGCCGCCGTCGGCACCGCCGCCGTCGAGGTCTATCAGGATTTCGCGCGGCTCGGCACCCTTGCTCTCGCCCACGATGCCGCGGCCTTCGAGTTCGTCCATGATGCGCGCGGCGCGGGTGTAGCCGAGGCGCAACCGGCGCTGGAGCAGCGACACGCTGGCCTTCTGCTCGCTGCGGATGACCTCGATGCATTGCTGGATGAGTTCCTCGTCCTCGTCCGTGCCGCTGTCAATGTCCGTCGGCGCGCTCGGCTTGGACAACTGCTGGTGGATTTCCATCTCGTAGCTGGGTTTGCCCTGCTTGGCAATGAAGTTGACGATGTCCTCGAGTTCCTTGTCAGTGATGAGCGCACCCTGTGCGCGCTTGAGGTTTGCGGAACCGGGCGGCAGGTAAAGCATGTCGCC
>PLYV01000117.1 GCA_003151855.1 Limisphaerales bacterium | reverse complement strand
ACCTTTTCCTCGTTGAGCAGCCGCAAAACAATCACCGGTGCCATGAGCGCGGCCACGGGCAGCGCGATCAATGAACCCAGCGCCAGCGGCAGCCAAAACCAGACGGCGAGCGCGACGGCATATATGGGATGCCGCACCCACCGGTAGGGGCTCTGGTCGGCAACGGTCTGGCCGGCTTCGGTTTGAATGACGCTGGCGGCAAACCGGTTGGCCTTGAAAACGGGAATGAACAGCAAATAACCTCCGGCATAGCCGAGCTGTCCCAACACCGTCAGCCACCACGGCACCGGTGTCAGATGGGTTTGCGACCAGCCCAGACGGTTGTCCAGACCGCACAGAACATAGAAAATGACGGAAACAATTTTCATCAGGAACATGATGAACCGCTGGGCGATGACTTTTTCCTTGCGCAACAGCCGGCGCGCGAGCAGTTCGCGGTCGTGTTGGTAAAAGTAAGCGCAGAAAACCATCGTGACGGTGAGGTTCACGCCCACGAACGTCCAGCCCTGCCAGTAATGCCACGTGCCGGGAGCAAACAGCAGGATGACCAGCGCTGTCTGTTGGAACAGTGTCAAGCCAACCAGTCGCAACAGGAGATTTTTGCTCGATTGAATTTCCAATCGCCGCAGATTACCACGTTTGATGCTGCGTTTCCAGCCGCTTCAAGGTGCTGATCGCCTTCTTTCAAAAAGCGCGCGGCTCAGGCGTGAAATGATCTTTGTCTCCGCCATGGGGTGAAGACCCCATGGCAACCTTGAGCCGGTGTGTTAGGGTGCCAGCATGAACCTATTATTACTCGTGGTTGTTCTGCTTCTCTTGTTCGGTGGTGGCGGATTTTACTTTGGCGGTCCCGTCATTGGCGGCAGCGGGCTTGGCCTGGTTTTGTTGATTTGCCTCGTCATCTTTCTCATGGGCGGGTTCCGTTCGAGAGGCTGATAGCCGGCGCGTGCGGGAATACAGGAGACCGCGCAAGGACTCCCTGATCAGGTCAGGGCTTCGCTTGCTGGGACGGCGACGTCCGTCGGGATGAGCAGTTGCAGCACTTCGTCCTTCGTGAGGGTTTCCCGGTCGAGCAACGCCTTGGCCAGCTTGTCGGTATTCCTCTTGTGCGCCTGGATGAGTTCGTGCGCCCGGCGGTCGGCGGTTTCGAGCAGGCAGTTGATCTCAGCTTCGGCATCGTGCTGTTCCGGCTCGTAGTAGAGTTTCTCGCCCATGCCCCATTCGTGGATCATCTTGCGGGCGATGTTGCGCGCGACCTCGAGGTCGCCGGACGCGCCGTTGGTGGTGGCGCCGTAGAAAGTTTTTTCGGCCGCCCGGCCGCCCATCAGCACGAGCAATTCTTCGAGCAGGAATTGCCGGCTTTGGAGGTGCTGGTCTTCGTCGGGCAAAAGGGTGGTGGCGCCCAGCGCCTGGCCGCGCGGCACGATGCTGACCTTGTAAAGCGGCGGCAACAGCGGCGTTTGCAGGTGAATGATGGTGTGGCCCGCCTCATGATACGCCACCATCTCGCGCTCCCTTTGGTTCAGGACCATTGACTTTCGCTCTTTGCCAAAACGGACTTTGTCGCGCGCCGCTTCGAGGTCGGTCTGCGAGATCTGCGTGGCGTTCTGCAAAGCGGAAAAGATGGCGGCCTCATTGAGGAGGTTCGCGAGGTCCGCGCCGGACATGCCGGGAGTGGTTTGTGCAATGACGTCCAACGCCTCCGATTCGTCGGCAATCGGTTTGCCGGCGGCGTGGGCCTGCAAAATGGCGCGTCGGCCTTTCATGTCGGGATAAGGCACATAGACTTTGCGGTCAAAACGTCCGGGCCGCAGCAGCGCTTCATCGAGGTCCTCGGGCCGGTTGGTGGCGGCGATCACCACAATGCCCTGGCTGCTGTCGAAACCATCCATCGCGGCGAGCAGGGCGTTGATCGTCTGCTGATGCTCGCCGTGCGTGTCGTGCTTGCGGTTCTTGCCGACGGAATCAATTTCATCAATGAAAATGATCGCCGGTTTGTTTTTGGCGGCCTGCCGGAAGAGCTGGCGCACGCGTTTGGCGCCGACGCCGACGAAGACCTCGGTGAAATCACTGCCATGCACGCTGAAGAAATGGGCGTTGGCCTCACAGGCAATCGCCTTGGCCAGCATCGTTTTGCCCGTGCCCGGCGGACCGATCAGCAGAACGCCTTTGGGCAGCCGGCCACCCAGGCGCTCATACTTCTTGGGGTCGCGCAGGAAATCCACCACCTCGGACACTTCGCCTTTGGCTTCTTCGATGCCGGCCACGTCGTTGAAACTGACGGTCGGCCGCTCCGTGACGCGGGCATTTTTCCCGCGGCCAATGTTGCGTTGATACGCCATCACACCGATGACCACGCCGACGATCAGCAGGTTGGAAAAGACCATCACCCATTGGCCCATGCTTTGGTCGGGGATTTCGACCTTTGCCCAGCTCTGGCCGAACAGGGTTTTAATCTGGGCCTCATCGAGGTGCGTGGTGACGAAGACCCTCTCGGAATGGCCGGACAGCTTGTGTCTGCCTTCCAGATGGTAAATGCCGGCGTAGGGCGTTGGCTTGACGCGGCCGTCGGTGAGGGTGTTTGCCTGGACAAACTGCTCCAGCTCGGTGCGCGTGATCTCGCGCGATGGAGTCCGGAAGCACCAGAGGCCGAGGAGAGTCAAGCCGGTCACGAGCAAAGCGAACCCGGCCATCAGTTTGGTGTTTTTCAAAAATTTCATGCGCGTCGAGTGAGTGTCGCCAACTGGCTGACCGGCACCGGCGCCGCAATCGTCAAAAGGACTTCCAAGGCCTTCAGGCCCGGCAGATCGCCTATCCATCGTAAAAGCGCGGCCGCCGGATGATTTCGTGCGAGTAAACTTTTCCCAACCCCCGGCCCAACTTTGCGGAGGTGGCTTACGACCATGATCGCGAGCCCAATCGTCGTTATTTCGTAACCTTGCATGACCGACTATCCCACCGTTCAGCCAAATCCTAAACTAGGGGTTTCCTAGCGGGTCCTGGGATATTTCCTCCAAGTTTGGCCACGTTGGCGGCCTTCATATTGAAATGGCGGGGGAACGGTCATGGGCAAGTCGTAGCGCCGGCGTCCCCGCCTGTGGGTTGTGTCCTTCGCCCGTGGAACGGGAGAAGGTGGCCGAAGGCCGGATGAGGGACGTTGGGGAAAAATAAATTCTATCCCGCCGCCAGTCCAGAAACACGCACCGGGGAGGGGACAGCGTCCTGGGGGACGCCGGAAGCGGAGCGTTCGCACGCTTTCCGCCGGCCCGCCGGGCTGGAAGCCCCGGCTCTGCGTCAGCCAAGATGGCCGACGCCATTTTTTCAGACCGGCCCTAAGGCTTGGGGTGCTGGCTGAAAAACTGGAACACATTCGTCATGCCGCCCATGACGATGCCGCCGTGATCCAGACCGGGCAGTTCCACATATTCGTGCGGGAGGTTCAGCGACTTCATTCTTTCATCCAAGTGATGCACGCTGCTGATAAAACCGTCCTGGTCGCCCGCCATGATCAGGATCGCCACGTCCTTGAACTTGGCGTTCGCATCCAGTTGGTAGCCGGGCGCGCCCGGGGACAGTCCGGCGACGCCGGCCCAGAGGGAGGAATACTTGTCGGCAAGGTGCAGCGCGCCCGCGCCGCCCTGCGAATGGCCCATCAGATAAATGCGGTGGGCATCAATGTTGAAGTCCTGGCGGACGATCGCCAGGACGTTCATCACGTCCTGCTCGCTGTAGGCGCTGACCTTGGCCAAGTCGGCTCCGCCGTTCGAAGTGTGCGACGGTTGATTGGTTCCTGGCAATGCGGACGCGGGCGCATTGGTGGAGGCACCACGCCGGCCAAACGCGCCCAGGCCCGTGGCCGGGTTGCCAAAATTGCCGCCGGAATTATAGCCCATCGGCGCCACCATGACATAGCCGCCTGCCTCCGCGAGTTGCAGCGCGGGGCCCCACATGAAAGAACCGGGATTGCCGCCGTAACCGCGCAGCGCCATGATGAGCGGTGCCGGTTTGTCCTTGGCGACTTTGGTGGACACAAACACCGCATAGGGCAGGGACTCGCCGGTGTTGGTGAAGACGTAAGACCGGCTCTGCACGCGCGGGTCGCCCGACCAGGACTGGACGGCGGGCTGGCCGGCGGCCGGTTGCGCCGACGACAGGTTGAACGAAAAGCCCAGCGCGAAAGTGAAGCCGAGGCTGGCAATAGTGCGAAAGAATTTCATGATGTTGGCCGAGTATATAGCAGTTTGGTTAACCTTGGCACAATTTTGTGGGATTGTATTTTTGACAAGTGTGTCCGCAGATGACGCAGAATCACGCAGACAATAAGAAAAAATCTGCGTGAATCTGTGAAATCTGCGGATAAAACAAAGACCAGGTTTGTGAAGTCCCCCGGAGCTTTGGCCGCGTGAGCCAAGTGTGTCTGGTTCAATATGAACTGCCATATGACATTTGGGCTATATCGTCCGCCGCCGGGTTGGAGTAAGCTTTTGTCCAAGCGGCTAAACGAAAACACATGCCCGGCGAAATGAAAGAAACAATCACGGCTTTGCAACCAATAGTGAAGACAAAAAAACACCCGTTCATGGCCATATTCGCCATGGTCGTCCTCGCGGCGGCGGGAGCGTTTTCCCTCAACGCTCACGCCCAGTGCAATATTTACATGAGCACAAACCAGCAGGCCATTGACGGCTATGGTTTTTCCAGCGCGTGGAGCGGCACCCTTACGACCGCCAAGAACAACGCGCTCTATGGGACGCTGGGCATGTCGCTGTTGCGCGTCCGCATTGACGGTGGCAANNGCTGACTACGCCAATTGGTTGAGCCTGGCGGCAACCGCCCACAATCTGGACTGGGTTTCTCCCGCGAACGAGCCTGACTTGGGGTGGGGGCAGTGGACTTCCGACGAGTATAAATCGTGGATCGGCCAATACGGCGGGTCCCTCGGCGCGCCGCT
>PLYV01000086.1:1639-2874 GCA_003151855.1 Limisphaerales bacterium | reverse complement strand
TGCCGCATTCCATGCCGGCGCGCACCTCGTTGACTTCGTCCTGAAACCGGCGCAGCGACTGCGTGACACCCTCGTAAATGACATCTTTGCGGCGGCGCACGCGCACCTTGCCGCGCACGATGCGGCCGCTGCTGACCATGCAGCCGGCGACGGGAATGCCCTTGGACAATTCGAAAATCTGTCGCACTTCCGCCGAGCCGACCACGACATCCTTGGTGTCAGGATCGAGCAGGCCGGCCATCGAATCCTTCACCTGATCAATCAACTCGTAGATGATCGCGTAAAGTTTGATCTGCACACCGGCGTGCTTCGCTTTTTCCGAAGCGGTGCTGTCGAGCCGCGTGTGAAAACCGAGGATGACCGCCTTGGACGCGGACGCCAGCGCCACGTCGTTTTCGGTAATGGTGCCGACATCGCTGTGCAAAATTTCCAGCGAAACCTTCTCCGACTCGATTTTCTTGAGCGCCTNNCCTCGACGATGGCCTCGACGGAACCTTGCGTGTCCGCCTTGACGACGATGCGCAGGACTTTGCTCGACGCCGCTTCGAGCGACGCAAACAAATTTTCCAGCGTGACCTTCGAGCGGCTTTCCAAATCCTCGGCCTTGGCGGCAAACTCGCGTTCCTCGGCCAGCGCGCGGGCGGCCTTCTCGTCGTCCACCGAGCTGAATTCCCAGCCGGCCTCCGGCACGCCGTTCAAGCCGAGCACGCTGACGGCCACGGACGGGCCGGCTTCCTTCAGGCGCTGGCCCTCCTCGTTGATGAGCGCGCGGACTTTGCCGTAAAACTCGCCGCAGATCACCACGTCGCCGAGATGCAGCGTGCCTTTGCGGACCAAAACGGTCGCGGTCGGGCCGCCGGGCGAAACGCCGGACTCGATGACGTTGCCCTTGGCATTGCGGTTCGGATTCGCCTTCAACTCCAGCAAGTCGGCCTGGAGTAAAATCATTTCGAGCAATTTATCAATGCCCTGCTTTGTCAGCGCGGAACATTCGACGTAAATCGTGTCGCCGCCCCAATCGTCAGGCACCAAACCTTTTTCCTGCAACTGCTGGCGGACGCGCAGCGGATTCGCGTTCGGATGGTCGCACTTGTTAATGGCGACGAGAATCGGCACCTTCGCCGCCTTCGCGTGCGCGAGGGCTTCGAGCGTCTGCGGCATCACGCCGTCATTCGCCGCGACGACGAGCACAACGAGGTCCGTGACGTTCGCGCCACGGGCGCGCATGGAGCTGA
>PLYV01000086.1:0-1630 GCA_003151855.1 Limisphaerales bacterium | reverse complement strand
CCATGATGGTCACGACCGGCGCGCGTGGCTTCAAATCCTCCGGCTTGTCGTCCACGTCCAGCTCGACTTTTTTCTCCGACGTGTGGACCACGCCTTCGCCCTTGGCGCGTTTTTCCGCTTCAAATTTGAAACCAAAATGCGCGGCGACCTGCGCGGCGACCTTCTCGTCAATCGTCTGGTTCACCGTCGCCATGACCTTTTGCCTCATCAGCTCGGCGATGATGGCGAACGGTTTCTGCTTCATCGCCTCGGCGAGCGCGCGGACGACGATCGGCGGCTTGATGGTGATGACCTGCGCGTCGGACGGCAGGGAAATTTTGGGTTGCTGTGGCGCGGTGGGCTTGGCCGGCTGCGAACCAAATTGCGGACGGCCATCGCGACCGCGTTGGAATGGCTGACCGCGACCATCGCCGCGCGGCGGCGGCTGGCCTGGACGGCTGCCGGGTTGCGGGCGCTGCGGTGACGAACCGCCACGGTCACCACCGCGTTCGCCGGGGCGCGAAGAGGCGGGACGCACGGGCAATTGAATTCTGCCGACGAGCTGGCCGATCTGCGATTTCGGCGGTTCGGGCGGCGCAACGGGAACCACCGGCGCCGGCGCTGGCACCGGTAGCGGCGCGGGCGGCGGGACGATCGGTTGCGGAATTTCCACGGCTGGCGCGGGGGCGACGGCGACGACGATGGGTGCCGGCTCGATTTTTGCCTCGACCACGGGGGCGGGTTCCGGTTTTGGTTTCGGCGGTTCCGGCGGCGCGGAGATGATCTGGATTTTTTCCTCGACGGGCGCAGGCTTGGGCTTTTCCTCGACGGGCTTGGGGGCGAATCGCGCGGCGACCTCGGGGTGCTCTTTGATCAACTCCTCTTCGAGGTAGTCGGCGCTGATGTTGTCGATGGAGCTGGACGGAACCTTGGCGGTGGTGATGTTAAGCGACTTGGCTTTGGCCAGGATCACTTTGTTGTCCAGGCCAAGCTTTTTCGAGATGTCGTAAATCCGACGAGGCATAAATTATTTTCACCGGCACCGACCGAATTGTGCAATTCGCCTGCATGGTCAAATCGCAAAAACCAAAACTGTTCCGATCCGCGCCATAAAATCTTAATTGCCCACGGGCTGCGTGCGGCGGGCCGCCTCGGCGCGCGCGGCTTCTAAAATTGCCGCCGCGTTTTCGCCGATGCCGGGGATGTCCGCGATGTCGCTCGCCTCCGCCGACAGCAAAACTTCGAGCTTCGTGACGCCCGCGTGGACGAGTGCATCCGCCTGCTCGCGCGTGAGGCCGGGAATCGCCGCGATTTGCGCGACGGCCTCGGCCACCTGCTCGTCAAAGCCCTTCGTGACGACCTGCTCGGCGTCAATGATCACCTTCCAGCCGGTCAGCTTCTCGGTGAGGCGGGAATTTTGCCCGCGCTTGCCGATGGCCAGCGAAAGCTGATCGTCCGAAACCAGCACGTTCAACGTGTGCCGCGCTTCGTCCGCCTCGATGCCCTTGATTTTCGCCGGCTCCAGCGCCTTCGTCACAAAAGCCTTGATGTCGGACGACCACGGAATCACGTCAACTTTTTCGTTGTTCAACTCGCGGACAATATTTTTCACGCGCTGGCCGCGCAGACCGACGCAGGCGCCGACCGGATC
>PLYV01000043.1:6117-9568 GCA_003151855.1 Limisphaerales bacterium | reverse complement strand
TTGTCCCAGCTTGGATCGAGGCCGAGGTCTTTGAGCATCTGCAAATCTTTTTCCACCGGCTGGTTCAGCGTGGTGAGATAATTGCCAACCATCAGCGCGCTCGCGCCGGCCATGAAGATCATGCTTTGCGCGTCGCGCAGGTTCACGGTGCGGCCGCCGGCAATCATGATTTCCTGGCGCGGCAGGATGAAACGGAAGCACGCGATGGTCTTCAAGATTTCCATGACGGGCATCGGCTCGTTCTTGGCGAACGGCGTGCCGGGAATCGGATTGAGGATGTTCACCGGCACCACATTCGCGCCGATGGCCTTCAATTCAAACGCCAGNNCCGCCGGAACAAATCTTGATGCCGGCTTTCTTGAGATAACCGATGGTCTCCAGCCGGTCGTCGAACGTGTGCGTAGTGCAGGTGTTCGGGAAAAAGCGGCGCGAACTTTCGAGGTTATGGCCGTAGCATTCGAGGCCGGCTTCCTTCAGGCGGTTGGCAACTTCCTGTTTCTTGATGATGCCGAGCGAGGCGTCGGGGCGCGTCTTACCGCCAGCCTTCAGTTCCTTGATGCGGTCGCAGACTTCATCAAGCATCGGGCCTTCGTTCAGCCCTTTCCACGCGGCCACGAGGCCGACAGCGGTGACGTTGTTCAGGTTCGCTTCGTTTGCCGCTTCGGAAACCGGTTCAGGATCAACGAAACCATATTTCGGCGAGCCGGTCTGGTAATGCGACGATTGCGAACAGAAGCTGCAATTCTCGGAACACGCGCCGGCCTTGGCGTTGACGATGGAGCAGAGATGAATCTTGTTGCCCTTGAACTGTTCGCGGATGCGGTTGGCCCACGACAGCAGATCGAGGATGTCGGCGGACGTTTCGAGATTGAAGAGCCACGTCGCCTCGTCGCGGTTGATGTGCCCGCCGCCGAGAACGCGCTCGCCAAGGGTGGAAATTTTCTGGTGATTGCTCGCGTCAACCGGTTTTGCTGTCATGGTTGACAGGATAGCGGGCGGCCAAAAAACCGCAAGCGGACTTCACGGAGTCCTAATCCTAATCGTCATCTTAATCTGCCGACCGGGATTGCGATTACGATTAAAATTACAATTAAGAGGAGAAATCACTTCACCGCCGGTGGCGGGACGTGCGAGGGATTGATTGCGTTGAGATACGCGGCCAGCGAGGCGATTTGCAAATCGTTCAGCGGCCCGCCCTGCGAGCTGGCGAACGCCGGCATCAGCGACCCGGCTTTGCCGGCGGTGATCCAGGTGCGCCAAAATTCCTCGTTGGTCGGCACCTGCAGGTTATGCAGGTCGGGCACCATCGTCGCGCGGCTACTTGCCTCGTGGCAGATGGCGCAGAGCGCGTCAAAAAGCTGCTGGCCGTATTTGCCCTCGGTTTTTTTCAGATGGCAGCTTGCGCAATCGCCTTTGAACACGGCCTGCCGGTCAGCTTTCGCCGCCATGATGCCGGCGTTGCGCTGGGCCTCGGTCATCTCCGGCATGGGCGGCGGCGGCAGAATATTGATGCGCAGGATGAGGTCTTTTCTGCCGTGGTCGGTGGTGACATTGACGGTCTTGAACAGGGTTCCCGCCTTGCCCTGAAGATTCACGGTCAGCTTGATCTGGCCGTTGCCGCCCGGCGGAATCTGCCACGGCACCGGCGGCAATTCAGCGGTGGTGCAGCCGCAGGACGGATGCACGGAGAGAACCGTCACCATGGCTGGCAAAATGGAATTGGTGACCGTGACGACATTGGTGCTGGCGGGCAACCCCGGAATGTTCACGACATTGGTCGCCAGACTGGTGCTGGCGGCGGTTGCAACATTGGTGAAACTGAAGATGAAGCGCACGGACGTCTGTTCGTTCGTCGCGTCCACCGCCTTGGTCAACTCGTCCCACGCCAGCACGCCGTCGGGCAGCGGCTCGCCGGCATGCGTGTAATCCGGCACATAAACCGGCGCGGTGGCAGCGGCGGCGTTGGTCTGCGCGGCGACGGGAAGATTTCCGGCGGCAAAAAGCAGGCCGGCGACGGCAAAAAATGTCCGTAGCAGTTTCATGTGGGGCTGAAATTTATCACTTCGCACCGGTTTGACGAGCGGGATTTTGTGGTGTTCAAAATCAAAGCCGGTTGAGCGCGCTCAACACGGCCTTGACCGATGCCAGCTCGATGTTCGTGTCCACGCCCGCGCCCCAACGGGCTTTGCCGTCAGCGGTCTTGATCTGGATGTAGGCGATGGCCGCCGCGCCTTCGCCGCTGCTCAAGGCGTGCTCGCTGTAATTGGCGATTTCAAATCGCGGAACGCCGACGGTGCTGAAACCGTGAACCAGCGCGGCAAGCGGCCCGTTGCCTTCGCCGGAAAATTCCATGGGTTTTCCGTCGCGTGCCAACTTCGCGCGACATTTCACCACGCCGTTTTTGCTTTCGGTCTCAAAGCTCTTGAGCGACCACGGCGAACTTCGCTCGACGTATTCCTTCCAGAACATCGCCTTCAATTCCGCGCCGGAAACCTCGCGACCGAGTTTGTCCACCGCGTCGTTGGCAATCGGGCCGAACTCGCGCTGCATGTCCTTCGGCAATTCGATGCCGAATTCGCTTTCCAACAAATACGCCACGCCGCCCTTGCCGGACTGCGAGTTGACGCGGATGACCTCGCGGTATTCACGGCCGATGTCCGCCGGGTCAATTGTGAGATACGGCACATCCCAGTGCATGCTGGGATTATTTTCACGTTCGGCCAAACCTTTCTTGATGGCGTCCTGATGCGAGCCGCTGAACGCAGTGAAAACCAGTTCACCGGCGTAAGGCTGGCGTGCGGGAACGGTCATGCCGGTGCAACGCTCATAAACGTCAATGATCGAATGGAGATTTGAGAAATCCAACTTCGGGTCAATGCCGTGCATGTAGAGATTCAACGCCACGGTGACGATGTCCAAATTGCCGGTGCGCTCGCCATTGCCGAACAAAGTTCCTTCCACGCGATCCGCGCCGGCGAGCAGGCCGAGTTCCGTCGCGGCTACGCCGGTGGAACGGTCGTTATGCGCGTGCAAGCTGATGATGAGCGAATCGCGATTCTTGATGTTCCGGCAAATCCACTCGATTTGATCCGCATAAACATTGGGCATCGCCACTTCCACCGTGTCCGGCAGATTCAAAATCATCGGGTGCTGCGGCGTCGGCTGCCACACGTCCATGACCGCTTCGGAAACTTCCTTGGCGTATTCCACCTCCGTTGCCGAAAAACTTTCCGGCGAATATTGGAGCATCACTTCCGTGCCCTTGAGCCGGTGCAAACGGTCCTTGATCATCTGCGCGCCCTTGACGGCGATGGCCTTGATCTCGTCCTTCGACTTGCCGAACACCACGCGGCGCTGCGCCGGCGACGTCGAGTTATACATGTGGATGATAACCTTCTTGGCGCCGACGAGCGACTCGATGGTGCGCTCGATCAAATCCTCGCGCGCCTGC
>PLYV01000043.1:0-6079 GCA_003151855.1 Limisphaerales bacterium | reverse complement strand
GGTTGCCGTCGCGCAAATCCACGCTCGCCCAGCGCGGCGCGGCGGTGAGGACGCGGTTGGGCCACTGGCGTTCCGGCAAATGGATGGGCGGGAACGCACGATATTTTTTCGACGGATCTTTTTGCATGGTGTCTGACTTTCTTATTATTGCCGTCCGGCGGTCAGGTTAAAACAAAAAACCCACCGCCGTTCGGCAGTGGGTTTCGTTAAATCTTTGGAACGAATCAAAACCCGACTGCCGCGCCGGTCAGCAGCGCGTTCGTAAGCAGCAGGTTCAGATTAATTTTCACGCAGCCAACCTAGCGCATTTGTTTTGTCTTGTCACCGGCAAAATTGTTGAATGGCTGCGTGACAACCAACGCCGCCAATGCCAGCGCCGCTTCCCGCCGGGACGCGAATTGGCTGCTTGCCGTCGCCGCGACCGTCGCCGTGCTGGCGCTGCATTTTTATTTTCTCACGCATGTCGGCGGACTCTGGCGCGACGAGGTGAACTCGCTCAATCTCGCGCAAGGCGAACTGAAAAACCTCTCGCACGACTCTTTTCCGGTGCTGTTCCCGCTGCTGCTGCGTGGCTGGAGCGAAATCGGCTTGGCCCAATCCGATTTTTGCGTCCGCGGTCTCGGTGTTTTGCTGGGACTCGGTTTGACGGGCGTTTTCTGGCTGGCCGCGTGGTGGACGCGCCGCGCGCCGCCGCTGTGGTCGCTGGCGCTGGTGGCGTTGAATGCCTGGGTGATTTATTACGCCGCGTCGCTGCGCGCCTACGGGCTTGGCAGCGCGATGATCGCGTTGTGCGCAGCGGCAGCGTGGCGGTTTGTGGCAAACCCCGGACGAAAAAACTGGCTGCTGTTCGCGCTGACAGCGACGTTGAGCGTCCAGACGCTTTTTCAAAACTCGGTCTTGGTCGCGGGCATCTGTGCCGGCGCGTGCGTGGTGGTTTGTCGGCAAGGCAAATTCAAACTGCTCCTCGCCATTTTTCTTGCCGGACTGGCGGCGGCAATTTCGCTGCTGCCATATCTGCACAACTTCACCAGCATGGCGCAGAGCGCGTCGCCGCTGCGGCTAGATTTCGACCGCGTGATTGCGCTCAACGACCTCGACACGCTGCTGGCCTATCCGCTGCCGATGTTTGCCTGGGTGTGGGCGGCGTTGGTTGGCTATGTCCTGCTCCGGACGGTCATCGGGATTTTTATGAAGCGCGGTGACGACCGGTTTCTATTTTCCGCCGTGACGATGACGGTGGGTGCGGTGACGTTCTGGATTTTTCTGCGGCTGGCCAATTTCCCGGTGCAGCCGTGGTATTTCTTGCCGCCGGTTGCGCTGGCGGCGGTCTGCCTTGACGCCACGCTGCCGTGTCCCGCCGGAAAATTCCGCGCGCCATTTTTTGGCACCCTGGCTTCACTGGTGGTTGTTTCCGCGATGTTCGCCACGCAGATTTTGAACATGCGTTTCACTAACGTGGATCTGGCGGCGAAACGTATTTCGGCGGTGGCGCACAAAAAAGATTTTGTCGTCGTCACGCCATGGCAGGTTGGCATCACCTTCGCGCATTATTTCAACGGCGTTTGCGACTGGACCACCGTGCCGCCGATGGCGGATCACACCACGCACCGGTTTGACTTGATCCAGTTGCAAATGGCCGACACCAACGCCATGCAGCCGGTGCTGGAGCACATCGCCGCGACGCTGCGCGCGGGCGGCGCGGTCTGGGTGGTGGGCGGGATCAACGAAGTCAGTGACACAAATTTTCCGGCCTCGCCGCTACCGCCGCCGTTGCGGGTGAGCGGTTGGAACGAAACACCTTATCGCATCACCTGGAACAACCAACTCGGCTGGTTGCTGCATCGAAGCACGACGAACATTGAGGATTTCAAGCGGCTGACGTCGCAAGACATCGGCGACAACGAGCAGATCACCTTGGAAAAAGTGACCGGCTGGATAAATTAGCCAATGAACGCCGCGTGCACGGCCTTCACCGCCTGCTCGCCCTTCGCCAAGTCAATGACGACGGAAATCTTGATTTCGCTGGTCGAAATCATGTCAATGTTGATGCCTTCGTTCGCGAGCGTCTCAAACAATTTTCCCGCGACGCCGGTGTGCGACTTCATGCCGACGCCGACAATGGACAGTTTTCCAACTTTCTCGGCGGTGATGACGTCGCGGTAGCCGACTTCGGCNNTTGTCCGGCACGCCGACGAGCGTGACCTTGGCCTGGTTTTTGTCGAGCGCGACGCCGCGGACGACGACGCCTTCCATGCTTTTCGTTTCTTCTTTCACAATGGTTCCGGGGTTGTCATTGAGGCTGGAGCGGACCTCGAACACGACTCCAAATTTTTTCGCAANNACGTCCGTGTAAATCTGGCAGAGGTCGGCCTTGAGTGCCGCCGCGAGCGCGATAGCCGTCAAATCCGAACCGCCGCGGCCGAGCGTGGTGATCTGGCCCGCAGCGGTTTCGCCCTGGAAACCGGCGACGATGACGACATTGCCAGCGTTGAGCGCTTCGTGAACCTGCTTCGGTGTGATGTTGTGGATCTTCGCCTTGGTGTGGACGCCGTCGGTGACGATGCCCGCCTGTGCGCCGGTCATGGAAACCGCCGGAACGCCGATGGTTTGCAGCGCGATGGCGGTGAGTGCGATGGTCTGCTGTTCGCCGGTGGCGAGGAGCATGTCCATCTCGCGTTCGCAGGGCAACGGCGCGATGTCCTTCGCCAATTTGATCAAGCCGTCGGTGACGCCGCTCATCGCCGAGACGACGACGACGACCTGGTCGCCGCGTGAACGGTATTCCGCGACGCGCTTGGCAACGTTCTTGATGCGGTCGGTGTTGCCGACTGACGTGCCGCCGTATTTCTGAACAATCAATGCCATACGAAAATTTTCCCGGAGCCGGGCCGACAATTCTTCCACAAGGCTCAAAACGGGAGCGGGAAGATAGTCAGAACGCCGGGTTTTGAAAAGCGCGGAGTTTGGCGGTCAGGTTTTCATCTGCGTCTCCACCCAGCGGGCGAACAGCCAGAGCAAATCCGACAGCCGGTTGAGATACAGGATGATTTCGGTGTTCCGCATTTCGCCGGTGAATTTCAACTCGCACACGCGGCGTTCCGCGCGGCGGCAGACGGTGCGCGCCACGTCCAGCGCGGCGGAATTCGGCGTCGCCCCCGGCGTCGCCCAGCCCTTGAAACTAATGTTTTGCGCCTCGATTTCCTTCACCAGCGCGTCAAGTTTCGCCGTCATTTCGGCCGACACCGAAAAATAGCCGTCGGCGGTGTAGCGGTTCAAGTCCTCGGGCTGGACGCACAATTCGCCCATCAACACGATCAAATCCTTCTGGATGGCCAGCAGGTTGCCGCGCACAAAATCGTGTTCCGCCGTCGCTCGGGCGAGGCCGAGCGCCGCGTTCAATTCGTCTACGGTGCCGTAGGTTTCGACGCGTGGATGATTCTTCGGCACGCGCCGGCCATACATCAATGCCGTTGTGCCGTTGTCGCCGGTCTTGGTCGCGATGCTCATAAATTCTTTCTCGTAATCTTAATCCTAATCTTAATCGTAATCCCGCAACCGATTAAGATTACGATTAGGATTAAGATTATGAAAGCTCACTTCGGTTTTCTTGAGCTGGAAACTTTGTTGGTCGTCGTGATGGCGAGTTTGTCGGTCGCCGGCGCGGTCAATTTCTGATAATTCACGATTCCTTTCACGATCGCCGCCGCCATCTGCTTGCGATACGCCGGATCAAAAATCTTTTTGCCCTCGACCGGATGTGTCATGTAGCCGCTCTCCACCAGGATCGCCGGCATCTCTGCCTCGCGCAACACCGCGAACCGCGCGCGCCGCACGCTGCGGTCTTCCGCGCCGAGATTTTTCACCAGCGCCCGTTGCACCTGATACGCGAGCAGCAGGCTTTTTTTCTCGGACACATTCGCCGGCGTCGCGCCGTAGTTTGCGCCCTCGCCCTGCGCGTTGGACGATGCCGCACCGACCGGCGTGATGCAATATGTCTCCGATCCGCTCACCTCCGCCTTGCCCGACTCCGTGGCGTTGAAATGCAAACTCACGAACAGGTCGGCGTGCGCGCGGTTGGCGATGTCCGGTCGCACCGGCAACTCGACGAACGTGTCCTTCGTGCGCGTGAGCAAGACCTTGAAGCCCGCCGCCCGGAGCTGGCCGGCGAGTTCCTGCGCCAGCAGCAGCGTATAGGTTTTTTCGTTGTGCGCGCCGACGTGGTTGCCGGTGTCCTTGCCGCCGTGGCCAGGGTCGAGGACGATGGTGAAAATTTTCTTCTGCACCACCGGTTGGAAAATAAGCGGGTCAACGGATTTCGCCAAATCCAGTTGCGAGACGAGCATTTCGCCCTTGTCCAGGGCCGCCGGGAACAACATGGCGACGTTCACGCCGTTGATGGACGCCGTGCGCGAATCTTTTTCAAACCCCAGCCGCGTTGTGCGGTTGGTGTAACTGATCATTCCGCCGGCGCGCGTTTGCAGCCGGAAACCGTTCGCCATCGCCCAACTGGAAAGCGGCATGTAGCCATGGCCGCTAATGAACGCCGCGTGCGCCGCCGGCGCGGACAACGCGACGGCGAGCAGCAGCAGAAACACGGCTTTCATGGTCGCGCAAGATAAAGGGCAACGCGCCAAAGCCAAAGGGGAAATTTGCTGACGTCGCCCGCTCAATGGCCGCGCCGCGCCGGCTGGTGGGAGAAGCAGAAAATGCCCACCGCGATCAGCACGATCAAGGTTGCCGACGCCGAATAGCGGCTCAACGCCAGCCCGCCATCGCTGGTGGGCTTGTCCAGAAAATCGCCGACGACCGCGCCCAGAGGACGCGTTAAGATGAACGCCGCCCAAAACAGCACCGTGCGGGGAATTTTAGTCCAGAAATATGCCGCCGCGATGATCGTCAGCAGGACGCCGAACGCGACGATCCCGCCGCCGTAACCCAAGCCCGCCGTGTCCGCCGTCCAATCGCCGAGCGCCGTGCCGAGCGTTTGCGAGAACATGATGGTCACCCAGTAGAACACTTCCGACTTCGGCGAACTCACCGTGTCCACCGCCACAGAACCCAACGCGCGATACCAGATGAATAGCGACGCCAGCAGCAGCGTTAGCAGTATGGCCGTCCCGCCCGCGTATCCGATGCCGAGCGAACGATCCGCAAAATCCGCCAGCGTTGTGCCGACCGTGGTGGTGGCGATGATGGTCACCCAATAAATCACGGGATGAAATTTCTTGGTGGCAATCTGGACGGCCACCGCCGCGATAAAGATGACCGCAAAAATGGCTGTGCCCACCAAATAGCCCAGGTTCATGGACATGGAAACAGCGTCGCCGCCGGTCTCGCCGAGCGTGGTCGCCAGGATTTTGATGAGCCAGAAAATCAGGGTCACTTCCGGCACCTTGCTGAACGTATCCGGTTTTTCCGGGTTCATGGCTTTGGAATCGTGCATGGCCGCGCAAATTGCCACAGCCGACGCAGGTTTCAAAGGGAAATGGGCGATGACCTTTGGGCGCGCAGTTGGAAGTTGATTTCCGGCGGCAATGGTCTTTAATTGGCCAGCTTATTTTCAAATGAACATCCACGAATACCAAGCCAAGCAGTTGCTCGCCCAATACGGCGTCAATGTTCCCTACGAAATTCCCGCCAAGTCGCTCGCTGAGGTGCGCCCGGCGGCGGAGAAAATCGCCGCCAGCGGCAGCGCCAAGGTTGTCGTCAAATCCCAGATCCACGCCGGCGGCCGCGGCAAGGGCACGTTCAAATCCGGCTTCCAGGGCGGCGTGAAAGTCGCCGGCTCGGTAGATGAGGCCGTGGGCTTCGCCGAAAAGATGCTTGGCCAGACACTCGTCACCAAGCAGACCGGCGCGGATGGTCGCATGGTGCAAACGCTGCTCCTCGCCGCCGGCGCGAAGATCAAAAAGGAATTTTACCTCGCCGTGCTGCTCAACCGCGAGACGTCGCGCCCGCTCATCATGGCCAGCACTGAAGGCGGCATGGACATTGAGGAAGTTGCCGAGAAACATCCCGAAAAGATTTTCAAGGAAACGATTGATCCCGCCGTCGGCATCATGCCGTATCAGGCGCGCAA
>PLYV01000121.1 GCA_003151855.1 Limisphaerales bacterium | reverse complement strand
ATGGGTTCCGCCTGCGGTTCGGAAACCACCGCCGCCACGTTGGGCCAGGCCGGTGTGCTGCGCCTCGATCCGTTCGCCATGCTCCCGTTTTGCGGTTACAACATGGGCGATTATTTCGCGCACTGGCTCTCGTTCGCCCAGAAGACCGACCGCAGCAAGCTGCCAAAGGTTTTCTTCGTGAACTGGTTCCGCCGCAGCGCCGACGGGAAGTTCCTCTGGCCCGGCTACGGTGAAAACAGCCGCGTGCTCAAGTGGATTTGCGAACGTGTGGAAGGCACCGGCAAGGCGCAGACCACGCCCATCGGCAACATCCCGACGCGCGACGCGCTCGACCTCACCGGCCTCGGCATGCACGACGAGGACATCAACCAACTGCTCGCCGTGGATCTCGCCGGCTGGAAGAACGAAATCGCCGACGTGGCCGCGAACTACGCGAAGTTCGGCGACAAGCTGCCCAAGGCGTTGAACGACCAGCTCGACAGCCTGAAGCAGCGCATCGGCTGAAATTAAATTCATCAAACACGAAACGGCCACCGGCAACGGTGGCCGTTTTTGCTTGTCCTTTGGCGGAGATTCCTTCATTCAAACGTGGAACAAACACACATCATTTATGAAAAAATATTTCTCCATTCTTGCCGCCGCCGTTCTCGGCCTCGGACTGCTGCCGGCGCGCGCCCAATTCGATTCGAAAGCGGACGACGTCATGTCCAGAGTATTTGGCGACAAGCTGAATTTCTCCGCCGACATGGAGACGCAAGTCAAGATGATGCCCAAGCAGGACAACGTGACCATGACCGGCAAAATCTTTTTCGCCAACGGCAACTCGCGTTCGGAGATGGACATGACCTCCATGAAAGGTTCGCAGATGACGCCGCAGGTGATCGCGCAGATGAAAACCATGGGCATGGACAAGACCATCTCCATTTCGCGCGCCGACGAGAAGGTCATCTACATGATTTATCCCGGCTTGCAGGCGTATGCCAGAATGGATTTGGCCGACACGAAGAAAACCGCGACCAATGATTTCAAGGTCGAGACCACCAAGCTTGGCGAAGAAACCGTGGACGGCCACCACTGCGACAAAACCCAATACACCGTCAACAACACCCGCACCGGCCAGCGCCTGCTGATGACTTCGTGGAACGCCACCGACCTGAAAAACATCCCCATCAAGATCGAACAGTCCGCCTGGAGCAGCACCGATTCCTACGCCGGCACCAGCACCACCATGCACTTCCTCAACATCAGCCTGGCCAAACCCGATGCCAGCCTGTTCGAGCCGCCGTCTGATTACAAAAAATACGACAGCATCCAGACCCTGATGCAGTCTGCGATGATGAAAAAAATGGGCGGCCTGGTGCAGCCACCCGTGGCGCGTCCGCCCGGAGAGTAAAATGTCCGCCACCGCGTCGTCGCCGCAATGGCTCCGCACCGGCCGGGAAATTTTCCCGGCCATGCTTGACGCCATCCGCGCCGCGCGTCATTCCATCCGGCTGGAAACCTACATCTACGCCGACGGCCAGATTGGCCGGCAGTTTCGCGAAGCCCTGACCGCCGCCGCCGCGCGCGGCGTGAAAGTTTCCGTGCTGGTGGACGCCTTCGGTTCCTGGCTGCTGCCCGACGATTTTTTCGCGCCGCTCCTCGCCGCCGGCGGAAACGTCCGCTATTTCAATCCGCTCCGGCTCTGGCGCTATGGCGTGCGCGATCACCGCAAACTGCTCCTGTGCGATGACGCCGTGGTTTTTCTCGGCGGCTTCAACATTGCCGATGAATATGACGGCGACGGCGTGACGCGCGGCTGGTGCGATGTCGGCCTGCGCATCGAAAACCCCGCGCTGGCGGTTGAACTCACAAAATCCTTCAATGAACTGTCGGCTTTGGCGGATTTCCACCGCAAACCGCTGATGCGCCTGCGCGCCTTCAAACGCCGGCGCAAAACCGAACCCCGGCTCGGCGGCGAACTGCTGCTCAGTCATCCGGGCCGCGGGGCCAGTCCGTTTCAAGTTTCCCTCCACCGCGACCTCGCCCGGGCGCGCGACACGCGGATCATCTCCGCCTATTTTTTGCCGACGCGCCGGGTGCGGCGCTACTTGATCCGCGCGGCGCGCAACGGCGGACGGGTGCAACTGATCCTCGCCGGCAAATCCGACGTGCTGATCTCCCAACTGGCCGCGCGCAGCCTGTATCATCGGCTGCTGAAGGCGGGCGTGGAGATTTACGAATATCAGCCGCAGATCCTGCACGCAAAATTGATCGTGAGCGACGGCGTTACTTATGCCGGCTCCAGCAACCTCGACATCCGCAGCCTGAACTTGAATTACGAACTGATGCTACGGTTCGAGGACGAAACCGTCGCCGCCGGGGCGCATGAAATCTTTGAGGAGCTGCTGCAACATTCCCGCCGGATCGAACCCGGCTGGTTCAAAACCCAATCCTGGTGGCAGCACTGGCAACACCGTTGGGCGCACTTCATGGTGGCGCGGATTGATCCGCTCGTCGCCCTGCGCCAGTTCGGGGCGGTGAAGTGAGACGGATTTGAAATTCAGTCGTCCGTGTCGTCCTCGCTGTCGTCGTTGCGCTCGATGTAGCGCGGGTCGTTCTCGAGGTTCTGCGAAAGATAAACGTGCCGGATTTCCTGGCCGAAGCCGTTGCGCCGGAAGAAGGCCAGCGCCGCGTGGTTCTTCGCCGCCGTGTCCACCAGCATGATCCGCGCGTCGCGGTCAATGAACAGGCCCGTCAACTGCCGCACCAGCCGCGACGCGATGCCGCTGCGCTTGAACCGCCGGTCCACGCCGAGCCACATCAACAGCCCGTAGCGCCACGCGCTGCGCGGCTTTTCCGTCACGCGCCCCAGCGCGAAGCCGATGATTTTTCCGTCCGCCTCCGCCACGAGGCACGTCTCGGCATCGGCGCTGAACAACAACGCCAGCTCGTGGTCGTCCCACGAACGGTAGAGCGTCGGCCATTCCTCGGCGGTGAAAAGTTTCTGCCCCAGCTCAAACACCACCGGCACGTCGCGCAATTCCATCTCGCGGATTTCGACGGATGGCAACGGCTTGGCGCGCTTGCGACGGACAGGCGATAAAGTTTCCATGGTCAGCTTGAATCAAAGCAAACTCTTGGCCTTCGCCAGCGCCTCGTCGAGCTTGCTGGCATCCTTGCCGCCGCCGCGCGCGTTGTCGGGCTTGCCGCCGCCCTTGCCGCCGACAATCGGCGCGATCTGCTGGATGATTTTGCCGGCTTGAATCTTCGCGGTGAAATCCGCCGAGACCGACGCGATCAAAGTCACCGCGCCGTTCGCCGCGCCGCCGAGAACAACGACGCCTTTGAACTGTGATTTCAGCGCGTCCACGATGTGCTGCAAAACGTCGCCGTCCACACGACCAAGGTTGTTGATGATGGCCTGCGTGCCGTTGATGACTTGGGACAAAGCGACCAGCGCACTGGCGGCGTTCGCGGCTTCCTTCTGGTTCGCGGCCTTGAGTTGCCGTTCCAATTCCTTCTGATGCGCCAGCAAAGCTTCGACTTTCTTTTCCAACTCGCCGACGGGCGAATTGATTTTGCCGGCGATGGAACGGATGAGTTGCAACTGCTCGTTCGCCACGCCGTAAGCGGTCAAACCAGCGACAGCTTCGATACGGCGAACACCAGCGGCCACGGCGGCTTCACTGACGATGCGGAACAAACCGATTTCGCCGGTCGCGCGCGTGTGCGTGCCGCCGCAGAGTTCCATCGAATAGCCGTCGAGCTTCCCGGCCCCGCCGCCGATCTGGACGACGCGCACGGTGTCGCCGTATTTGTCGCCGAAGAATTGCATCACGTCCTTGCGGTTCTTCACGTCGGCGTGCGCGACTTCCGTCCACGAGACGCCGG
Organism: Limisphaerales bacterium; assembly: GCA_003151855.1. Classification (GTDB taxonomy): domain Bacteria; phylum Verrucomicrobiota; class Verrucomicrobiia; order Limisphaerales; family UBA11358; genus UBA11358. The sequence goes on along the minus strand of PLYV01000121.1, from coordinate 1,483 downwards.
CGTTTTCGAGGATGCGTTCGTTGACGAGCTTCTCGATGTCCGCCACCTGCGCAGGCGTGAGCGGCGCGCTGTTAAAGTCGAAGGTCAGCTTGTCCGGCCCGACGAAGGAACCTTTCTGCGACGCTTCCTTGCTGGCGACTTCGTGCAATGCCCAGTGGAGCAAATGCGTGACGGAATGATGACGTTCTATCGCGCGCCGACGATTCACGTCCACGGACAAAGTGACCGTGCTGCCGGTGGCGGGCACAGTTTCAAGTTTCAAGTTTTCAGTTTCAAGGAAGTGCAGGAAAGTATTTCCGCTCTTTTGGGTATTGCTCACGCGCCAGAGCTGGCCACTGCCGGTCAACTCGCCGGTGTCGCCGACCTGGCCGCCCATCTCGGCGTAGCACGCGCTGGTGTCGAGGATGACGGCGGTCTTGTCTTTGAGCAAAACGACTTCAAGGACTTTGGCCTCCACGGCCGAGTGGTCGTAGCCGACGAACTTGGTGGGCGTGGTGGTTTCGATCTGCGAGAGGGAAATGACTTCCTTCTTCTGCGCGGCGCGGGCGCGGGTGCGCTGTTCTTCCATCAACTTTTCAAAACCTTCCTTGTCCACGGTCAAACCGCGTTCGCGCGCCATCAACTCGGTGAGGTCGAGCGGGAAGCCGTAAGTGTCGTAAAGCTGAAACGCAAAGTCCCCTGAAATGACTTCAACCACATCGCGTTCGCCAGTAGATGAAACTGCAAACGTTGGAACTTTTGCGAATGAGACATATTCCTCGAACAACGTAATCCCACGATCCAACGTCTTGTTGAAAGCTTCCTCTTCGAGTCGGATGGTGTCCTGCACCGTTTTCTTGCGGGAGCGGATTTCGGGGAAGATGTCGCCCATGGTGTCGGCGAGGACGTCCACCAGTTTGTAGAAGAACGGTTCCTTGAAGCCGAGGGTGCGGCCGTAACGCACGGCGCGGCGCAGGATGCGGCGCAAAACGTAGTTGCGGTCGTTGTTGCCGGGCTGAATGCCGTCGGCAATGGCAAAACTCAGCGTCCGGATGTGGTCGGCGATCACCCGGAAGGCGATGTCGAGCGCGATCTGTTCCGCGCTCGTGGTCGCGACGGGAAAATTATCGTCGTCATCACCAGTCGAACCGTGGTGCGCACCGCGTTCCTCGGCGTCGACTTCGATGATATTTCCGCGCGCCTCACCGGAAGTTTTCAGCGGTTCGCCCGCTTCAACTTTTGCGATCGCGTCGCCGGGCAGCGTGCTGCCATATTTTTTGCCGGAAAGTTTTTCCAATTCATCGAAAATGGGGCGGAAAATGTCGGTCTCGTAGTTGGAAATCTTGGCGTTGACGAAGTCCGTCAGGTTTTTGGTGCCCTGAATGATGCTGGTGACGCGCTCAAAGCCCATGCCGGTGTCCACCGCCTTGGCCGGGAGCGGAGAAAAGCTGCCGTCGGGGTTGGCGTTGAACTGCATGAAGACGAGATTCCAGATCTCGATGCA
>PLYV01000020.1 GCA_003151855.1 Limisphaerales bacterium | reverse complement strand
AGAAACCATGCCGTTGCATCCAAGTTTCGGCTTCCTGTAAATCTTTTTGCCAAGTCTCGCATGAGGAGATGAAATTTTTTCAATCTTGTTTTTTCGTCAAATTGGTCTTCATTCAGCAAAGTCAAATGGCCGTAAATCATCCAATTCTTAATGCGGTCTAGTGATGCGTAAATTCCATCATGTTGGTCTTGATACCGTAGATTTCTTTTTTCATTTTCTTTTGTAGTCATAGCAATCATTCAAGGGCTATTGCCGAATTTATTGAACCCGCTCCAGCGTTACGAAGTTTTGCACTCCTACCAAAGACGAGCTTACACTTTCAGAAAATAAATAGATTTCAGTTCAAGAAATCTTCCAAAAGATTCGATATAAAAACGATACCGATAAAGTGATTTTTAATTATGACATGAAATTGCTATCGAAATCGGGGCAACAATGGTGCGTTTTCAAAAATGCACACATTGTTTGAAACAGATTATATTCTGTCTGTCTCAATTTATCTGACGGAAAATCCTATTCCTGGACCATTCCAAAATAATTTTTTAAGCAAGAGGAGCTTTTTGGGGGAAAACTATTTTCGGAACCAGAAGCAAGTGCGGATTTAACTACACAAAACAATGGCTGATTTTCTTTTGGGTGCCGTTGGCAAATGTCAGATGGGATTCCGCTTTAACAAAGTCCAATTCAATCCGGCTAAACAAATCGGGCATGATGTTTTTAAGCTGTTTTCTTTTATTTGTGTCGGATAGAGCTTTAATCATTTCGGTCATTGCCTTGTCGAGTTCCGTAATATCATCATCGTTTGCATCAATAATTTCTTTCAATTTTGCTAACTTCAAAGGTGTATCAGCCATCGAAGTTTCCTTGGCGCTTTCAATTTTTAATTGCTCTTCTATCGCATTTTTACGCTTGTCCAACTCGGTTAATTTGGTTTCAAGTTGCGGCAATTTCACCTTGCCAATTAGCGAAACCGTGTCATTCAAATCAGCATTAACTTTCAAAAGTTCGAGTTCAAGTTTGCCACATACAGATTCCGCTTTGTCTTTTGGCTTGAACAGTAATTCTGCTGGTGACTTTTCTAGCACAATGGCGAAAATATCCTGCTCGAAATCAGAGACATTGAATCTAAATTTGTTGGTGCAACCATTCTTGTTTTTGACGCCTCGACAGATGTAATGTGCGTAATGGTTCAATCCGCCTTCAACATTGGCGTAAGAGCCAACCTTGGTTTCTATCACTTGTCCGCAGGAATGGCAGTAAAGCAAACCCTTGAACAAATTCCGCACCAAACCGTATTTGGAACCACCTCGATTTTTTGTGTTTTGGTTTAGCTTATTTTGAGCCAGAAGAAAGTTTCGTTCGGAAATAATGGCCGGAAAATAACTGGTGAATTCGTTCCCGTTGATGCCAAACCAACCAATCACATTTTTGTTTCTTAACAATTCGGCGACGGTTGAATTCGTCCAAAGTTTCATCTGATTGGTCTTCTTGTCTTTGAATAGACGAAGAGTGGGCGTTCGCTTCTGATTCAGAGTGTATGCAATTTTATTTGTGCTCCATCCTGCCAAATACATCTCGAAAATACTTTGGACAATCTTGACCCGTGATTTGTCTTCGACGAATTTGCCATCGTTCAAACCGATAATCCAACTTGGTTTTTGGCACCCAAACCAAATTTTGCTTCCATTCTTAACCGCCTCAATTTTTTTGATGATAACGCTTTTGCTGCGCTTTGATTTGGTTTCTGATTCGTTGTTTGCCCGTGAAAATTCAACCAAAACCAGCATCAACTCCATCGGATTCTCTGTAATGGATTTTTCATCCAAAATCTTCCCTTGAGAAATGACGCCAATGGAAACTCCCCTGTTAATAATTTCAATAAATTTCGACAAGCATGGCAGGATGGATTGGCGGGACAACCGATCCATGTTTTCGACGATTAACACTGCGCCTTTGGGAATGTCGCCAGAATCCACCAATTTCAAAAAATCAGACAAGGCTGATTCATTGGAAAAGTTTTTTCCTTTGAATCCAGACACTCCCTCGTCAGAAAAAGTTTGGCGTAATTCCAAATTGAATTGTTTGGCGAATGATTCTGCTGCTCCTGTTTGGCGGGCGGTTGAATCACCTGTCTTTTGTTTTGTGGACGAAAACCTTTGATAAGAATACGCTGGTTTTATGGCGTTGGTTCGCATTTTAGTAGATGGGTATAATTTGTTGTTTGCTTTTCAAAGGCAAGCCGCATTTAGGGATAATTCCAAATACAGCCTGCTCCATAGTTGGCCGGAGCTGGCGGAGGGCGCGCCGCGTCATGCCGAGACGGCGCGTGATGCGCTGGTGGAAATGCTCCAGCAATATCAGGACGCGAGCGGCACGCCGGTGACCGTTTTTTTTGATGGTCGCGGTTCGCGCCGGAAGCCGAAGAACGAGTCCGGCACGGCGGTGGAGGTTTTGTTTTCGCGGGCGGGGCAGACGGCGGATGATTTGATCGAGCGCGCGGCGCATCGGTTCCAGCCTTACGGCGAGGTGCTGGTGGTGACGGACGATTTTGCGGAGCGCGACACGGTGAGCGGCTTCGGCGGCTCGGTGGCCAGCTGCGGCAATTTCATTGCGCTGATCCAGAATGCGCTGGCGGACTTGTCGGAAAACCTGAACAATCACAACCGCTCCGAACGAAACCGGTTTTTTCGGTCGCGTTGAACCATGAAACTGCCGCCGCCAAAATATATTCCGCGCCTCGCCCGCTGGTCGGTCGCGTTGCTGGCGGCACTGCTGCTGCCGGCGGGTGCGTTCGCGCAGGCGGACGGCCCGGCGCGCTGGCTGTTCGTCTTTGAAACTTCGTCGGCGATGCAGAAGCGGCTGCCGGCGACGGAGCAGGCCTTGAAGAATTTTTTCGCGACCGCCGCCGCCGAACAAATGCAGGCCGGCGACAGCATCGGCGTCTGGACGTGCGGCTCCAAATTGCGCGCCGGCGAGTTCCCGCTGGTGACCTGGCAGCCGGCGCTGGCGGCAAACTTGACGAGCAACCTGCTGGTTTTTCTCCACGCGCAAAAATCATCGGGCGACGCGCAACTGGCGGCGTTGCAGCCGGTGCTGGGCGGCGTGGTGGCGGATTCGGCGCGGTTCACCGCCGTGATTTTCTGCGATGGCGACAGTGAAATCACCGCGACGCCGTATGACGCGGGCGTCAACCAGACGTTCCGCGACGGGCGGGCGGAGCGGAAGAAAAATGCGCAGCCGTTCGTGGTGGTGCTGCGTTCGCTGGGAGGGAAGTATCTCGGTTGCACGGTGAATTTTCCGCCGGGAGCCATCAATCTGCCGCCGTTTCCACCGCCCCCGCCGCCGGTGACGAATCTACCGCCGCGTGTCGTTGCGCCGGTGAAACCTGCGCCCGCGCCGGTGACGACTCCCAGTCTGGTCATTGTCGGCACGAATGTCAGCGGCACGCTGGCCGGGCCGTCCGCAACGGCGCCGGCGGAAACCGTCGCGCCGCCGGTCGAGGCGACCAAGATTGCGCCGGAGCCAGCGCCCGTTTCCCCGCCGGAAGCAACCGTTTCCATCGCACCGGTGAAGCCGCTGATTGTTCCAGTCGCCCCGCCGGAGCCGGTGAAAGTGGCGGTGACCAATCCGCCGCCGGTTATCGCCGCGCCGGCGATGGAGGAAAACAGCGACCGCGAGACGCGGCGTCTGCTTTACGCCGGGGCAGGTTTGTTTGTGGTGGTGGTCATCGTCGGCGTGATGATCATCCGCTCCCGCCGGCGGCCGCAAAGCAGCCTCATCACGAGTTCCATGCAGGACGGCCCGCGTCGGAAATGATTTCATTCTGCGCGTGACTTTTGGCCGCGCCTGTGGAAAATTTCGCGACCATGAAAGCAATCACTTTTCTCTGCGCGCTCGGCCTGTTTGCCGCTGGCGCAATTCGAGCCGAAGACGCCAAGACCAATGCGCCCGCCGCCGCACCGGCCGCCGCGCCGGCGAAGGCCGCCGACGAGGTCGCCGTCATCAAGACGAGCGAAGGCACGCTGGTGGTGGAGTTTTATCCGGACGTCGCGCCGAACCACGTGGCGAATTTCAAGAAGCTCGCGCGGCAGGGTTTTTATGACGGCCAGTGTTTTCACCGCGTCATCAAGGGCTTCATGATCCAGGGCGGCGACCCGAACACGAAGGACGAGGCAAAGAAGGATTCGTGGGGGCAGGGCGGGCCAGGCTACACCATCAACGCGGAGTTCAACGCCAAGCATCACGCGCGCGGCATTCTTTCGATGGCGCGCACGCCGAACCCGAATTCCGCCGGCAGCCAGTTTTTCATCTGCCACGCGGACGCGGGGTTTCTCGACAACCAATACACGGTGTTCGGCAATTTGATCAAAGGCTTTGACGTGCTGGACAAGATCGCCAACACGCCGACGGAAGGCTCCGACCGGCCGGTGAAGCGCGTCAACATTGACAGCGTCAAGATCGTGCCCGCCGCCAGCGTGAAATAATTTTTCAATCAACCAAAATATATTATGAGCGAAGTTGCCATCCTTACCACCAGTGCCGGTGAAATCGTCCTCGAATTCTGGCCGGACGTCGCGCCGGGCCACGTCGAGAATTTCAAGAAGCTCGCGAAGTCGGGCTTTTACGACGGCACCTGTTTTCACCGCGTCATCAAGGGTTTCATGATCCAGGGCGGCGATCCGCTGACCAAGGACGATTCCAAACAGCGCGCGTGGGGCACCGGCGGACCGGGCCACCAGATCAAGGCGGAGTTCAACGACAAGCCGCACGTCCGCGGCGTGCTTTCGATGGCGCGTTCACAGGACCCGAATTCCGCCGGCTCGCAGTTTTTCATCTGCCACGGCGACCCGCGCTTCCTCGACCGCCAATACACGGCGTTCGGCAAGCTCATCAAGGGCGACGATGTGCTGGAAAAGATCGCCACCACGCCCACGGTTCCCGGCGACCGGCCCGTGACGAAGCAGGCGCTCATCAGCGTGAAAATCGTGGCTGCCGACGCGGTGAAATAAATTTTCCCGGCGGAGCTTTCAAGGCGCGGAAAGGTTTCCGCGCCTTTTTTATTTTTGAAATGCACCGCCACTTCCCGCCTTTACTTGCGGCGAAAATGAAGTAGTTATTTCGCCATGAATAATTCGATCATTCCGTATCCGACCGTCATCGAGCAGACCGCGCGGGGCGAGCGCCAGTTCGACATTTTTTCACGGCTGCTGGTGGACCGCATCATCTTTCTCGGCACGCCGGTGGACGACGGCATCGCCAACGTTATTGTCGCGCAGCTTTTGTTTTTGCAGATGGCCGATCCGAAGAAGGACATCCATTTTTACATCAATTCGCCCGGTGGCAGCGTGTCGGCGGGACTCGCGATTTACGACACGATGCAGTATCTGACCTGCGACATTAACACCTATTGCATCGGCCAGGCGGCGAGCATGGGCGCGGTGCTGCTCTCCGGCGGCACGAAGGGCAAACGCTTTGCGCTGCCAAACTCGAACATCATGATTCATCAGGTGCTCGGCGGCGCGGAAGGCCAGGCGAGCGACGTGGAAATCCGCGTGAAATACATGCTCAAGCTCAAGCAGCGCCTGAACACGATTCTCGCCAAGCACAGCGGCCAGACTTATGACGTGGTGGAAAAAGCCTGCGACCGCGACAATTTCATGAGCGCCGAGGAAGCCAAGGCGTTCGGCCTCGTGGATCACGTCGTGCAGTCGCGCAAAGAGCTGCCGGGTGTGGAGAAGGTTTGAATCCTAATCGTAATCCTACTCTTAATCTTAATCATCAACGCCGATTAAGATTAAGATGGTGATTACGATTATGATTACGGCTGTTTAAGGCCGCGAGACAAACGGGTTGTCTTTGATGTAAAACCGGAGCTGCCGTTTCGCCCAGTGTTTCGCGTAGTCTACGCCGATGCGCGGGCGTTTGACGATGGAAAACTTTTCCGCGACCGCCGGCTCAGCGATGAAAAAATCATCGCTCAACAAATCGTGGCCATTCAGCCGGCGGTCAATTTCCATGGCGCGGCAAAGCAGGCCCGGCCCGCTGGTTTTGCCGGCAATATTTTTCACCGGCTCAACGGCGCGCAACAGCACCGCCGCGCCGTGATGTTCGCCTTCGGTCACGACATTCATGCAGTGGTGGACGCCGTAGATCAAATAAACGTAGGCAAAGCCGGGCGGGCCGAACATGATTTTGGTGCGTTCGGTCAGGCCCTTGGAAGAATGCGCCGCGAGGTCGTGTGCGCCGAGATACGCCTCGACCTCGACAATTTTTCCGATGCGCTCGATTTGGGCGGACTGGTGAACGAGCCATTTGCCGAGCAGTTCGCGCGCGACGAGCGCGGTTTCGCGGTCGTAAAATGGGCGCGGCAACTTTTGCACGGGGCGAGCATAATGAACTGGCCGCCTGAATCGGAATGAAAACTTTACTCCGTTTAGAACTGTGTGACGGTCTGAAAAACGACACTGGGAAGCGCGGGCGAACTGCGTGGTGCCGGGCGGCGGCCGCAGGATTGTTTTAGTGAATTTTTTCACCAATTTCTGCCCTCAAAGTCGCCCAAGTGTTTTCAAAATTACCAATCAACAACAGCCGTTTCTTCTCGTATTTTGCCAAGCCGCCATCAACGGCACGCTCCGGCTGAAATGAGGTGATCAACGCCGCTCGACAAAACATTTCCGCCGCGCCAGACTAAGGGGATGGATATGCCTTCAAGTTCGCCTCTCGATTCTTTGTGGGCGGAATATGGTCGCGCGTTCGCGGCATGGGACGACCTCACGCTGGCGCGCTGGCTCGCGCAGACACTTGGCCAGTTCGAAGGCCGCGCCTGGCGGCTCTCGCATCCGCTCGTCGGCGCGTATCGCCTCGGCGCGCAGGTGGCACATGGCCGGCAGGTGTGGTTCAAGCGCCTCGCCACCGCGCCCGCCGCGTATGCAGAGTCGCCTTGCTGCCGCGCGCCGTTCCTCCCGCTGCTCACGCGCGAAGTGAAGGCGGAAGGTTTGATCTGCCAGCATTGCAACGAAATCCTCGTGCCGTTCGACGAATTGTCCGTCGAGTTCCGGACCGGTCTTGAACTGTGGGCCAATGAATACGAACCCGTCCACGCCGTGGCGCATTGGGACGACCGCCAGCGCCGTAAGGCGGGCAATTACGATGCGGCCTACGAAGCCGCCGCGCAACACGCTGAAAAACTGCTCATCCTCGCCGGCACACAGCTCGCGCCGAAATTGCTCGACGCCTATCCGACGGTGATCTGGGAAGACCAGGACGAATGTCTGGAAGTGCGCCCGGAGGATGTGCGGCTCTAAATTTACGATTTTAGATTTACGATTGATGAATCCTGCATCGCTTGGTGGCGGCTCGTAAATCGTGGATCGTCAATTCTGATGAAACGAATTTTGAAATGGTTTCTCGGCGCGGTGCTGCTGCTCGTGGCGCTGGCGGTGGTTTTTCTGTTGTCGCTGGACCCCATCCTGCGCGTCACCGCCGAACACCGCATCCGCGCGCAGACGGGCATGGACGCGGAGATCGGCAAATTTCATTTCGGCCTGCTGGAGCCGGTCGTCACAATCACGAATTTTAAAATCCACAACCCGCCGGCATTCGGCGGCACGCCGTTCCTGACCATCCCGGAAATCCATGTGGAATACGACCGCGACGCGCTGGCGAAAGGACAAATTCATCTCACGCTGGTGCGCTTCAACCTGGCCGAGCTGGTCATCGTGAAAAATGAGGCCGGGCAGACGAACCTGTTCGCGTTCGGCGTTGCGTTGCCGCAGAAAGGCGCGCCGGGCGGCGGCAACGCCGGCTTGAAGGAATTGAAACTGCGGACGGGCCTGGAATTTCAGGGCATTGATGCGTTGAACGTGTCCGTCGGCACGGTGCGGTTCCTCGACTTGCAAAATCCGGCCAACAACCGCGAGCAGAAATTTGGCATCGATAATCTCGTCCTCCAAAACATCAAGTCGCGCGCCGACCTGACTGGGCTGACGTTGCTGGTCGCCTTGCGCGGCGGGGATTTTTTCAAGAACGTTTTTGGCTCCAGTTTGAATTTGCAGTGACAGCGGTGGGGCGGCGTCCCACCAAATCGCCTTCCGGTTTTTGACTTCCGGCCCAATTCGGTTAATTTGGCTGACATGATTTTGACCGAACAGATGACGCAGCTCGCCCGGCAGGCGAAGGCCGCGTCGCGCGAACTCGCCAAGCTGACCACGGCGGAGAAAAACGCCTGCCTGCTCGCCATGGCCACCGCGCTGGAGCAAAACGCCGAAGCCATTAAAAAGGCGAACGCGCTCGACATGGAATTTGGCGCAAAGCATGGCCTGTCCGCCGCGATGCTCGACCGGCTCCAACTCGACGACAAACGCATCGCTGGCATGGCGCGCGGTTTGCGCGAAGTCGCGGTGCTGGCGGATCCGGTCGGAAAAATTCTCGACGAGCGCATCCGGCCCAACGGTCTCAAGCTGCAAAAAATTTCTACGCCCATCGGCGTCGTGGTCATCATCTACGAATCGCGTCCGAATGTGACCGCCGACGCGGCGAGCCTGTGTTTTAAATCCGGCAACGCCACGATCCTGCGCGGCGGCAAGGAGGCGTTGAACTCCAACCAGATCATCGCCCAGACCATGATTGACGCGGGCAAAATCGCGCATCGCGGTTTTCCCGAACACGCGATCCAGGTCGTGCCCACGCCCGACCGCGAGGCGATTCCGATTCTGCTGTCGCTCACGCAATACGTAGACCTCTGCATGCCGCGCGGCGGCGAAAGCCTCATCCGCGCCGTGGCGGACTGCTCGAAGGTGCCCGTCATCAAGCATTACAAAGGCGTCTGTCACGTCTTCGTGGATGCCGACGCCGATTTGAAGATGGCCGAGGAAATCGTGATGAACNNCCGGCGTTTGCAACGCGGCGGAAACGTTGCTGGTGGACACGACCGTGGCAAAAACTTTTCTGCCGACGATGGCGCAAAAGCTCGCGGCCAAGAACGTGAAGTTTTTCACGGACGACGCCACGCGCGAAATCCTGAAACCTGCAACCTTGAACCTGCAACCGGCTGCCGAGCAAAACTGGTTCACGGAATACAACG
>PLYV01000305.1 GCA_003151855.1 Limisphaerales bacterium | reverse complement strand
CGCAGCTCGGCCTGATGGAGATGACGCGCCAGCGCCACAGCGAATCCGTGCGCGCCGCCGTGTATGACGACTGCCCGTATTGCAAGGGCCGCGGCAAGGTCAAGAGCACCATCACCATGAGCGTGGAGATCCAGCGCAAGCTCCAGGAACTCCTCAAGAAACGCACGCGCGACGAGAATGACTTCCAGCTCCGCATCGTCGTGCATCCGACCGTGCTGGAACGGTTGCGCACCGAGGACGAGAAACATCTCATCGAGATGGAAAAGCGCTACTTCGGCAAATTGTCCTTCCGGGCGGACACCGGGATGCACGCCGAACAGTTCAAGATCGTGAACGTGGAGACGAACGAAGAACTCGCCAGCGTCGGCGCGTGAAATAAATCATCAAACACCAAACGCCCCGCGAGCAATCGCGGGGCGTTTTTTATTTTGCTTTGTAAGTCGAAAAAAGGTTTTTGAAAAATGGGTGAATCAGCGTGGGATAATATTCCCGCCTTGACTCGCCAAGAATAGATCTGCTGATTTCAAAATTCATTTTTTGTTTACGCATATCTGCAATGAGCGCGTGCCATTCTTCATTTTTAAATGTGCGTAATTCATAACCCGGATGGCCTTTTGTAAAAGCATGTCTCCCGATGATAATATCCAAAATTCGCAGTGGCAAATTGTGACCAGCATCATAAATGTTTGCAGAATGTTGGCGGTTTACCCGGAGACGGCTCTTTGCCGGATTTGGGAACTCCGCCAGTTCCGGTTTCATCTGCATAAACTTCAATCATGACTTCTCGTCCCCGACGCTATTTCCGCCCCGCCCGCGTGTCGAGCCGAAACTCCAGCACGGCCACGCACTTTTCGTCCCAACGGGACAACCGGAAATTAGCCAGCTACGAAATGGCTGGTCATTCACCGCAAAATATTCCGTCCTGAAAGGACGGTGGAATCTTCTGCATCGCCCGTTGCCATCGTCCTTTCAGGACGAAAACCGTTTTCCATTTTAACCAGCCACTGCGTAGCTGGCTAATTTCCCGCGTCGCTCCGCGACATTTTCCTTCACCCGCGTGTCGAGCCGAATTTCATGTGCCGCCTTTCCGTTTGAGCCGGTGCGCCGCAGCCGCTACGATGCGCCCGATGTCCGACGCCCAATTCCTGCGCCTCGCCCTCCGGCTCGCCCGGCGCGGCACCGGCGCGACTTCGCCCAATCCGCTCGTCGGCGCGGTGCTGGTGAAACGCGGAAAAATCATTGGGCGCGGCTGGCACCGGCGCGCCGGCCTGCCCCACGCGGAAATCGAGGCGCTCCGCGATGCGCAGAAACGCGGCCACTCGCCGCGCGGCGCGACGCTTTACGTCACACTGGAACCGTGCTGCACGCATGGCCGCACGCCGCCTTGCACCGAGGCCATCATTGCCGCCGGCATCCAACGCGTCGTCATCGGCGCGACCGACCCGAATCCGAATCACGCGGGCAAGGGTTTCAAGATTTTGCAGCGCGCGGGCATCGAGGTGTCGGTTTCCGGGAGCGCCGGCATCCTGCCGGCGAGTTCCTCCATCCACAAATCCACCACCCGCCGGCAGGATGCCGGCGCTCCCGGGGCTTTGGCCGCAGAATGCACGCGTTTGAACGAAGCCTTCAACCATTGGATTGTCCGCCACACGCCGTTTATCACCGTGAAGGCGGCGATGACGCTGGACGGCAAAATCGCCACCGCCAGCGGCGAGTCCAAATGGATCACCGGCGCAAAGGCCCGCGCGCACGGCATGAAATTGCGCCACGCCAGCGACGCCATTCTCGTCGGCGTGAACACCATTCTCGCGGATGACCCGAGTTTGACGGTGAGGAAGCAGATAGCAGATGGCAGATGGCAGATGGGAAAACAACTCCGCCGCATCGTCCTTGATTCGCGGGCGCGGACGCCGCTGACCGCGAAGGTGGTGAGTGATGAATGGGCCGCGCTGACCACGATTGTCGTCGGCAAAAGCGCGCCGAAGAAGCGTGTGGCCGCCTTGGCGAAGCGGGTGAAGGTCATCATTGCGCCGCTAAATAAATCGGCAATCGGCAATCGGCAATTGGCAATTAATTTGCGCTGGCTGTTGCAAAAGCTCGGCGCGGAAAACGTGACGAGCCTGCTGGTCGAGGGCGGCGGCGAGATGAACGCGTCGTTCCTGCTCGGCGGTTTTGCGCAGCGCGTGGCGTTTTTTTACGCGCCCAAAATCCTCGGCGGCCGCGACGCGCGCAAGGCGGTGGCCGGCGACGGCGCAAAAAGTTTGAGCGAGATTGTTCAGCTCCACGACGTCGAATGGCGCAAGCTGGGCGAGGATTTGCTGCTGACGGCGCGGGTGGTTTAAAGCAAGGTTGGTGCGTTGATTGGCAAAACGCGGCTCGACGCGGTTTCCGAACCGATTTAGATTTCCCCCATGTTCACCGGCATTGTCGAAGAAGCGGGCGTCATCGAAAAAATCACGCCCACGAAAAAATCCATCGAGCTGACCGTGCGCGCCAACGTCTGCGGACGCGGCGTGAAGGTCGGCGACAGCGTGGCGGTCAACGGCTGCTGCCTCACGGCGGTCAAAATCACGCCGCGCGGGAAAGCAAAGCTGATTCAATTCGATCTGCTGCAAGAGAGCTGGCAGCGGACGAATTTCCAATTTGGCAAAGTCGGTTCGCTCGTGAACCTCGAGCGCTCGCTCCGCGCGAACGGCGAACTGGGTGGGCATTTTGTCACCGGCCATGTGGACGGCCTCGGCAAAATCATCAAATGGGAACGCGCGGGCAAGGATCATGTCCTCGACATCGCCGCATCGGCGGACGTGATGAAATATCTCGTTTTCAAAGGCTCGGTGGCGGTGGACGGCATCAGCCTGACGGTGGCGAGCGTGTCGAAAAAAAGTTTTCGCATCTGGATCATCCCGCACACGTTTGACGTGACGGTGCTGCGCGAGCGGAAAGTTGGCGACGCGGTGAATTTGGAGGCGGACTTGCTGGGCAAATACGTGGAGAAGTTTCTGGCCTTGCGAAAACGCTGAAAGCCAGCGGGATTGCCAGCTTGAAAAATTAACCCGGCTGACACATAATCGTCACATCGCCCGGTTAGGCTATGTCCCGTGAACATTGTCAAAGAAACCGTGCGTCTGGTCGTGAACGCCACTTCGCAATATACCACCCGGCTCGCGCGCTCCGAAGCGGAGATTCGCGCCGCGCAGACTTTGCGCTTTGAGGTCTTCAACCTCGAATTGAATGAGGGGCTGGCGCATTCCTACGCGACCGGATTGGACGCTGATCCTTACGACGCGGTGTGCGATCATCTGCTGGTCGAGCACGTTCCGAGCGGCAGCATCGTGGGCACCTACCGTTTACAGACCGGTGCGAGCGCGGCAAAAAATCTGGGCTATTATTGCGCGCAGGAATTTGAATTTTCCGTCTTCGAGCCGTGGCGGAATGAAATCGTGGAACTCGGCCGCGCGTGCGTCCACAAGCAGCACCGCAATCTCATCGTGCTCGGCCTGCTGTGGAAGGGCATTGCGGATTACGCGCAGGCACGCGGCGCGCGCTACCTCATCGGTTGCAGCTCGCTGACCTCGCAAAATCCGGCGGAAGGCGCGTCGGCCTATACCGCGCTGTGCCGCAAAAACCTCGCGGAGCCCGCGTGGCGCACGCGGCCCTTGGCGGCCTACGACTGCCCGCTGGACGCGGTCACGGAAGACGCGGCGAAAATTCCCAAACTGCTCCGCGCCTACCTGTCGCTGGGCGCGAAAATCTGCGGGCCGCCGGCGCTCGACCGGCATTTCCAGACGATTGATTTCCTCACGGTGATTGACCTCGAAGCCCTTTCGCCCGAAGCGCGCGCGCGTTTTCTGGGTTGACCTGCGCCGTTCCTGCCGCTGAAATCCGCGCATGACATTTCGTGCTGCCGTCCGGCTGGTGTGGTTTTTGTGGGAAGCGCTGGTCATCAGCCTCAACTATTTTCTCACCGCCGCCCGCGCGCCCAAGGCAACCCGGCGGCTCGCGCGCGCCGCGTGGCTGGGCCGTTCCTCGCGCCGGCATCTGAAAATCTTCGGCTACTCCGCCGACATCGCCGGCTACCTTCCCAAAAGCGGTTTGCTCGTCAGCAACCACTTGAGCTACCTCGATATTCTCGCAATTTCGTCGGTGACGCCGGCGGTGTTCGTGTCCAAGGCGGAAGTGCGAAGCTGGCCGCTGTTCGGCTGGTTCGCCACGATTGCGGGAACGGTTTTTATCCAACGCGAACGCCGCACGCACGTCGGCGAGGTGAATCGGGAAATTGAAATCGCGCTCGCCGCCGGCGCGCTGGTGGTGGTGTTTCCCGAAGGCACGAGTTCGGACGGGACAGACGTGCTGCCCTTCCGCGCCTCGCTGCTGGAACCGGCCTTACGTGGCGGCCACGAGATTTCCGTCAGCTGGATCCACTACGAGCTGCCGGATGGCGACGCGCGCAACGAAGTCTGCTACTGGGGCGAACATTCATTTCTTCCGCACCTCGTCAATTTGCTCGGCAAAAAATCCGTCCACGCGACGGTGCGCTTTGGAAAATTCCAGCGCACGACCGACGACCGCAAGGAACTGGCGCAGCAATTGCGCGCCGCCGTTCTGGATTTGAAGCTGAAGGGCTGAGGCGGTTCACCAGCTCACCGGCACGGTCAGTTTTTTGCCAAAGCGGTTGTGATAGTGAAGTTGTTTTTGCTGCGCGCCGTATTCGTGGACGAGCTTGGTGATCTTCACGTCGTAGCAGCAATACTCCGCGATTTCCGCGAGCTTGCCTTCCTTCCACCACCGGATCGCCTGCAAACCTTCCGCCGTTTTTTCCACGCCGAACGTCGCCGTGGCGATGGAGTCGAGCGAGAGCCGGTGGCCGAGTTTTTCGCTCAAGACGACGAGCATGTCGAGCGTGGGGATTTGCGTCAGGTCGAGCGCGGAATAGCCGTGCAATACTTCGTAATCGAAGCGCAGATTGTTGAAGCCGACGACGAGGTCGGCGCGCTGCAATTCGGTGATCAGGTCGTTGACCTGCGGCTCGCCATAAATTTTATATTCGCCGCGCGCCGTGCTGTAAGTCACGCCGACGCTCATGCCCATCTTAGAAATGTTGCCCCAGCCGCCGACTTCCTCGGCGGACTTCTGCGTTTCCAAGTCGAAATAGACGATGTTTTTGGCCACACCCAAATTTACGATTTACGATTTACGATTTACGAGCTTTTTTCCCGGTGACTTTGGGCTTTGAACTTTGGACGTTGGACTTATATTTCGCGCATGGCTCTCACACCTTCCACCATGCTGCCGCTCGGCACGAGCGCGCCGGATTTCAAACTGCCGGACACAGATGGCAAAACCGTCACGCTCGCGGACTTCAAGGACAAGGCCGCGCTGCTGGTGATTTTCATGTGCAACCATTGTCCGTATGTCGTCCACCTCCGCGCCGGGCTGGCGCAACTGGCGCGCGATTACGCGGCGAAAAGCGTTGGCATCGTCGGCATCAGCTCCAACGACGCGAAAAACTATCCGCAGGATGGCCCGGCGAAAATGAAGGACGAGGTGAAAAGCGCCGGCTATATTTTCCCCTATCTTTACGACGAGACGCAGGCCGTGGCCAAAAGTTATCGCGCCGCCTGCACGCCGGATTTTTTCCTGTTTGATCGCGGTCGCCGGCTCGTCTATCGCGGACAGTTTGACGCGAGCCGGCCGGGCAACGGCGTTCCGGTGACGGGAAAAGATCTGCGCGCCGCGCTCGACGCCGTGCTGGCAGGAAAGCCGACTTCGGAAATGCAGGCCGCCAGCATCGGTTGCAATATCAAGTGGCAGCCGGGCAACGAGCCGGATTATTTTTGAGTTTAGTAAATCTTAATTGTTTCAACTTCTGCACAAGAATATTGAATTTTAAGCCGTTCCGCATATCTTCAGAACCGCGTCGGTGCAGCCCTGCTTCTGGCGGTTGATCCAGCAGTTGGAGTTTAGCCAATTTTCAAAAGTCGGCGTGATGGACCATCCATCACGTCCTTGAGTTATTTTGGCATTTCGTCGGCCGGAACCGGGTCGCAGCGCGCATAAAATACGAAGCCGCAACCAAAGAAACACACGACATGAATTTATTACCACAGCAAAAACGGATCAAGGTCACGGTCAACGGCCGCGAAATCGAGGTATTTGACGGTCTTACCATTCTTCAGGCGCTGATCCAGGAAGGCCAGCACATCCCACATCTTTGCAACGACCTTCGGCTCGAACGCTCCAACGGCAACTGCGGCTTGTGCGTCGTGGAAATCGGATCGGACGGGCGCGAGGTGAAGGCGTGCCAGACGCCCATCCAGGCGGGCATGCAAATCACGACGCACAGCGCCAAGTTGGAAAGCTACCGCAAAATCCGGCTGGAACAATTGCTCTCCGACCACAACGCCGACTGCGTGGCACCGTGCGTGATGACCTGCCCGGCGAACATTGACATCCAGAGTTATCTGCGCCAGGTGCGCAACGGCAATTACGAGGCCGCCATCCGCGTCATCAAGGATCGCAATCCGTTTCCGTCCGCATGCGGCCGCGTGTGTCCGCATCCGTGCGAATCGCAATGCCGGCGCAAGCTGGTGGATTCGGCGGTGGCCATCAACCACGTCAAACGCTTTGCCGCCGACTGGGACATGGCGCGTGAAAAACCGTGGACGCCGCGCGTCGCCGCGCCCACCGGCAAGAAAATCGCCATCGTCGGCGGCGGCCCCTCCGGCCTTTCCGCCGCGTATTATCTCGCGATCAAAGGCCACGCGGTCACGGTGTTTGAAAAACAATCTTATGCCGGCGGCATGATGCGTTTCGGCATTCCTGAATATCGTTTGCCCAAGGTCACGCTGGACAAGGAGATCGGCCTGATCACCAGCCTCGGCGTGAAACTCCAGACCGGCAAGGCGCTGGGTGTCCATCTGCGGCTGGAAGATTTGCAGAAGGATTTTGATTCCGTCTATCTCGCCATCGGTTCGTGGCGCGCCACGGCGATGCAGATTGCCGGTGAAAATTCCCCCGGCGTCTGGCTGGGCATCAATTATCTGGAACAGGTCACGCTCGGCGCGCAAATTGACCTGGGCAAAACGGTGGTCGTCATCGGCGGCGGCAACACGGCCATTGACTGCGCGCGCACCGCGATTCGCAAGGGCGCCAAAGTGAAATTGGTTTATCGCCGCACGCAGGAGGAAATGCCCGCCGCGCCTTACGAAATCGAGGAAGCGCTGCACGAAAACGTGGAAATGGTTTTCCTCACCGCGCCGACGAAAATTTCCGTTCGCGCCGACGGCAAGAAGGAATTGCACTGTATCAAAATGCAGCTTGGCGAACCCGACCGTTCCGGTCGCCGCCGGCCCGTGCCGGTGGAAGGTTCGGATTTCGTGATCGAGGCCGACACCATCATCGGCGCGATCGGCCAGAGCACCAACACGCAGTTCCTCTACAACGATTTGCCGGTGAAGCTCAACAAGTGGGGCGACATCGAGGTCAATCCCAAGACCATGCAGACCTCCGTGGACAAGGTGTTCTCCGGCGGCGACTGCGTGACCGGCCCGGCCACGGCGGTGCAGGCGATTGGTGCCGGCCGTCGCGCGGCGGAGGCCATTGATCACTTCCTCACCACCGGTTATGTGAAGGAGAAAAACACCAATTTCAACTGCTCGCGCGGCACGCTGGAAGATTTGCCGAAATGGGAATTCGAGGAAATGCCGCGCATCCCGCGCGCGCCGATGCCGGGAATCGCCGCCGCCAAACGCGTCAAAGATTTCGCCGAAGTTGAAACCGGTTTGGCCGAGGAAACCGCCAAGACGGAAGCTGGTCGCTGCCTCAAGTGCGGCTGCACCGAGCGGTTCGATTGCCTGCTCCGCAAGGAGGCGCGCCGCAGCGGCATTTCCTTCCTGAAGCCGATTCACAAACGTCCGCATTTCCTGATTGATGACCATCATCCGTTCATCGTCCGCGACGACAACAAGTGCATCGCCTGCGGCCGCTGCATTTCCGCCTGCGCCGAAATCGAGGGCGTGGACGTGCTGGGTTATCGCCTGACGAACGGCCGGCAGGTGGTCGGCACGCGCTCCGGCCGGCCGCTGTGGGAAACCGACTGCGTCAGTTGCGGCCAGTGCGTCAACGCCTGTCCGTGCGGCGCGCTCGACTACAAACGCGAAAAAGGCAAGGTGTTCCGCGCCATCAACGACCCGGACAAGATCGTCGTCGGCTACGTGGCGCCGGCGGTGCGCAGCGTGATTTCCGCGCAACTCGGAGTTGCGCCCGCCGAAGCCGCCGCCTACATGGCCGGCGTGCTCAAGGTTCTGGGCTTCGACAAGGTGTTCGATTTCTGTTTCGCCGCCGACTTGACCGTCGTGGAAGAAACGACGGAATTTCTCACGCGTGTGGAGAAAAAAGGCGTCATGCCGCAGTTCACCTCGTGCTGTCCCGGCTGGGTCAACTTCGTGGAGCGCCGCTATCCGAAATTGATTCCGTATTTGTCGTCCTGCAAATCGCCGCAGCAGATGATGGGCGCGACGGTGAAAAATCATTTCGCGCAGTGGGCGAAAATTCCGAAGGAAAAATTGTTCGTCGTTTCCATCGTGCCCTGCCTCGCCAAAAAACAGGAGGCCGCGCGACCGGAATTTGCGCCCGGCGGCATCCGCGACGTGGACGCGGTGCTCACGACAATGGAAATGCTGGAAATGCTCAAGCTGATCCGGTTCGACATGAAAGACGTGAAGCCGGCGGAATTCGACCTGCCATACAAAACCGTCAGCAGCGCCGGCGTGTTGTTCGGCGCGTCCGGCGGCGTGGCCGAGGCGGCGTTGCGCATGGCCGTGGAAAAAATCACCGGCCAGCCGCTGCCCGCCAATCCCGCCACCGGCCAGCAAGGGTTGGTGTTTGAAGCCGTGCGCGGTTTTGAAGGCATCAAGGAAGCAACGGTGACAGCCGGCGGGGCTACGTTGAAGGTGGCCGTGGTTTCCGGTTTGAAAAACGCCGAGCCGATCATCCAGAAAATCATCGCCGGCGAAAAGACCGGCTACGATTTGATCGAAGTCATGGCTTGTCCCGGCGGCTGCATCTGCGGTGCCGGCCATCCGGTGCCGGAAAAACTCAACACGCTGGAAAAACGGCAGCACGTGCTGGTGGAAATTGACAACCAGTCCGCCCTGCGCCGGTCGCACGAAAATCCGGACATCCACCGGTTGTATGCGGAATTTTACAAGCAGCCGAATTCCCATCTCGCACACGAATTATTGCACACGCATTACCAGCCGTTCGTGCGGAAAACGGCGGCCGACAGTTCAAACTAGGCGTCAGCCAAAGCCCTTCGCGACGCGCCGGCCAAAAGCCGGCGCGTTTTTTTGCGTGACGAAACTTGGGCAGCCCGGTCAAAAGCATGAAAGCCCCCGAACCATTCATGCCCACCGAGCCAACCATCGAGACAAAGACGCCTGTCGCCGCCAGCCTTTCCACGGGTGCGCCGGCCATCCTTGAACAGCTGGTCCAGCAGGCCGAGCGCGCCGGCGCGAGCGACATCCACCTCCAGATGCGCGGCAAGTCCGCCGAGGCCGGCTTCCGGCTGGACGGCGTCATCACGCCCATCTGCGAACTGCGCGCCGAGATCGCCGAGCGCGTTTTTGGGCGCGTCAAGTTTCTCGCCCGGCTCAAGACCTACCAGGAATCGCTGCCGCAGGACGGGCGCATTTCCCGCGACGAGCTGAAATGCCGGAACGACATCCGCGTGGCGACCTACCCGACCGTCACCGGCGAGAAAATTGTCCTGCGGCTGTTCAATTCTGAAACCGCCAAGGCGCTGGATGAATTGTCGCTGGCGGCCGTTGCGCAAACGGAACTGGAAAATTTTCTCCGGCAGACCACCGGCCTGCTGCTGCTCACCGGCCCGGCCGGCAGCGGCAAAACCACGACGATTTACGCCGCGCTCTCAAGGCTGGATCCGAAGGCGCTCAACATCATGACCGTCGA
>PLYV01000310.1 GCA_003151855.1 Limisphaerales bacterium | reverse complement strand
CGGCGAATGGCACGGCACTCCAACAACGCAGCGGCACCGGCAGCTCGGCTTCCGGCGTAACCGGGAACACCGGCCTGGCCGCGCCGTATTGGGTGCGGCTCGTGCGCACCAATGACACGTTCACGTCGTTCATTTCGCCCGATGGCACCAATTGGACTCAATCCGGTGCCACCACCGTAGCGATGAACACCTGTGTTTATGCCGGCCTGGCCGTGTGCAGCGCGAACGACGGGACGCTGTGCCAGGCGCAGTTTGACAACGTGAGCTTCTCGTTCACCAACCAGGGCGTGATCGTAACGCCGGCGGCATTGATTCACCGCTACAGTTTCAACGAAACCAGCGGCACCACCGCGTATGATTCCGTCGGCGGCGCGATCGGGACATTGAATGGCGACGCGACCTTTGACGGCAGTGGAGATGTCGTGTTGGACGGCACCAGCGGCACCTATGTTTCGCTGCCGGCAAATCTGCTCACCGGAGTGTCCAAGTTCACCATTGATGCGTGGTTTTCCTTTACCGTGCCAAACAACAATGTGCATCTGTTTTCCATTGATGATGGTGGTGGATACGGATCGGGCGGCAATTACCTGCGCTACAATCTCTACGACAGCGGCAATGGTCATGGCGGCACGAATTATTTTGAAAACTACGTTAATTGGGGCAATCATGTGCTGCACGGCGGTTCGGTGCTGCCAACCAACAATACGCAGGTGCATATCACGGTGGTCTATGATCCGGTCAATGGCGTGAAATCCATTTACGTCAACGGCGTGCTATCCTCCACTTGCGGCGGTTCGCTGCCGGCGTTGAGCAGCTATCCGCAGAATGCGTTCACACTCGGCAAGTCGCCGTGGTCTGGTTATGGCGATCCTTGCTTGAAAGGTTCCATCAATGAATTTCGCATTTACAACACGGCATTGAGCGCCGGTGAAATCGCCGCCAACGACACGGCCGGGCCGAATGTCCTGCTCACGACCAATGTTTCGCTGGCCGTTTCCCAAGGCAACGGATCGCTGACACTAAACTGGCCGGTGGCCGGTTCAGGTTTCACGCTGGTATCCAGTTCCACCTTGGGCGCTGGTGCGGTTTGGATCCCGGTCAACCTCACGCCCTCCATTATCGGCGGGAACAACCAAGTGTCCGTCAGCATGACCAATGCAACCCTGTTCTTCCGGTTGCAGAGATAAAATGCGGGGTTGTGTTTCTATAACACGACCACATCGCGCTGTCACCAATATCGCGATTTCGCAACCACGCAAATTGGAAAACTGATTTAACACATTACCATCAGCCTGTTCGCTGCGGCAGTTGTGCACGCCGATGAATCTTTTATGGAGCATGAGCGGAACAACTCTCACGCTGTCCTGGTCCTCGGATCACACCGGTTGGCGGCTGCTGATGCAGACGAACCGTCTGGCGAGCGGCATCAGTTCCAACACCAATGACTGGGGCACGGTTGCCAATTCCTCGCAGACGAATCAGATCGCTTTGCCGATTAATCCATCCCAGCCGGCGGAATTTTACCGGCTGGTTTTTCGGTGAGTCGGCCATTCCAACTGGAATTGAAAAAATCCATGTTTACCCGGAATCTAAAATCGGGGACGCATCTCTGACCCGTGAGCAAGGCGAAACCTTCTGGTGAAGTTCGTGTTTTTTGGGTTTGTCAATCGCCATAAACCCAATGGTTCAGACAAAGTTTCCTTTGAGGACGGATGTTGTTACCTTGCGGCAAATGGCCGGTAAAAAATGTCGCATTCATCACGCGGCGGAATTCGGCTGGTTATTTTATTATGAAACGAAACTTGTTCGGGTTGTCGCTGGCAGTGCTGGTCTCCCTGCAAACCGGCCATTGCGCCGAATGGCAATGGTCCGTGCCCGTGCCCGCGCAGTCGGATCGCGCCGGCGAAACGCCCCGCGCTTTTCTTTGGATTCCGCCGGACTGCCGACAAGTCCGCGCCGTGGTCTTCGGACATCACAACATGGAAGAGATCGGCGTGTTTGAAAATCCGGTATTCCGCAAAACCCTCGCCGAACTGGGCTTTGCCGAGGTGTGGGTCGCGCCGGCTTTCGACCGCAATTTCCGGTTCGACCAGGGTGCCGGCGAAAAGTTTGACACCATGATGACGGCACTCGCCGCCGCGTCCGGTTACAACGAACTCACCAACGCGCCGCTGATTCCGTGCGGCCATTCCGCCGCCGCGTCGTTGCCGTGGTATGTTGCCGCGTGGAAACCAGAGCGTGTGCTCTGCACGCTGTCGTTCAGCGGGCAGTGGCCTTACGTGCCTGATCCGGGCAACGCGCCGCCGTTCACCGAGCACGCGATTGATTCCGTGCCGGGTTTCGTCACGCTTGGCGAATACGAATGGGCCGACGAACGGTATGTGCAGGGAATGGCCACCAAGAACGCCCACCCGTTGATGCCGTTGAGCGCGATGGGCTGTCCGGCGGACGGACATTTTGTGGCGCTGGCCGACAAGGTTGAAATGCTCGCGCTTTACTTGAAAAAGGCGGCGCAATACCGGCTGCCGGAAAAATTTCCGGCCCACGGCCCGGTGAAGTTGAATCCGATTGATGTCACGAAAACCGGCTGGCTGGCTGAGCGCTATGTGGCTGGGAAAAATCCCGCCGCGCCCGCCGCGCCGGTGGGCGAATTCAAAGGGCAGGGGACGAATGCGTTTTGGTATTTTGATGGCGAACTGGCGAAGGCCGTCGAAGCATTTCAGCAGAAACAGCGCGGCCAGCCGGCGTTGCTCGGTTACGTGCAGGACGGTCAGATCGTGCCGCAGGGGCCGACGCATCAGCAGGTGACCTTGAAGTTTTCTCCGCAAGATGACGGCGTTACGTTCAAACTCACCGGCGCATTTCTCGACACCGTTCCCGGCGGCAGCGGACGCCCGGCGCGCTGGGCGCAAAAAAAAGCCGGCGAGCACATCGAGTCGCCGCAGACGACCATGCCGATTGCAATTCAGCGCATCTGCGGTCCGGTGGAAAAAGTTTCCGATGACACCTGGCGCGTGGCGTTTGACCGCGCCTCGTTCCTCGGCGACGTGCGCGGGAATGAAGCCTGGTTTGCCGCGGTCTGGCCCGGCGACGCCACCTTCAAGCGCGCCGTGCAGCAGGCGATGCTGCCGTTGCCGCGTCACTTGGATGGAACCAACGGGCAGACGATTGATTTCCCGGCGATACCCGATCAAAAGGCCGGCACAAAGACGATTCAGCTCAAAGCCACCAGCGATTCCAGTTTGAAGGTTGGTTTCTTCGTCCGCGAAGGTCCGGCGGAAATGGAAGGCGACGTTTTGAGATTCACCCGGATTCCGCCGCGCGCAAAGTTTCCCGTCAAGGTGACGGTCGTCGCGTGGCAGTATGGCTTGTCGGGCAAGTTCAAATCCGCCGTGCCGGTGACGCGGGAGTTTTTTATCAGCGAGAAATAATGAAACTTCTGTAAACGAAGCTTCGTGGGTTACGCGGTGCAGTTTTCACCGCTGCCGCTTTTCCAAATCCATCACGGCGCTGGTCACGCCGCCGTCCATCAGCAGGCGGCGTTCTTTGGAGCGCGTCTCGCCCACGGCGGTGACGCGGATGGCGGCCTCGTCGGTGACGGGACATTCGTGTTCGCAGACGCCACAGCCGATGCACAGCGCCGGGTCCATGTAAGGCCGGCGCAGCGTGATGGGATTCCCGTCGCGCTTGATGATGGTGACTTCGCGCGAGAAAATCGCCTTGGGCGACACCGGACAGACTTCCTCACAGACGACGCACGGCGTTTCCATCGCCCACGGCAGGCAGCGGCCTTGATCAAAAAATGCGGTGCCGAGTTTGATGGGGCCTTCCTTTTCAAACGGCCCGGTGCCGGTTTTTTCCTCGATGGTGATGCGCTGGATCGCGCCGGTGGGGCAGACCTGGCCGCAGAGCACGCAGTTCACGTCGCACGAACCCAGCTTCATGTTGAGGATCGGCGTCCAGATGCCTTCGAGGCCGGATTCCATCAACGCCGGCTGCAGCACATTCGTCGGGCAGACACGAATGCACTGGTCGCATTTGATGCAGCGGTCGAGAAAATCTTTTTCCTCCACGGAACCGGGCGGGCGGATGACGCGTTTGTCGTAGTTGCGGTCGCTCGCGCCGGACGTGCGGCCAAAGGCATAGAAGCCGAGGCCAATCAGTGTGCCGAGAAACGCACGGCGTCCGGGCACGACCGGCGCGGTGATTTCGCGCTCCAGCTTGGGCAAAAACTTAAAGGAGATCGCGTCCTCCGGGCAGTCCTCGATGCAGTTGAAACAGACGAAACACTCGCTTTTGCGGAGCTGCGTATGCGGGTCGGACGCGCCTTCGCAGCTTTTCAGGCAGAGGTCGCAGTCCACGCATTTGGTCGGGTCACGGTCAATGCGCCAGAGCGCCGCCGTGGACAGCGTGCCGAGAAATGCACCGAGCGGACACAGCACGCGGCAGAAAAAACGCGGGATGACAACGTTCATGCCGACGAGGAACAGCAGGATGAAGCCGATGACCCACGCGCCGACGTGGAAGTATTGCCGGACGTAAATGGACGACGGCACGAACAGATTGATCATCGGCAGGATGACCACGCTCATCGAGCGATGAAACAGGCAGATGGGATCGAGCCAGCCGATTT
>PLYV01000278.1 GCA_003151855.1 Limisphaerales bacterium | reverse complement strand
GGTGATGTAAAACCGTTTGCTCATTGTCGGGCGGTGATTGTAACGCGGAAACCCGCCAAAGCCAGCGCGGAAAAAACGGTAGTGCCTTAATTTGAAAAGCCGGTGGGGCGAGCGTCCGCGCGAGCCGCAGACGACGCCCGGCTCGCGAGGGCGCTCGCCCCACCAATTCAGCCACGCGAAAATTATTTTGTTCCGGAACCGGGTTCGAGCGAGTGCAGACTGGCGCTGGCCTGACGCCAGAGCATCGTCCCGGCGGGCGTGTTGGTGAGACAGAGCCGGAGATATTGAATGGTCTGGTTCGTGTCGTGCCGGTGAAAGGCAATCGCCGCCAGCCCGAAATTGACCGCGCCTGGTTTATCACTGGATTTTTCCAGTTCGCGGTATTCCGTTTCCGCCGCCGGGTAATTCGTGCTGGCGAGCTGGGCGAAGGCGTGGTTGAGCCGGATGGCCGGCGTGTTGGTGAGCGTGAGCGCATGATCCAAAACCGGAATGGCCTCGGCGGGCCGGCCGGCTTGAATCAGAATGGACGCTTGATTGTTCAGGATTTGCACGTCGTCCGGGGATTTGGCCAATTGCCCGTCCACGAGCCGGAGGGCGTTCTTGAAATCGCCAAAGGCGAGATAGGCACCGATGACGCGGTTCTCAATCTGGGCGTCGTCGGGATGCTGCTGCAACACGGCCTGGAGCGCGCTGCGGGCGTTGGCGGTGTTGGTTTGCGCGAGCCAGGAGTTGGCCTCCAACAGCGCGAGCTCCAGGTCCACCGGCGCGCTGTCCGGGTGTTTTTTGGCATCGTCCCGCAGTTGGTTGATGAGCGGACGGGCGCGGTCGTTGAACTGAAGCTGGGAATAAAGTTCGGCCAGGGCAAATTCCGGCGCGAGCACATCGGGGGCGAGGGCGCGGGTTCGCTCAAATTGCTCCACCGCCTGCAGCCGCAGGCCGGTTTTTTGAAAGACGCAGCCCAGCAGGTAGCAGAAAATCGGCTCGTCAAACCGGCCGCCGCTGTTTATCAGAAGGCTGATGCGGTCGAGTTTTCCCAATTGCTCAACCACCTTGCCCAGCTCGGCCAGGTTCAATTTGAGGCCGGCCTGGAGATTGGTGTTGGCGTCCAGGCTAATCCGCGCTGAAAAATTGTTGGGGTTCAATTGCAGCGCCTGTTCCAGCCGGAGCCGGGCCTCGGACAACCGATCCTGCTGCTGCAGCGCCACGCCCCAGTTGTCCAGCGCGAGCGAATACCATTCCGCCAGCAGCCGATCCTGCGGGCGCGGCGCGGGCGTGAAGCCGAACCGCTGGATTTTTTTCTCCCAGAAAGTGGGGCGCCGGCTGGCGGCGGGGATGAGCGGCGAAAAATCCTTCTGCCAGGCGGCGGTCCAGAAAGTTTCATTTGCGGCCGTGACGGCGGCGGGCAACGGCGGCAGATCCAGAGGATGGGCGCCGCGCAATTTCATTTCATAAATCGCGCCGGCGGGTTCCAGGTAAAACCGTTCAAAGAAATAGCCGTAGCTGGCGTGCAGGTAGAACAGGCGGTTGGTTTGAGCGACGTGTTCGAGCAGGCGCGAGGTTTCCAGCGGGGTGAGCTCGTGGCGGTTGGACTCGGTCAGCCAGCCGGCGGGCAGGCGGCGTTCCAGTTGGGCGCGGTAGGCCACGGTCGGCAGGGCGCGCGTGTCCACGGGCAGCCAGTTGGCCGCGTCGCGGCGGCTCAAGACGGCTTGGAACACCGCCAGCTTTTGCGGCAGGTCGCTCAACACCACGCCGTGGCCGGCGGGCAGCGACTTGACAGCCAGTTCGCCGAAGCGTTGCAGCGGATGAATAATATTCGCGCGCAGGATGGCCGGGGCGTTTCTGGCCGCCAAGGTCGCGACCAGCAGGGCGAGAATCCCAGCGGCGCATGGCACAGCCAGTTTCCGCCACGGGATTTTGCTTTGCGAACGCCGGTGCCATTCTTCAACCACCGGATGCTGGGTGATCAGCAGGAGGTTGCCGAGGAGAAAGGCCGCGCCCAGCGCGGTCAAATAATCGAAGGACAGCAGCGGCAGCGTGGCGCCGAACTGATGCTGCACCAGTTGTCTCGGCCCGGTGACCGGATCGAACGCCAGCCAGAAGCACGCCAGCAGCAGACCCACCCGCAGGCTGCGGTAAAGCCATACTTGAAAACGATCCACCCCGGATTTGTTGTGCGTGCCCTCGTCGCGCAAATGCACCAGGCAGGGCAGCGTGGGCACCAGATAATAAATGACCACCACGACGGCCAGCAGCCGGTGGGCCCTCCAGAATTGGTAGTAAATCAGCAGCCCCATGTTTTTGGTCTGCTTCAAACTGACGAACCAGGATTCCCCAAAACTCCACGGCGAATGTGGATTCAGTCCGTTGACCAGCGGCAGCAGCGCGTAAAGGGCAAAGCCCGCCAGCCCCAGCCCGGCCAGCCGCAGCACGAATTTCACCCGGAAGAAACGCTGTTTTTCCAGCCAGATCACGCAGGCGACGAACAGCGGCAGCGCCAGCAGCATCAGCCAGTTTTCCGCCATGCCCAGACCCCAGGCCAAGACCGCCGCGTCCAGCCAGCGGGCTTCGCGGCGGACACGATATTCCAGCAGCAGCCACACGGATGTTGCCAGCAGCAGCAGGTCGAGCATCTCGCCGGTGGCGGCGGTGGCGTCCTGCCAGAAGTTGAACTCCAGCCCGCATAAGCCGGCGGCCAGCAAAACCGGCAGCACGGCGAGGCGGCGGTTTGCATCCGTCCACGGCTGATCCCACGGCAGCAACTGGACGGAGCGCGCCAGCAACCCGAGCGTCAACGCGGCGGTGGCGGCGGAAAAGAGATTCAACGCCAGCGCGATGCCGCCGACAGGCAGCAGGCGCAGGGGCAGTGTGAGCAGCCAGAGCAAAGGCTGGCCCACCAGCGGCATCCCATCCCAGCCGGCGAGCTTGGCCGTGAGCGGCAGGCTGTTCATCGTCACGCCGTGGCTCACGGTGGCGAGATAAACCACGAATGCCAGCAGCGCCACCACCCAAGGAAAACGACGGGTCAAATTGAACATCGAAACATTTGATAATAATTTACCCGCATAGAACAGAAAAAATGGTGCAATGGCGTGGCGCGGAAAGCCAAACCGCCGCCGCGCGTGAGGTCTTTCCAGCCGGTCCATGGCAGCGAACCCTTGGAGAGACCTCTGCAAAAGCCATCTTGGGTTGTAGCGGCGGTCTGTGACCGCCGTGATTTAGAAGGGATTTCGCATCCCACCGGCGCTCACAGAGCGCCGCTACCGGGCTTTTGCAGAGATTTCTTGGTTCCCCGCTTTTTCGGTGGAATGGATCGTGCGGGTGTGGAGCCGCCAGTGAGTATTGGCCGGACAAAGTCTTGCGGCCTATTGCTGTCGTGGCCGATATGCGGAGCATCGCGGCTTCTGGATTCCTCCGAGCGCACCGCTGTCTTTGCCGGTCTCGGTAGTTTGCGGCTGTCGGAATGAGCGGGAGCAATCCGCCGTCCGAGGCGGATGCGGCAGCGAATGGAGCGGGCGCAAAATGACGAGTCCGGCCAGCGGTGCGGGCGAAACAGTGCGGACACTTGGCGCGAAGTAAGCCGGTGGGCAACCTGGGATGCGCCAGCGTCAGGCGTCCGCGCACGCGCCAACCGGCGTTCGTCAATGGAAACCATGAATAGGTGGCGCGTTCGTCATTAATTGAGCGCAGGGTGATTCAGGAACGTGGCGCGAACTAAATTATCGGTTGAGCAACGCGAGCCAATCAAACTTTCAAATTGAAAAACACTTTTATGCACAATGAAACGATCTGTTTCAAACAAGCGATGGTTTATTCGAGGTCATTGATGGTCAAAGTGGAAATAATGTTGTCAATGGCCGGTAAAAAACATTAAGAGATGGGCATATCAAAGCGAACGAGATCACATTAATACTGGAAGCGATTGATCGTGGCGACCGGCAGGCCTCCGAGGATCTGTTGCCGCTGGTCTATGACGAGTTGCGGCGGATTGCGGCCGCGCGAATGGCGCTGGAAAACGCGGGACACACTTTGCAGCCGACCGCGTTGGTGCATGAGGCCTGGCTGGAACTGGTCGGAGAAGGTGATCGCACTTGGAAAAACCGCGCGCACTTTTTCGGCGCGGCAGCCGACGCCATGCGGCGCATTCTGGTGCATCACGCCCGCCACAAATCGCGATTAAAGCGAGGCGGTGGACAGGTGCGGGTGACCCTTGAAAATCTGGAATTGCCGGGACCGACGCCCGATGAAGACGTCTTGCGCATCAATGATGCTTTGGAAAAACTGGAACAGGAAGACCCGGAGCAGGCGCGGATTGTGGTGTTAAAATTCTTCGGCGGATTGACCAACGAGGAAGCGGCGGAACATCTCGGCGTGAGCGAGCGCACGGTGTATCGGCAGTGGGTTTGCGCCAAAGCGCGGCTGGGCCGGTTCATGCAAATGCTGGATTAACGCGCGTTTTGAATGCCGAATCCCAAATGAGCGCCAGTAAACAACTTGAAGATGCCGTGTTCTTCGCGGCATTGCATTTGACGGATTCGGAGCAGCGTCGCGCTTTTTTGGATCAAGCCTGCGCGGCAAATCCCGCCATGCGTGCCGTCGTGGAGGAGTTGCTCGCGGCGCAGGAAGAAACGGAGCGGGTGCTGAACCGGGGACGGTCGGCGCTTGAATCAGCGATAAAGGAGCTGCCGGATTCCGCAGCGGCGGTTGCCGGGGCGAATCCGCCAGCCGATGAGCGGATCGGCACGCGCATTGACCGCTACAAGCTTTTGCAGCGATTGGGAGAAGGCGGTTGCGGCGTGGTGTATCTGGCGGAACAAGAAACCCCGGTGCGCCGGCAGGTCGCGCTCAAAGTCATCAAGCTGGGCATGGACACGAAACAGGTGATTGCCCGCTTCGAAGCCGAACGCCAGGCGCTCGCACTGATGGATCATCCCAACAT
>PLYV01000162.1 GCA_003151855.1 Limisphaerales bacterium | reverse complement strand
GTCTGCAATTCGTTCATGGTGGTGTGAAATGATTTTTGCCCGGCCAAAAACCGGGGCGAAGATTTTGCGTATCCGCCAGAAAAAATCAACTGCGAGTTGCCGCCGGCGGCACCTGCTGAAAAGAGGGGCGCGCGAAGAACGCGAAGAAAAACGAAGGAAAAAATTCCTCCTTCGCCACCTTCGTGGCCTTCGCGCGACACTTGCGGAGTCACCGGCGCGGGCGAAACCACTTCGCCGCCGCCGCGTGCGCCATCACCACGTCCGGGTCGCGTTGCAGCGCATCGAAGTAATGCCGCGCAAAACCTTCACCCGTCTCGGACGCCACGAGCAATTCGCCGGTGCGCTTCACCAAAGCCGCCGCCAGTTCGGCGGTCAGCGGCGTTTTTGTTTTTGCGTCGAGCGCCTCGTCCAGCGTCACGATGAGTTCGGAAAGCGGATGCAGCCACGCGAACCACGGATCGTCCGTCAGCAGTTTCAGAAAATGATTGGCCGACGGAATGGTGCCGAGGTTTTGCTCGTAGCTGACGCGCTCGGAATCCACCAGCGCCTTGTGCAGCGCCAGCAACGCCGCGCGCAGATGTGCGAGGCGTTCGTGAAAGTTTGCCGGGGCCGTGATTTTTTCGCTCATTCAGTCTTCCTTGCCTTCAAAGATTTTTTCGATGCGCCGATCCGGCACGAGCCACAGCAGCGCGACCAAAATGTAAAGGCTGTCGGCGAGCCACACCTGCACAAACGCCAGCAGAATCGCGGTAAAATACAGCAGCGGCGACAATTTGCCCTTCCAGTCGCCGCCCACGGCGCGCGCGAGCAACGAACCACGGCCTTCGCGGGCAATGATGGCCTGTTGCAAAATCCAGTAGGCAACGGCCGCCATCAGCAACACGCAACCGTAAGCCGCCGTCGGCGTGGCCGCGCGGTGGTGCCCGCCCATCCAGGCCGTCGCGAACGGAAACAGCGACAGCCAGAACAGCAGGTGCAGGTTCGCCCACAACACGCCACCGCTGACGCGTTTCACCGTATGCAGCATATGGTGATGGTTGTTCCAATAGATGCCGACGTAGATGAAGCTCAAGATGTAGTTCAGAAACACCGGCAGTTTTTCCTGCAACGCCGCGAGCGTGGTGCCGTCCGGCGCGTGCAGTTCCAGCACCATGATCGTGATGATGATGGCGATGACACCGTCGCTGAAGGCCTCCAGCCGGTTCTTTTCCATGGGCGGCAAGATACCCAAAATCCGCGCGCGGGCGAAGGGGAATTCCGGCGCGGGCAGAATAACCATTGCGAGTTGCCCCGCCGGGAATAAACTCTCCGACAAAGAAGACAACGCATGATTCAATCAACCTCCTGCCTATGGGCCTGACCAAGCTCGGCTGGAACGCCGCGCGCGACGAACAGTTCGCGCCGCATCTTGCCAAAGGTTTCCTGCCGGCGCGCGTCGCGGTGGAGGACAAGCATTTTTACCGCGTCTGGACGGAGGACGCCGAACTCACCGCGCAGATCACCGGCAAACTCATCCACGAGGCACGCGGTGACCACGCGAAACTGCCCAAGGTCGGCGACTGG
Organism: Limisphaerales bacterium; assembly: GCA_003151855.1. Classification (GTDB taxonomy): domain Bacteria; phylum Verrucomicrobiota; class Verrucomicrobiia; order Limisphaerales; family UBA11358; genus UBA11358. The sequence goes on along the minus strand of PLYV01000162.1, from coordinate 3,151 downwards.
GTGGCGGTGAAGCTCATTCCAAACGAGGAAAAGGCCGCCATCCAAGCCGTGCTGCCGCGCACCACGCAGATCACCCGCAAGACCAGCGGGCGCAACACCAGTGCGCAAATTCTCGCGACGAACATCGAAACCGTTTTCCTAGTCACCGCCGCCGACCCGACGTTCAACACCGCGCGCCTGGAGCAGATGCTCGTCATGGGCCGCGAAAGCGGCGCGCGTCCGGTGGTGCTGCTCAACAAAATTGATCTGTGCGACGACCTGGACGCCAAGCTCGCCGAAGCCACGCAAGCGGCGGGCGATGCGCTGGTGCTCGCCGTCTGCGCGCTCACGGGGCGCGGCCTCAAAAAACTTTCCGCGCAAATCAAGAAAGGCGACACCGTCGCCTTCATCGGCACCTCCGGTGTCGGCAAATCGAGCCTCATCAACCAGCTTTACGGCGAAGACCTGATGCCAACCGTGGAGGTGCGCGAGAGCGACGCCAAAGGCCGGCACACGACTTCCTGGCGCGAGATGATTTTTCTGCCGAAGGGCGGCGTGGTGATTGACACGCCCGGCATGAGGGAATTCCACCTCTGGGGCGCCAGCGAAGGCGCGAAGGACACTTTTCCTGAAATTGAAACGCTCGCACCCGGCTGCCGTTTCCGCGATTGCACCCACACGAAGGAAAAGGGCTGCGCCGTGCTCGCCGCCGTCGCCGCCGGCACGCTGCCGCGCGAACGGCACGACAGTTTCGTCAAACTACAACACGAGATCAGCCACCTTCGCGAAGCGGAAAAACAAGCCGGCTGGCAGACCCGCCGCAAGAGCGACCGTGTGGCGCACCGTGCTTTCAACAAAGAAATCACCCACCACAAAAGTCACCGGTGAAACCGGCGTCAGCCACCGCACTAAGATTCAGCCTGAGAAAATTCACGCCATCGCGCGGGCGATGCTGTTCCACCATTGGTCGTGCAACTCGGTGAGCGGGGCGGAGAATTCGCCGCCGGCGGTCTTCACCGTCAGCTTATCGCCGCCAACTTTGCCGATCTGCACCGCCGGCACGCCCATGAGCTTGGCTCGTTCGACCACTTTCACGGCGTCGAGCGCTTGGCAACTGATGACGACGCGCGATTGCGTTTCGCCGAAGAGCAAGGCATCGAGGCGGGAAGTTTCAAGTTTCAAGTTGGAAGTTTCAAGTTGGGAGGGCGCGGTCGCTTGACCACTTGAAACTTGAATCTTGAAACTGCTCAAATCGATTGAAGCACCGATCAAGCGAGGCGTTTCACGAGCAATCAATTGCGAAATGCAGCTTTCGGCGAGCGCGACGGCGAGGCCGCCTTCGCTGCAATCGTGCGCGCTCTTCACCAGGCCGGATTGAATCAGGCCGATTAGCGTGGTGTGCAGCGTCTTCGCCACTTCGAGGTCGCAACGCGGCGGTGAACCGTTTTTCTTGCCGTGGACGACTTGCAGATATGCGCTGCCGCCGAGGCCGAAAATCGGGTCGGCCTGGTCCACCACCTCGCCGAGCAGGATGATGGCGTCGCCTTCGTCCTTGAACCATTGCGTGGTGACGTGCTCCGGCTTGTCGATGAGGCCGACGACGGAAATCGTGGGCGTCGGATCAATCGGCCCGGCGGGATTTTGATTGTAGAGCGAGCAATTGCCTCCGGTGACGGGCGCGTTGAAGGCTTTGCAGCCTTCCGCCAGGCCGCGCACGGATTCCTTGATCTGCCAGAACAGCTCAGGCTTGAGCGGGCTGGGCATGTTGAGATTGTCCGTCGCGCCGAGCGGCAACGCGCCGGAGCAAGCGAGATTGCGGCACGCCTCGGCCACCGCGGCTTTCGCGCCTTCGTAGGGATCGAGATAAACGTAGCCGCCGTTGCAATCCACGGTCATGGCGATCAACTTCTCGGAAACTTTCGGGTCGCCGACTTTGGCGGCGAGTTCCGCGCTCATCACGGGCAATGAATCCGTCTTGATGCGGATAACCGCCGCGTCGCTGCCGGGCAGCACGACCGAACCGTCGCGCACTTGATGATCGTATTGGCGATACACCCAGTTCTTCGACGCGATTGACGGCCACGCAAGCAGCTTCTTTAACACATCGGCGGGCGCAGTCGTGTCGGCGATGCCGTCGAGACGGAACGCTTTCACCTCTTTGATGTAGGCTGGCTCGACGCCTTCGCGATGATAAACCGGCGATTCGTCGGCAATCTTCTTCGCGGGAATGTCCACGACGAGTTTGCCGCCGTGGCGCACCTTCATGTGGCCGGTGTCGGTGATGATGCCGATCTCGGACCACGGCAAATCCCACTTGTCGAAAATGCGCTTCACTTCCTCTTCGCGGCCCTTGTGGACGACGATGAGCATGCGCTCCTGCGATTCCGAAAGCATGAGTTCGTAGCTGCTCATGTTCGCCGCGCGTTGCGGCACTTTATCCAATTCGATCTCGATGCCCGTGCCGGCGCGCGCAGCCATTTCGCAGGTGGAACAGGTCAAACCCGCCGCGCCCATGTCTTGCATGCCGGCGACCGCGCCGGTCGCGAGCAGTTCGAGGCACGCCTCGCACACGAGCTTTTCCATGAATGGATCACCGACTTGCACCGCACCGCGCTGCTGCTCGGAAGATTCCTCGGTCAAATCCTGCGATGCAAACGCCGCGCCCGCGAGACCGTCGCGACCCGTCGCCGGGCCGACGTAAAACACGGGATTGCCCACGCCCTTGGCCGCGCCGCGCGTGATCTGTTCGTGGCGCAGCACGCCGAGGCAGAAGGCGTTCACGAGCGGATTACCTTGATACGTCTTGTCGAAATACACCTCGCCCGCGACGGTCGGGATGCCGAAGCAATTCCCGTAATGCGCAATGCCGCTGACGACGCCGGCGAACAGGCGGCGGTTGTTTTTCAATTCAGCTTCTTCGGTTGCGGTTGTAGCGGCGCTCTGTGAGCGCCGTTCTTCGCCGTCCGTCGGCGGTCGCAGACCGCCGCTACAGATCGGCCCAAACCGCAGCGAGTTCACCGCGCAGACCGGGCGCGCGCCCATCGTGAAGATGTCGCGCACGATGCCGCCGACGCCGGTGGTCGCGCCCTGAAACGGCTCGACCGCGCTCGGATGGTTGTGCGACTCGATCTTGAACGCGATGGCGATGCCGTCGCCGATGTCAATGATGCCG
>PLYV01000065.1 GCA_003151855.1 Limisphaerales bacterium | reverse complement strand
CTCATCATCGTCATCAGCGTGATGAGCGGGTTCGACCACGAGTTGCGCGACAAGATTCTCGGTTTCAAGCCGCATCTCACCGTCGTGCAATGGGACGAAGTCAATCAGCGCGCGGAACTGGTGAAAAATTACGATTCCGTCGCCAACGCCATCGCGCAAAACAAAAACGTGTGCGGCGTCGCGCCGTTCGTCTTCGGGCCGGTGCTGGTGGAAACCGAAGGCACCACGAACCGCGCCGCCCTGCAGGACGCGCCGATGTTGCGCGGGGTGGAGGCCGCCAACGAGGGCAAGGTCAGCCGGCTGCCGCGCGAAATCATCGCCGGCGATTTCGATTTGCGCGGGCACGGCATGGTCGTCGGCGCGGATTTTGCGAACAACCTGGATCTGAAAATCGGCGACCATCTTTCCGTGCTGTCGGAAACCGCCGTTAAAAAGATGCGCGAAGCCTACAAGCGCAAGGAGGAGTTTGCCATTTCGCCGGACGACTACGAGGTGCGCGGCATTTTCTCGACCGGCTATTACGAATTCGACGCGCACGTCGTGCTGGTGTCGCTGGACAACGCGCAGGATTTGTATGGCCTGGACGACGCGGTGCACGGCCTGTTTGTCACGCTCAACGATCCCAATCAGGCCGCCCTAGTGCGCGCGCAGTTGAAGGCGCAATTCGGGCCGGGTTGGCGGATTTCAACGTGGATGGAAAATGACGCCATATTTTCCGCGCTCGTGGTGGAAAAAAACATGATGTTTTACCTGCTGTTCTTCATCGTCCTGGTCGCCGCGCTGTGCATCTTGAGTGCGCAAATCACCTTCGTCATCCAGAAGACGCGCGAAATCGGGATGCTCAAGGCGCTCGGCGCCTCGAACCTGCAAATCTCCGGTATCTTTCTCGGCCAGAGCGCCATCATCGGCGTCATCGGTGTGGCGGCCGGCTTCGGGCTGGGAATGCTGGCGGTGACGTATCGGAATGAATTTCTGCATTTCATGCGGTGGGCGACGGGCATGGAACTGTTTCCTGCGTCCATTTATAATTTCAGCGAACTGCCCGCGCTGGTCACGCCGGCCGACGTGGCCGTCATCTGCATCAGTTCGTTTGTCATCTGCATCCTCGGCGGCCTGCTGCCGGCGGTGCGGGCCGGGCGGCTGAAACCCGTGGAGGCGTTGCGCTATGAATGACCCGCTCCTGTCCGCGCGCGGACTCACCAAAACCTACGTCATGGGCCGGCGCTCGCTGGAAGTCCTGCGCGGCGTGGACGTGGACATCGCGCGCGGCGATTTTCTCGCGCTGCGCGGCGCATCGGGCGCGGGCAAAAGCACGCTGCTCCACCTCATCGGCGGGCTCGACACGCCGAACGCGGGGGAAATCATTTTCAACGGCCAGAAACTTTCCGGTTTTTCTGAAGGCAGGCTGACCCACTTTCGCAACCGCAGCGTCGGCTTCGTCTTTCAGGCGTATCACCTGTTGCCGGAACTGACGGCGCTGGAAAACGTCTGCCTGACCGCGCGCATCGCCAGGATTCCCAGCGCGGTCGCCCGGTCGCGCGCGACGGAAGTGCTGGCGCGCGTCGGCTTGAAGGACCGGTTTGACCACAAGCCGTCCGAACTTTCCGGCGGCGAACAGCAGCGCGTCGCCATCGCCCGCGCGCTCATCAACGAACCGGTGCTGCTGCTGGCCGACGAGCCGACCGGCAATCTGGATTCCCACACCGGCGGCGAAATCATGCAGTTGCTCCAGTCCTTGCGGACGGAAAAACAAACCACGCTCGTCATCGCTACGCACGATGCGAAAGTCGCCGCCCTCGCGCCGCGCGTGATTGAACTGGTGGACGGACTGATGCAAACTTAACTTACGATTTACGATGCACGATTGACGCGCCAACGGGCCGGTAAATCGAAAATCGTAAATCGGCAATCGTAAATCTGATGAGCCGCGATTTTTGGGAACACCGCTACCAAACCCAGGATATGCGCTGGGAGAAAGGCGAGCCGTCGCCCGGCCTCGTGGATTTTCTGGCGACGCATCCCGAACTGCCGCGCGGCTCGGTCGCCGTGCCCGGCTGCGGCACCGGCCACGACGTGCGCGCGCTGGTGAAGGCCGGCTTTGAAGGCTTTGGTTTCGACATCGCGCCCAGCGCGATTGCCTTGGCGGAGGAGAAGACGCAGATCGCCGGAATGTTTGCCCGCTTCACGCTGGCTGATTTTCTGCACGACGAGCCGCCGCAGAAATTCGACTGGGTGTTTGAACATACCTTGTTCTGCGCCATCCAACCCTCGGAGCGTGAGGAATACGTCCGCGCCGTGCGGCGCTGGCTCAAGCCGGGCGGGCATTATCTGGCGGTGAATTATTTCCTCTGCGAACCGCCCGGCCCGCCGTGGCCGACGACGCGCGAGGAACTGATGGAACGGTTCACTCCGCACTTTGAACTGCTCGCCGAATGGCTGCCGCGCTCGTATGAGAGCCGCACCGGCAAGGAACGGATGTTCTGGTGGGTCTTAGCAGACGGCCACCAGCGGACGGCTGCCATTGCTAAAAACAGTTAGCCAAGTAGTATTTTGCCATGATCGAAGATCGCGACTATATGAGACAGCCGGAGTATCACCCTGGCTGGCGTCCGGCTTTTCGCTTCCGCTGGTCGTGGACGGTTGGGTTGCTAATCACATATGCGGTCGTGTTTCTGATTCAACAACTTTTTCCGAATAGCGATTTTTTTCAAGGCCATCAGATATTGACCAAGGATGGCATCGGGTTTTTTCCGGGCTATCTGCCGCTGAGTGTGGAAGGTTTGGCGCATGGTTTTGTCTGGCAACTGGTGACGTATCAGTTCTTGCACGCCGGTTGGATGCACCTGCTGCTGAACTGCTGGGCCATCTATATGTTTGGCCGAGAACTGGAGGATATGCTGGGCGTGAGAAAATATCTCGCACTCATCTTCTCCACGGGCATCGTCGGCGGTGTTTTTCAGGTGCTGGTGGCGCTGGTGTGGCGGCAATATTTCGGCGGGCCGGTGATGGGAGCCTCGGCGTGCGGTTTCGGTTTGATCGCTGCCTTTGCAATGATGTTTCCCGAACGCGAGCTGACGATGCTGATTCTCTTTGTCATCCCCGTGCATATGCGGGCGAAGACGCTGCTCATTGGCTCGGCGGTGCTGGCTTTGGCGGGATTTGCATTTCATGATTTCATCATGCCGGGCGTGGCGCACGCCGCGCATCTCGGCGGCATGGCGATGGGCTGGTTCTTCGTGCGGAAAATTTTACAGGGCGACTGGTCGCGGCTGACTGGAGCGCTCCGTCCGGCAGAAAAGGGAAAACCGTCCCTGCGCCGTCCCGCGCCGGAACCGTTGGAGGAAAAATCTCCCGCTGATTTTGTCGCCAGCGAGGTTGATCCCATCCTCGACAAGATTTCCGCGCACGGTATCCAGAGCCTCACGCCGCGCGAACGCGAAATCCTCGAAACCGCCCGCAAGCACATCCAGCGTTGAATCCCGGCCCAGCCAGCCCCGACGGTCTGCGCCGGCGCGCCATGCGGAGGCTGGTCCTCTGCACGGCTTTCTGGGCGCTGAGTTTTCCCGTGATGAAGGCGCTCGCGCTCACGCAGCAAAACCTGCTGCCGCAGTCCGGCAGTTGGTTTTTCACCTCGCTGAGCGTGGCGTATCGCTTCGGCCTCGCGGGCAGCCTGCTGCTGCTGCTGCTGGGCTTCCGGCAGGCGCGGACGCTGCGTTGGTTGGAAGCGGAGCAGGGGATTGTGCTCGCGCTGTTCGGTGGCGTGGGGATTTTGTTCCAGATGGACGGACTCGCCTACACCTCGGCGTCCACGTCGGCGTTCCTCACGCAAGGTTATTGCATCTTCATTCCCGTCTGGCTCGCGCTGGTGCATCGGCAATGGCCGACGCGGAAAACTTTATTGTGCATCGCGCTCGTCGTGGCCGGCGTGGCGGTGCTGGCGGGAATCAATTCTCATTCCCTCCGGCTTGGTCGCGGCGAAATCGAGACCCTGCTGGCCTCGCTGCTGTTCACCGGGCAGATCCTGAACCTCGAGCATCCGCGCTACGCGGCGAACCGTCCGCTGTGTTTCACCGCCGTGATGCTGCTGGGCATCGCGCTGGTGGCCGTGCCGTTCGTGTTGGTGACCGCGCCGGACGCGGCGGCGTGCCTGCGCGCCTACGCGTCGCCGGCGGCGTGCGGTTTCCAATTGGTCATCGTTTTGTTCTGCACGCTGGCGGCCTATCTGCTGATGAACATCTGGCAGCGTCGCGTCACGGCGACCGAGGCGGGCTTGATTTATTGCGCGGAGCCGGTGTTCGCGAGTTTGCTGGCGCTGTTCCTGCCGGGGATATTTTCAGTCTGGGCGGGCATCCATTATCCGAACGAAACCGTCACCGCGCGGCTGCTCCTCGGCGGCGGCTTCATCACGGCGGCAAACGTGCTGCTGCAATCGCGCTGGCGGGAGGGAAAAGGCGTGAATCGCGAATCCTGAATCGTTGCGCCGGCGTTTGTTTTCTCGCCGATGCAACGATTTAACATTTCAACGATTTAACAATTTGTTTATTCTCACCCCATGATTACGCGCTATTCGCGCCCCGAGATGCGGGCGATCTGGACCGACGAAAACAAGCTCAAGATCTGGCTGCAAATCGAATTGCTTGCCAGCGAAGCCCTCGTGAAGGAAGGCGTCGTGCCGGCGAAGGATTTCAAGAAGATCAAGGCCGGCTGCGATAAATGGTTTGCCGATCTGCCTGGTCTCGTCGCCCGCCAGCGCGAACTGGAAAAAGTTTTGAACCACGATGTCATCGGCTTCACCACCGCCGTGGCCGAGAAGATTGATGAAGATGTAGCGGCGGTCTATGACCGCCGAAACAAAAGCAAGCGACGGTCACAGACCGACGCTACAAAGGCCAGCCGCTGGTTCCATTTCGGCCTCACCAGCAGCGACGTGGGCGATACTTGCTACGCCGTGCAGATGATGCAGTCGGCGGACATTCTCATCGCCGACGTGCAGAAGCTTTTGCCCGTCATCGCCCGCCGCGCGCAGGAACACAAGTTCACGCCGTGCATGGGTCGCAGCCACGGCATTCACGGCGAACCGACGACGTTCGGTTTGAAAATGGCGTTGATGCACGATGAATTCACCCGCGCGCTCCGGCGTCTGCTGGTGGTGCGCGAAGTCGTCGCCGTCGGTAAAATTTCCGGCGCGGTGGGAACCAGCGCGCATCTTTCACCGCGCGTCGAGGCTTACGTCTGCAAGAAACTTGGTATTGGTGCCGCGCCCATCGCCACGCAGGTCGTGCAGCGCGACATCCACGCCGAGTTTCAACTCACGATGGCGCTCGTCGGCGCGAGCATCGAACGTTGGGCGGTGGAATTCCGTCACCTGCAACGCACCGAAGTGCTCGAAGCCGAAGAGCCGTTCACCA
>PLYV01000298.1 GCA_003151855.1 Limisphaerales bacterium | reverse complement strand
TGCGGGGCATCCTGCAATACATTCCGCAATTCCGCGAGAAGACGTTCGTCCTCGCGCTGGATGGCGCGATCGTCACCGACGAGAACTTCGCCACGCTCCTGCTGGACGTGGCGGTGCTGCGGTCGTTGAACATCCGCGTGGTGCTCGTTCACGGCGCGTCGGCCCAGATCAAGGCGCTCGCGGAGAAGCAGGGCCTCACGCCATCGAACGCCGACGGCTCCGGCATCACGGACGCGGCGACGTTGCAGATCGCGATGGACGCGGCGAACCGGCTGACGCACGAGATTCTCGAAGGCCTTTCCGCAAACGACCTGCGGGCGGTCTGTCCCAACGCCATCATCGCGCATCCGCTCGGCATTCTCGGCGGCGTGGATCATCTCTTCACCGGCAAGGTGGAGCGGGTGGACGTGGAGCTTTTGCAAACGCTGCTCGCGCAAGGCATCATCCCGATCATCCCGCCGCTGGGTTTCGACGGCGATGGAAAAACTTACCGGGTGAATTCCGATTCCGTCGCTGTTTCCGTGGCGGAGGCGTTGAAGGCGACGAAGTTGATTTTCGTCACCGCGCTGGACGGCATTTTGGTTCAAGGCCGGCTCATCCGGCAAATGCTGGTGGCCGATCTCGAATCCGTTTTGGCCCTGCAAAAAAGCGACATCGCGCCGGAGCTGCTTTCCAAGGCGCTGCACGCGGTGGCGGCGTGCAAGGCCGGCGTGCCGCGCGTCCACGTCATCAACGGCAAGGTGGATGAAGGCTTGCTGGCGGAGGTGTTTTCCAACGAAGGCATCGGCACGCTGATTTACGCCAACGAATACCAGCAGATCCGGCGCGCGATGAAAAAGGACGTGCGGGCGATCCAGCTTTTGACCAAGCAGGGCGTGGATTCTTCCGAACTGGTGAAGCGGACGCGGGCCATGATTGAAAAAAACCTGGCGGATTATTTCATCTTCGAGATTGATAAAAATCCCGTCGCGTGCGTGGCGTTGCACGTTTTTCCGGAGCAAAAAATAGGCGAGCTGGCGTGCCTTTACGTCGGTTCGTCGAACGAGAACCACGGCATCGGCAAGAAGCTGATCCAGTTCATCGAGAACAAGGCGCGGGAAATGAACCTCGCGGAACTTTTCGCGCTCTCGACGCAGGCGTTCACCTATTTCCAGTCCAAGGGCGGCTTCAGCGAAGGCACGCCGGACGATTTGCCGCCGAGCCGGCGGGAAAAATACGACCAGAGCGGACGCAACTCCAAGGTGCTGGTGAAAAAACTCGCCAAGCCGTGACCGATGCAAACGCGCGTTCTCATTTTGACGATGAGCGCGACGGTTCTGGTTTCCGGCTGCACCAGTTTTCAATTCATGAGCGAAAAAATTTTACCCTCCGCGTGCCTCGACGCCTGCCAAAAACACGGCGTCGCGCCGACGAAATACGTTTTGACCGTGAGCGTAAAGGCGCAGACGCTTTCGCTTTTTGAAGATGGCCAGTTCGTCAAAAAACTTCCCTGCTCCACCTCGCGCTTTGGCATCGGCCAGATTGAAGGCTCGAACCGCACGCCGCTGGGACTCCATCGCATTGCGGAAAAGATTGGCGGCGGCGAGCCGGCGGGCACGGTGTTTCAGTCGCGCCAGAGCGTCGGCTACACGTCGCAGCCGGAATTTGCCGATGCCAAAATCACGACGCGCATCCTGTGGCTCGAAGGTCTCGAACCCGGTTTTAACCAGGGCACCAATGTGGATTCACACGAGCGCTACATCTACATCCACGGCACCGCCGACCAGAAAACCATCGGCGAACCGGCTTCGTGCGGCTGCATTCACCTCGCGGACGCGGATTTGATGCCGTTGTTCGATCTGCTGCCGGCGGGCACGCTGGTGTGGATTGCAGAAAAATAAACCCGTTGCAAAATTTCGTCGCCGGTTTAGCTTGCGACCGTGTTTGCGCGCTGCGGAAAAATGCTGGTGGTGGCCGCGCTGGTCCTGACGACCGGTGCGCACTGGGCCGCGCTGCAAACCGTCGCCTGGACGACGATGCTCGCCAACAACCTCCGCACGCAATCCGTTTCCGAGGCGGTTTCCAAAACCTTCGATGGCGAGCATCCGTGCTGTCTCTGCAAAGCCATCGCCGCCGCCAAAAAATCGGAGAAAAAATCCGCGACCGCCGCGCCAACGCTGAAAATGGAGTTCCCGCCGGTCGCCGGTGCCGTGAATTTGTTCCCGCCCGCGCAATTCGAGATTTTGCCGGGGCAAAACTGCTTCGCTGATTCACCTTCCTCCCCGCCGCCATTGCCGCCACCGCGCGGTTTTCCCGCCTGATTTCTTGCATTTTTCCGGCCAGCGGTGTGAGACGTCGCTGTAATTTTATCCCTTTAACCTGAGGACGCCGCATGGCGTTCGCAAACTTAACTTTTGAAAATGAAGAATAATATTTTGAATTCGCAAATAAAAAAAATTACCTTCGGCGTGTTGGCGGGCATTTCCGCGCCCGGTGCCGCTTGGGCGTGCGCGTGCGGCTGCGGCGTGTTCGATGTCGCGACCAGCTCCATGTTTCCGTCCGATGCCGGCGGCACGGTGTTCCTGAATTACGATTATCAGGACCAAAACCACAACTGGAGCGGCACTTCGTCCGCGCCCAACGCAAACAACGACGACAAAAAAATCGAGACGCATTTCGTCACGCTCGGCGCGCAATATATGTTCAACCGCAGCTGGGGCGCGCAGGTGGAATTGCCGTTCGCCAACCGCACGTTCGATTCCGCCGGCAACGCCGCGGCGCTCAACTGGACCGGCCTCGGCGACATCCGGCTCAAGGGCATTTACACCGGTTTCTCGGAAGATTTATCGAGCGGCCTGACCTTCGGCATGAAATTGCCGACCGGCAGTTTCAGCCACACCATGTCGCTCGGCGGCATTGACCGCGACACGCAAATCGGCTCCGGCAGCACGGACATTTTGCTCGGCGGTTTCCACCGCGACCGTTTTGGCGCGTCGCATTGGAACTGGTTCGCACAGGCGGAACTGGATTTGCCGGCGTTGACGCAGGGCGATTATCGGCCCGGTTTCGAGGCGGACGCGGCGGCGGGAATTTATTACGACGGCCTTTCGCTGGGCCGCGTGAAAATTTCCCCGGTCGCACAAATCATCGGTTCCTGGCGCGGCCATGATCACGGGACCACCGCCGCGCCGGCAGATTCCGGCTACGAACGCGTGCTGCTCTCGCCGGGCATCGAGTTTCACCTGCACCCGGTGAAAATCTACGCCGACGTGGAAGTGCCGGTGTTTCAAAACGTGAACGGCAACCAGCTCGTCGCTCCGGTATTGTTCAAATTGAGCGTGAGCTATATGTTTTGAAAATGCCACCGCCATCGGCCAACGAAACCAAGCCAGCTGGGCGCGGGGACGAAAAACTTTTCCTGGTCATCGTCCTCGCGCTGGCTGCCATTGCCGGTCTCGGCAGTTGGTTCGCCGCCGGCGCGCTGAAGCGGCATGACGACCTGCGCGAAATCCAGCCGGACAAGCCGCGCCGGCTGGAAAACTTTTCTTTGACCGACAGCGCCGGTCGCGAAGTCACGCGCGCCGATTTCGATAGAAAAATTCTTGCCGTCAGCTTTCTGTTCACGAGCTGTTCGCTGACGTGCCCCGAAGTCAGCAAACGCATGGCGGAAATCCAAAACCTGACCGCCACCAATGATGATGTGCGCCTGCTTTCGCTGACGGTGGATCCGCGCACAGACACGCCGCCCGTGCTGGCCAAATGGGGCGCGCGGTTCGGCGCGGACACGAACCGCTGGCGGCTGCTCACCGGCGACAAGGCGCAGTTGCACTGGCTCATCGGCACGAGCTTTCTGGCGACGGAGACGAACAATCCGTTCAACTCCATGCCGGGAAATTTCGCCGGCACCGAGCGCATCGCCGTCGTGGACCAGCATGGCAACGTGCGCATGTTTTTCGACGGCTTGCGCGTCGAGACGCCGGCGGCGGTCGTTGCGGAAATTGAAAAATTGCGGAAAGAAAAATGAAGACATTGATTTTGCTTTGCGGACTGTCGCTGGCTGTGGCCGGTTGCAAACCTGCTGTATCCACGCCGCCCGCAGCGGCGGCAACCAATCAGACTTATTCCGTGCGCGGCGTCATCCAGCAGATTCCACCGGATCACCGCCACGCCACCATCAAGCACGAAAAAATCCCCGGCTACATGGCGGCGATGACGATGGATTTTTCCGTGCGCGACACAAACGCGCTCGCTGGTTTTGCGCCCGGCAACGAAATCACTTTCACGCTGGTCGTGAGCGGGGACGACGACTGGATTGAAAATCTCCAGCGCACCGGCAAGTCCGCCGCCGTTTCCGGCCCGCCCGGCTGGCACGCCGTCGAACCGGAACTGTCGGTCGGCGATCCGCTTCCGGACTACGAATTCACCGGCGAAAATGGCCGGCCGGTGAAATTTTCGGATTTTCACGGACGCGCCGTGGCATTCACGTTTTTTTTCACGAGCTGTCCGCTGCCGGAATACTGCCCACGGATGAACCGCAATTTTGCCGAGGCGCGGAATGTTTTACTGGCAGACTCCAACGCGCCGGCGAACTGGCAGTTGCTTTCGATTTCGTTCGATTCCGCCTTTGACCAGCCGCTGATTCTGGCGAGCTATGCCGGGATTTATCGCGGCACCAATGCCGACCGCTGGCTGTTCGCCGTGGCCTCCACCAACACGCTGGCCGGCCTCGCGCCCAAGGTAGATTTGAATTTCTGGCGCGAGGGCGGCTCCATTTCGCACAACCTCCGCACGGTTGTCCTCGACGGCAACGGGAAAATCTTCAGGCAGTTCGACGGCAATGACTGGACGCCGGAGCAACTGGCCGACGCCATCCGCGCGGCGGCCAAAACCAATGCGCCGTGAATGGCGGTTGATCGCGTCACTTTTGCATTTTCCGCGCGGCGGAAGTTTCCTATCTTGGCCGCGTGCATCGCGCCTCGCTCAAATCCGTTTCACGCGTCGTGGTCAAGCTCGGCACCGGCGTCCTCACCGACAGCCGGAAGCTGATTGATCCCGCGCAGCTTGAGCAGATCGTCGCGCAGGTTGCCGCGCTGCGCAAGGCCGGCAAGGAAGTCGTGGTCGTCACCAGCGGCGCGGTCGGCGCGGGCATGGGCGCGCTCGGCTACAAAACACGTCCGACTGATCTCGCGGAAAAACAGGCGTGCGCTGCCGTCGGCCAGACGCGACTGATGGCGGTCTATGAAAAACTTTTTGCCGCGCACGGCCTCGTCGTCGCGCAGGTTTTGCTGACGCACGAAGATCTGGAACATCACGAACGCCATCTCAATGCGCGCAACACGCTGGTCACGCTGTTGAATCGCGGCGTGGTGCCGATCATCAACGAGAACGACGCCGTGTCGTTCACGGAAATCAAGTTCGGCGACAACGACAAATTGTCCGCGCTGGTTGCCTCGCTTTTGCCCGCGGATTTATTGGTGATTTTGACGACGGTGGACGGCGTCATTGAAAATTTTGGGAAGAAAAACGCGCGGACGCTTTCCGTCATCGAAAAAATTGACGCGGCGGTTCAAGATATGGCCGGCGGCACGACGAGCGAAACGGCCGTCGGCGGCATGAAGTCGAAAATTGACGCGGCGAAGATTGCCGTGCGCTCCGGCATCCCGCTCGTCATCGCCTCCGGCAGCGACAAAAAAATCCTAGGCAAAATCCTGGCTGGTGAAAAAGAAGGCACGCTGTTCGTCGCCAAGCCAAATCGCCTGCAAGGTCGCAAACGCTGGATTGCATTCTTTCATCATCCGCAAGGCACGCTGTTCGTGGATGACGGCGCGAAGCTGGCCTTGCGCGAAAAGGGCAAGAGCCTGCTCCCGCCTGGCGTCGCTCGTTGCGAAGGCGAGTTTGCGGCGGGCGATGTGGTGCGGATTTGTGATCTGGACGGAACGGAATTCGCGCGCGGTATTGTGAAGTTCAGCGCCGAGGAAATCCGCGCCAGGAAACTGGCGCGCGTGGAACTCGTGCATCGTGACGATTTGGTAGTTTTGTAATTTGCCACAGAGGCACAGAGCGCACAGAGAAAAATCCGCTGAGAAGACTCTGTGTTCTCTGTGGCGGAGATAATTTCATGAAAAAACAACCGGCGATAAATGATTTACTCAAGGTGATGGCGAAGTTGCGTTCGCCGACGGGCTGCCCGTGGGATCGCGAGCAAAACCACATGACGTTGCGCCGCCACGCCATCGAGGAGGTCTATGAGTTGATTGATGCCATTGAGGCGCGCGACGACATCGAAATGGCCGAGGAGTTGGGCGATTTGCTGTTGCAGGTGGTGTTCCACTGCCAGCTCGCGCAGGAACGCGGCGCGTTTGATTTTGAAAAGGTCACGCGGCATCTCGTGGACAAATTGATCCGCCGCCATCCGCATGTTTTCGGCACGACGAAGGTGAAGAACGTGGACGAGGTCTGGGCGAACTGGGAAATAATCAAGAAGGCCGAGAAGCACGGCACCCAGCATGCGCGCCATTCTGCGCTGGATGGCATCCCGAAACATCTGCCGGCGTTGCTCTACGCGGAAAAACTTTTGAAGAAGGCGCGCAAGGCCTTTGCCGACGGCCACCCTGCGGACGGTAAAAATTCAAAACGCAAGCTGACCAAAAATGAGCTGGCGAAGGAGTTGTTTGAACTGGCGGCACTCGCGCAAGCACGCGGCTGGAGCGCAGAAGAATTGTTGACCGGTGAAATCAAAAAGCAGGAGCGGCAGTTGCGCCGGAAGGAACAAGCCGATTTGCCAAAAATCAGGCATTGACAGCTTTCGGAAATCTGGTTTAATTCCCGACCCTTTGCGGGGAAATAATTTTATGTATGCCGTCTTAGAAACAGGTAGCAAGCAATATCGCGTCGCCGCCGGCGACAAGCTCGAAATCGAACGCCTTGAAGTCGAGGCGGGCAAGCCGGTCACGTTTGACCGCGTGCTGCTCGTCAACAACGAGGGCAAGGTTTCCGTTGGCGCGCCCACCGTCACCGGTGCCACCGTTGTGGCGGATGTCGTCGAGCACAAGCGCGGCGAACACAAGCTGACGTTCAAGATGAAGCGCCGCAAGGGCTATCATAAGACCATCGGCCATCGTCAGGAACTGACGGTCGTCAAAATCACCGCGATCAACGCATAATCATTTAATCCCCCACTTTTATGGCACATAAAAAAGGTCAAGGCAGCGTAAAAAACGGACGCGACAGCGCCAGCAAACGCCTTGGTGTAAAAGAATTTGGCGGCACCATCGTCTCCGCCGGCAGCATCATCGTCCGCCAGCGCGGCAGCAAGTTCATCGCCGGCAAGAACGTCGGCACCGGCCGCGACTGGACGCTGTTTGCGCTCACCGACGGCAAAGTGCTGTTTGACAAGGAAAGCCGCCGCATCAACATCATCGCGACCACCCCGGCGAAAAATTAAGGCGAGCAATCGTTTTCAGGCGAGGCCACGCGCCTCGCCTTTTTTATTGTCGTCGAGGGGCTGAATGGGGAATAGTTAAAGCGATTTGGCGATTCAATTTTTAACAACGCACCAATTTCATGTTCATTGACGAAATAAAAATCTACGCGCAGGCCGGCCACGGCGGCAAGGGCGCGGTCGCGTTCCATCGCGAGGCCTATATCACCAAGGGTGGACCGAGCGGCGGCAACGGCGGACGCGGTGGTAGCGTGATTTTGCAGGCCGACCACGACCTGAATAATCTCATCCAGCAGTATTATGTTCCGCGCCTGATCGCGCCGCCCGGCGAAGGCGGCATGGGCAAGGGCATGGACGGTCACGCGGGAAAAGATCTCATCATCAAGGTTCCGTGCGGCACCTTGGTCTGGCAACTCACGGACACCACGCCGCCGATTGAAAAAAAGATGCGGCGCGATGACGACGAGGAAGAGGACGAGGCTGAAAGCGAAAACATGATGCTCGGCACCAGCACCGGCAAGCGCCCGCTCTTCCGCACGTCGCAGGGGAAATCCGCGCTGGAAATTGATTTAAGCCAGGAGCCGGAAGCCGAAGAAACGCCGGACGGCATTGAAAACAAAGGCACGCTCGTGGCCGACCTCACAACGCACGGCCAGCAATTTATCTTGAGCAAAGGCGGTCGCGGCGGCTTGGGCAACCGTAATTTTGCGACCGCGCGCCACCAAACGCCGCGTTTTGCGCAGCCGGGCGAACCCGGCACGGAAGGCGAATTTCTTTTGGAACTTCGCATCATGGCCGAGATCGGCCTGGTGGGTTATCCGAACGCCGGCAAGTCCACTTTGCTCACCGCGATTTCACGCGCGCGGCCGAAGATTGCGGCGTATCCGTTCACGACTTTGACGCCGCAGATCGGCATTTTGGAATATGCCGATTGGAAGCGGCTCACCGTTTGCGACGTGCCCGGCCTCATCGAAGGCGCGCACAACAACGTCGGCCTCGGCCACGAATTTCTCCGCCACATCGAGCGCTGCCGAATCCTCGTGCTGCTGCTCGACATGGCCGGCACGGACAACCGCNNGCAAGCCGTGGGACGATTACAAGCAGTTGCTCAAGGAACTGGAACTTTACGATCCCGAACTGCTCAAGAAAGAACGCCTCGTCGTCGCCAACAAAATGGATGAAGCCATCGCCGAGGAAAATTTGAAACAGTTTAAGAAGAAGATCAAAAAGATTTCCGTGCTGCCCATTTCCGCCGCGTTTGACCAGGGCTTGGAAAAATTCAAGCAGACCATCCGCGAAGCCGTCGAGGCGGCAGAAGCTTGATTTGGCAGGGCTGACCTGCCGGTCAGCCTTTTGATTAGGGCGGCGCAGCGCCGCCGCCCTACCGTTACGCGACTTCCAAAAAACGCATCACGGTGTCGCCGTGCTTGAGCATTTTCACTTCCGTCCACGGCGCGACCAGTTCCAGCGTGTCGCGTTTCGTATGGCCGAGCACCAGCCTGCCGCCGGGCGCGAGCAGCTTGGGCAGATTTTTGTCGTCGAGCAGTTGCTGCGCGAATGAAGTCGAGCGGCGGTTCACATTTTTCTCGCCGTAAGGCGGATCGGCGAGGATCAAATCAAACTGCCGGCCGCTTTCCGCCAGTTGGTTCATCGCGGGAAAAACGTCTTGCGTGCGCGTCTCCAGAATTTCGCCGTAGCCCGCCGCGACCGCGTTGCTGCGGATGAATTCCGCGTGGCGATGCGACTTCTCGATGCACAGCACCGAGGCCGCGCCACGGCTCAGACACTCCAAGCTCAGCGCGCCGCTGCCGGCGAACAGCTCCAGCACCCGCGCGTCCACCACGCGCGCGCCGAGGGAGTTAAAGACCGCCTGTTTGACAAGATCGGGAGTGGGGCGAACGTCCAGTCCTTTCGGGACTTTCAAAATCCGCCGTGCCGCATTGCCGCCGGTGATGCGCATCGTTTGTTAAGCCACAGATTTTCAAAGATGAAACACAGATGACAGAACGAAAATGTTCTTTTCTTATCTGTGCTTAATCTGTGTCCATTTGTGGCTGAAAAGGTTTAATTGAAAATCTCGCCAAAGAATTGCTTCATATCTTGCCACGAACGCTTGTCCGCGCGCTCGTTGTAGGCCGCGCCTTTGGAATTGTCATGGCCAGCCATCGGCTGCGTGAAGCTGTGGACCGCGCCGCCATATTTGATGAGCCGCCAGTCCACGTTGGCATCGCGCATTTCCTTTTCGAACGCCGCCAAATCCGCCGGTGTCTCAAACGGATCGTCCGCACCGTGGCACACGAACATCTTGCACTTGATGTTTTTGCCATCCGCTGGCGTGGGCGAATCCAATCCGCCATGAAAGCTGACAATGCCGTTCAGCTCCGCGCCGCTGCGGGCGAGTTCAANNTGCCGCCGAAACAATAGCCGATGGCCGCCACGCGTTTGGTGTCCACAAATTCACATTTCTTCAATTCCTCCAAGCCGGCCTTCACGCGCAAGCGCAGCAGCGCCCGGTCGGTTTTATATTTTGTGGCTTCGGTGCCAGCTTCCTTGGTGGACTGTGGGCGAACGCCTTTGCCATAAATGTCCGCGCAGAACGCGACGTAGCCGAGGTTCGCAAGCATCACGGCGCGATTCTGCTCGTAATCGGTCAGGCCCAGCCACTGATGCACGACGAGCACGCCGGGACGTTTGCCGGACAACGAATCGTCGTAAGCAAGATAGCCTTCGAGCGTCGTGTCGCCCTGTTTATATTCAATCATTTTGGTCACCAGTTTGGCTTGGGCAGAGATCGTGCAAGCCGCCGCCATCAGCAAGGGGAAAATCACTTTCATAACACCGACAAACTAGCCGGTTCCACGCCGTTTGCAACTGCGGGAAAATTCTCGCGATCGCAACGGCTTGCCAATTCGCCGCACAACCGTTTTCCTATCCGCGTGCAAGGCCTTGAAATCGCCGACATCCACCGCCTGAACGCCGCGCTCGGCTGGCTCGGCCTCGACGCGCCCGCCGACGCCCGCGCCGAGTTGGACGCCATCGCACCTGCGCAGCAGCGGCATCCGGCGGTGCTGGAAACGCGCTGGCTGCTCTGCGCCCACGAGAAAAACTGGCGCAACGCGCTGAAGGTGGCGGAGCTGGAACTAAAATTTGCGCCGGAGGATTCGTCCGGCTGGCTGCACCGGGCGTATGCGCTGCGGCGCGTGAACCATGATGGTTTGCCGCAGGCTTGGGACGCGCTGCTGCCGGCGGCGGAAAAATTTCCCAAGGAACCGGTCATCGCCTACAACTTGTCGTGCTACGCCTGCCAATTGAATCAACTGGCGGACGCGCGCAAATGGCTGCACCGCGCCGTGAAAATTGGCGGCCAGGAAGAAATTCAAAAAATGGCGCTGGCGGACGACGACTTGAAGCCGCTCTGGCCGGAGATTGCAGCTTGGTGAAAAGCCAAAAAACAATTTTAGCCGTGGAAAACCTGCGCATTGAGCGCGGCAGCACGGTGATTTTGCGCGACGTGAACTGGCGCGTGCGGCGCGGTGAACATTGGGTGATCCTGGGCGCGAACGGCTCCGGCAAAACTTCCTTGTTGAGCGCGCTCACCGGTTATCTCATGCCGACGAGCGGCGAGATTTCCGTGCTGGGCGAAACTTACGGCGAGTCCGACTGGCGGGAATTGCAGAAGAAAATTGGCCTGATCAGCTCGTCCGTGCGGCAGATGATGGCGGACGACGAACCCGCGCTGGCAACCGTCGCGAGCGGCAAATATGCGATGATAGATTTCTGGGGGCGGCTGAGCCGCACCGATAAGGTCGAGGCGGCAAGGTTGTTGAAACAAGTTGAGTGTGAATACTTGGCTGCGCGTCCGTGGCAGGTTTTGTCGCAGGGCGAACGCCAGCGTATTTTGATTGGCCGCGCGCTGATGGCGAAGCCGCGCGTTTTGATTCTGGACGAGCCGTGTGCCGGCCTCGATCCGGCAGCGCGCGAGCATTTTCTTCAATTCATCCAGCGGCTTGGCGCACAGAAAAATTCGCCGACGCTGGTCTTGGTCACGCATCACGTCGAGGAAATCATGCCCGTTTTCTCGCACGTCTTGGTTTTGAAAAATGGCGCCGTGCTGGCGGCGGGCAAAAAATCCGAAGCGATGACGGCGCGAATTTTATCCCGGACTTTCCACGCCAAACTGCAATTGCAATTCAAGCACGGACGATACACCATGGAAATCGCCAAAGCCGCACCGGCGCGCGGGCGGCTGGTCTAAAACAGTTTGTCGTAGGGCCTGGCCAGCAGCGCCATCATATCCTTCACTTCCAGCGGAAGATTCTTCCCGTCATAAACGCGGACGCGCCACTGGCCGCCGTCGAGAAACTGCACGACGATGCGCTCGCCAGCGGGCGGCAGTTGCGCGTGGTCGTCCGGCAACTGTTGCAGCAGCGGGTCAAGCAGCGCCCAATCACCGGCGGTCAGCGGACGCGCGGTGCTGCTGCGGGCGTCGGTGTTGGAAATAAAATAAGTGCGCAAATTGCCGTTAGTCGCGACCTCGGCGGCGGCCACCTTGATGCGATACGCAAGCTGGGCGCGCTCTACCGGATTCATCGCGGCCACGGCGGCGGCGTCCGCCTCGCCCTGCACGCGGCTGACAATGAGCTTTAATCCCGCGCCGCCGAGCGCCGGGCTGGTGACGGGGCGTTCGCGCCACGGCTGAATCCAGTTGGCATAAGTGGTGGCCGAATCGGCGGCAAAGGTGGAAAGCGTGGCGGCAAAAATGGCGGCGGCGACGAAGCCGCGAATGACCGGCAACAGATAAAATTTTCCGTAGAGTCTCATGTTTGGGACATTGCTACCGGTTGCGCCGGTTGTCGAGAAAAAGTTGCTAGCGCGCTGCGCAGTCAGGCCGTCGGCGGGCTTTGCGCCCAGCCGAAAAGCTTCTTCGCCTTGATCAGCTCAAAAATCTGCGGCGGCACAAAATTGGCGGTGGACTCGTCGCCGGCGTGAATCTTGGCCAGCAGTTCGCCGGAATAAACCTTGAGCATCTCGGCGTTGTAGCCGGCGATGTTCTCGATGAATTTGTTTTCGACGAGGTGCGCGTAGAGATGGCGCAGGTGCGGCGCGACCTCCATGTTTTCCACCGTGGTCAGCTGGCCGGTCTTTTTGTCGAGCGAAGGATAGACGTAGAGCTTCGCGCCGTTTTTGAAAAGCTGGCCGAGCGATTCCATCAGACCGCCGGGCAGGTCGGTGTAAAATTTCTCGTCAAACACGTCACGCAGGCGCACGAGGCCGATGGGCAGGCCAACCGGCTTTTGCGTGTGCCGCGATAGATAGGTGACAAGCCGGTGATAGCGGAGAAAATTGGAAATCAAAACCGGCTTGCCCAGCGCGCCGAGCGTGTCCACGCGGTCGAGAAAATCGCGGTGGTCAATCGCGTCGCCCACCTGCAACTGGCGCAGCGTCATCTCGAACATCACCACGGGCGGCTCGCCTTGCAGCGCGGGTTCCTGGACGAACATTTCCTGCGCGCGCTCCAGCATGTCGAGCATCGGGTTGGTGAGCGGACGGAAGCTGCCGCGCTCCAGCAGCACCGGTTTTTTGTAGAGCAGTTCGCTGGGGATGACGCTCTCGCCCTCGGCGGTGAACATCGCCGCCTCGGTCAACCATTGTTGGACGAGCTGCAACGCCATCAGCCGATTGTCCACGCCGGCGAAGGCCGGGCCGGAAAACTTGATCATGTCCACCTCGATGCGCTGCCACGAAAGCGAATCGAGCAGCGAACCGATGAGCCGCTCCGGTTCGACGTGCTGGTAAAACGCGCCGTGGATCAAGTTCACCCCGAGCGTGCCGATGGCCTCCTGCTGCCGCGCCGTTTCCCAATCGAGCATCCGCGCGTGGATGATGATGGTGGACGGCGCGCTGCGCGGGAGGTTTTGAAACTTGATGCCGAGCCAGCCGTGGCCACCTTCCTCGCCGGCCTTGGAAATGTGTTTCGTCGTCACCGTGTTGGCAAAGGCGAAAAACGTGCGGCGGTCGCCGATGCTTTTGTCGAGGCGCTGGAGTAGCAGATCAAACTCGCGATCCAGCATCGCCTGTAGCCGTTTGCGGCTGACGTAGCGGTCGCTCGCGCCGTAAATCGCGTCGCTTACGGCCATGTCGTAGGCGGAAATGGTCTTGGCGACGGTGCCGGACGCCTTGCCGACGTGGAAAAACCAGCGTGCAACCTCCTGCCCCGCGCCGATCTCGGCGAAGGTGCCGTAACGCTTGGCGTCGAGGTTGATCTGGAGGGCCTTCTGGCCGGTGCCGGGTTTTTCCATGCGCAATTCCTTGGGGCTGACAATACACAAAACCCGGCACGAGTCCAACAAGATGCTGGGCATCCGCGCGGCGACGGCAACGTGCCGGGCCCGCAAAAACTTGTTCCGGCTTGCGCGGACCGCCTTTTTCTGGTCAAATTCAGCGGCGCGCGCGATGCAAAAAACACCCCAAAACTACCCCAAACATTACTGCGGAGTCTTCGGCATTTTCGGCCATGCGAATGCCGCCGAACTGACCTACTTCGGCCTCTACGCCCTGCAACATCGCGGCCAGGAAAGCGCCGGCATCGTCAGTTGCCACGACGGCAAATTCTACAAGCACCACGGCATGGGCCTCGTCCCGCAGATTTTCAACGACCCGAAAATCCTCCACGAACTCGTCGGCGACCGCGCCATCGGCCACACGCGCTATTCCACCACCGGTTCCTCCGCGCTCCGCAACGCCCAGCCGCTCACGGTGGACTGCGCCCGCGGCCAGATTGCCGTGGCGCACAACGGAAATTTGACGAACGCCGCCAAACTCCGCGACGAACTGGAATCACGCGGCCTCGTTTTTCAAACGACCGTGGACAGCGAGATCATCATCATGATGCTCGCGCAGCCGGAAATGGGCGGCGTGGCGAATTCGCTCGTCCAGAGCATCCGCCGCATCGAGGGCGCGTATTCGCTGGTGATAATGACGGAAAAGGAACTCATCGGCGCGCGCGACCCGCATGGTTTCCGCCCGCTCTCGATTGGTAAAACGGCGGAAGGCGCGTATGTGCTGTCCAGCGAGACGACGGCGTTTGATTTGATCCACGCGCGGTTCGTCCGCGACGTGGAGCCGGGCGAAATTGTCATCATCAACGACAAGGGGCTGACGAGCATCCAGGCTTTTCCCGAACACCAGAAGCGCGCGTTCTGCA
>PLYV01000033.1 GCA_003151855.1 Limisphaerales bacterium | reverse complement strand
TCAGGTTGCCGTCGGCATCGTAGCCAAACTGTTCCTGTGTTTTTGGAACGAAAAGATTTCCGTTATTCGTATTTCCACCGCTCACGACCTTGATACCTTCCCACTGCGCGGCGGCGGTGTTGTTGGATTTGACCAGCGCCCAGAAGTATTCACCCTTGCGCCAAGCCGTCTGGCCGTTCACCGTCACCGTGTTCGTCGCCAGCGCAGCACCAATGACATCATTCGTGCCCGGATAATCCCGCGCCGTGATCTGGTTCAGGTTGTTGACCGTGTAATTCGCAGGCCGGAGGCCCGCGCCACTTTGGTCGCCGCCCGCCGTGGTCTGCTTGCGGTTGCCAATGTCATCAAACTGGTAGCCGAACTGCTGGCCGGGGACGAGCGTGCCATCCGCAAAGTATTTCGTCCCGCCCGTCACCTGGCCGAGGGCGTCGTATTGATAAACCCAGTAGCTGCCGTCGGCAAGGACGTTTTTGGTCCGCTGGTTGGCGGGGTTGTAGGTGTAATTATAGTTCACCGCCACGGATGCCGAAGGCACAGACGAAATCTGCGTCAGCCGGTTCAGGTAGTCGTATGTCTTGGTGATGGTCATGCGCTGCGTTGTGCCGTTCGTGAACCCAATCTGGCTCACCAGCGGGGAATTGGCAACATACGAATACGTTGCGGAATCGCTGTTGCCATCGTTCACGCTGGCCAGGCGCGAGGCGTTGTCGTAGCCGTAATTGGCAGATAGGAGCTGGGAGTTGGCAGATAGGGCAGACAAGTTTGTGCGCCGCAACAAGGAATCGTAGCGGTTCGTGATGGAAAGGCCGGCCAGCGGTCCGCCGGTGAAGGAATCGGTCAACAATTCATTGGCCAGATTATAGGTCATGGACTCGGTGTAACTCGTCCCGCCGATTTGAATCAACCGGCCCAGCCGGTCGTAGCTGTTGGTCACGGACGGTGTGCTGTCGGAATAGGCGATGTTCGTCAGGCTGCCGGCGTTGTCGTAGGCGTAGGTGGTGGACAGAGGATTGCCGTTGCCATCCAGCCGCACCCAAGAGCGGGATTGCAGGCGGCCGGCGAGCGTGTAGGCGTAGGACGGGCCATTGCCATCGGCGTAGGCCTTGTTCGTCAGCCAGCCGCGCTGGCTGTCATAATTCCAAGTCGTCACCCGCGCGCCTGTGCCGCCACTGAAACTGCTCCAGTTCGTCATCGTCTGCATCCGCCCGGCGTAATCGTAACTGTAGCCCACTGGATAGGTGCGGGAGCCGGATTGTTTTCCCAATTCGCCGGTGAGCAAATAGACGTTCGTCACGGCTGAATTGTCCGGTTGAATCGTTTTCCATGGCCGCAGCAGGTTGTCGTAAAGGGTGGTGGTCGTCTCCGCCGCCTGCCCGCCACCGGGAACCGGCATGGTCACGGAACTGACCTGATCGGAATTGGTGTAACCATAGGTGGTGGTGCCATTGCGGACATCGGTTACTTGATATTGCCGACCGTGGGCATCATAGGTATAACTTGTGCTGCCAATAGAGTTGTTCCCTGAATCATACCGGGTGCTGGCAACCAAACGGCCATAGGAATAGGTGTTGATGGTGTAGGAACCGTCCGGGGCCACGGCCATTTCGGTGCGTGAACTGCCGGGAGAAACAATCGTTTGATTGGTCACCGAAGTGATCGCATCGGCATAGGCAATATTCCACGATTGCAGGCCATCCGTGGACTTTTTCCGGCTGGAAACCAATGTGCCAGAAAGGTCAGTCTCGCCATTGGTCCAGACATAGGTGTCTTGCTGCACCAGATCGGGCAGCCCATTGCTGGCTGGCACCACGGATCTGCTCACCTTCTGGATGCGGTCAACCCCGTTGGCCATGAGCGTTTCCAACCAAGTATTAACAAGGTCATCATAGTCCGTAATCGCGACGGCATCGGCACTCAAGGCGGTGATGCTATATTGCAACTGGCCCTGGTTCACATCGCCTTGATCGTTGTTGTAAACCGACAAGGTGGTAACGCCATCGGGATCCACCTGCTTCCAAAGCTGGCTGTATTGATTGTAAAATGACTGGCTGCAAGGGTATGGCTGGGTGGCGGCAGAATAGATGGTCTTGTAAGCACGGCCGACGCCATCCACGTAGGTTTTGATCCATTCGTTGGTGCCACCAGTGGAGGTTACTTTGATTTCCTGGGTATATTCACGCCTGTTCCCGTCCGTGTCCGGTTCCACTCCGTAAACGTATTGCATGGGATGCACGGCGGTGCCAGAAACACTCTGCAACCGGCCATCCCGATAATACACTTCAATGCGGGTGCCGCCATCCGGGTAGGTATTGGTGACACAGCTCTGGTGATTGACGACGCCATAGGCGGTGGTAGTGACTCCGCCCAACGCATTGGTCTGGCGAACGACCCGGCCCAACAAGTCGTATTGCGCCTGACTGAGCAGCAGGGTGCTGCCATCAGTGCCCACGCGCCGGGTTTGCAGGACTTGTCCGGCGGCGTCCAAACTATTGGTGCTAAGAATCCCACTGCCGCCCTGGTTGGTGGATAGCAGACTGGCAACCGGACGCTTCATCAAGTCATAAGCATATTGTGTCATGACGCCATCGGGACTTGTGATGGTGTAAAGACCACAGCAATCGTTGTAACGATACTGCGTCACCCGCCCCGCCAAATCAGTTAAGTCATAACTGCGGCGAAGCTGGTCATACAAGGTTCCCGATGAATTTGTGTAAGAATATACTTGCTGCGCCAGCACCACGCCCGTGGCCACATCAATTTTGGTCAGGGAGAGCGGATGGCCTAAATCATCCACCACATTCGTGGTTTGGGAGCCGTCAGGATCGGTGGTAACGGTCGTAAAAGGATCGGGATAAGAATAGGTCGTTTGGGTTCCGTCAGGCGACCAAACGGATGTGGGCCGACCAGCCGT
Source organism: Limisphaerales bacterium (assembly GCA_003151855.1). Taxonomy (GTDB): domain Bacteria; phylum Verrucomicrobiota; class Verrucomicrobiia; order Limisphaerales; family UBA11358; genus UBA11358. The sequence continues at coordinate 13,492 of PLYV01000033.1, read as the reverse complement.
AATACCCGATACAGACGAATAGGTATCGGTTTCCAAATAGCTTGAATCCACCGCGGGATTAATGTAGCGCTGCATGTAAGAACTGCCACTACCCGCAGCTTCAGTCTGGTAGGCAACCTCGTGCAATTCCCAACCGTCCTCCCCCAGCACGGGAATATCCACTTCAGTTGAATAAGGCAACCAAGAATTGGCCATAGAATTCTGGTCGGGATCGGTAGCATAAGTATAAGTGGTCAGTTTGCAATGATCCACCAGGGGATCAGGCTCGCCGGTGGCGGGCGGGGCACTGTTGTCATAGGCGGCATATTCCTTGAGTTTACGCCCAAAGTCATCATAGGTGTAGTAAATCCAGTTGCCATCGGCATAATCCACCCGCTGAAGCAGGTTGGCGGCGGTGCCATTAGTATAGTAGGTGTAATAATTGGTGGTTGATGTGGCTCCAGTGCCATTGATTTCCTGCAAAAGCAGTTTTATATCCGGCCCTGGAAGATATTTGTAAGTCTTGCAACTCTGGCTGACCACCTGCCCGCCCAGGCTGATTTGCCGGTAATAATTTGTGATGGTCACATTGCTTGCATCGGGAACCTTCCAAGTGGATAATACGCTTTGTCCGTCGGGTTGAAGCAGATTCCACTGATAGTTAGTCGCATTGTAGGTATATTGGAACTGGCGGCTGACCCCACCATTGGCGGGTGTCTCGGTGATTAAAAGCTGGTTATTGTTCGTCGCCCCATTCGGATTGTTGATGTCCCAAGTATCAAAGGCGGCGGCATTGGTGCCATATAACCCACCGCTCATTGCGGTGACATTGGTGGCATAAAAAAACTGCAACGCATACTCGTAAGCATTTATTACCGCCACATTAACCAACCCTTGTGGCGTGTTGACCTGAACAATCGTGCCGCCCGTATTCGTTATTACCGTTACATCGGAACGGTTAAAAGGAATTTGCAAAGCCGCCGGCGTCGCCAAGTTTGCCGTGGGGGCATCGGCGCGCAACCAAATCTGCCCGGCGTCTTCAACGGGGGAAGCCAACCCAAGATTCCAGGTGAAATCAACACTATTGTTGTCGCCGGTGCCCGATCCCAAACTGGGTGAAGACGACGCATTCGCCTTGGAGCAGCCACAGCTTTTCTTTACTTCAATCGTCCCAGTTGCTTTGTAAGTATCGGTATTGGTAGTATAAATGGGTATACCTGTAACCGAGGCAGTAACTCCGGCAGATCCTTCTGGATGATCTGGATCCTTAATATAAACCATATAACGTGCCCAAGTTGGACCGCTTTCTATATTAGAAATGCCGATACCACCGGAATGTGTCGGTGTAAAAGTTGGCAAATCATTTCCTGGAGGCACTTCTGTCATACTAGCGTAAGCGTAAATTTCCATGGGCAAATCGCAGGGGCTCGCTTTAAATGCCGGCGGATTTGTGACGACTGAATTTGAGCAAGTGGCGCTGGATGGATCCGACCATATATAGCTACCAGCATAAACACGAGCGCCAGCACACGTAAGATTACAGTGGTCTGCCTTAGCATTTGGCAATATTGTGCGGAGCGCAAAAATCATCAACCCCAGCATCGTCAGCATTGACCAACGATGCGTATTCTTTAAGTATTTCATGGTAACTTTGTATTGGTAAATGGCGGATAAATTATTTAAGAGGGGTAAACACTGACAAGCCATTGGCAGTGGACAGTCCGTTAAAAGGGCTGATCAACCAGTTCCCCAAATCGCCGGCGTCAAAGATGCCGTTCCCATTGGCGTCCTCCAGGTAATCGGGTGTGCCGTCCCCATCGGTGTCAATCGGGTTGCCATAGGCATCGGTAGCGACATAGTGATAGCCGATGTCCACGATGGAATTAGTCTCTTTCACCTGATTGGTCTGCGTGGTGAAGTGGTAGAAGCCGACGAGATCTGCCGTAGTGCTGCCTTTATTAATCAGCGGGCTGTTGGTGGGCTGGTAATAGTTGCCCAGCCAACTGCTCTGCCAGTTATATTTTGTTACCGTAACGTTGTTTGTCCCTTCTGGATTCAATTGGTTTGCCCCCTGAGCAAACGCATTAAAATTGTAGTCGGCGTAGTTGGTGTTGACGCCAAAAGGATCGTCGATACTAATGCTTACGTTATCGAAAGCACAATTGTAAACACTCGAATACCAGTAAGGAGCCCCACTTTCCCAATGAACAATGTCAAATGAACCTCCATGTAATGTGCAATTCCTTAAAATCTCGTAGGGATATGTCGAGCTGGTGCCCTGCCAGAAATTCACGCGATCCCACAGACAATTCGTAAAGGAACCTAAAATGTTATAGCCACCCCAGGTTCCCCGCAATTCGCAATCGGTTGCCCGAATAACCAAAGGCTGCCCGCTGGTGCCGTCCCTGAAATACCCGGTTTGTCCGGCCAGGGCTGCGAAACGCGTAAAGCAGGCGTTCAATACGGAAGGATTATTCGGGTCATATGAACCTCCATCCGCTATTCCCCCAGGCCAGCCACTGACAGGCTCCCAAACATTTTTGGATACCTCTTGAACCGAATTATACGTCACAAAGGTGCAGGGCAAAGTAGCTGTGCCGTTAAATGTGACCGAAACGCCATTATTCAGGTTCAAACCATAGGCATTTCCACTATGGCTTCCCGTCAACTCAAACCAGGCAACCGAAGTGCCCGCTGTAACCGTGACATTGCTGTTTATTTGAACACCCCCAAAGATATAGTCGATGGGATCGTAATGATAACCCAAGTCTGGAATGTCGGTGTCGCGTTGGGCTTGGGGTGAAAACGTGGTGGCAATGGAAACGGTGGTGTTGGAATAGACAATGGGCGGACAGGTGGTCTTCATCTTCAAGTCGGCCAACACTGTCGGAGAAATATTGGTGGTGCCGACATTCAAGAAGTTGCAGCCATTGGTCAGATAATACGAGCCGCCCCCCACGGTTTGAAATGGGAAGAAAGCGTTGGTGACGAAATTTATGCCAAACACCGGACTTTGGTAAAAGCCATTAAAATTACCATTCGTTGTAACTAGCGAACCCGAGACAAGGTTCGTGACATTCGCCAGAACGCAATTGGTCAGCGCAAGATAAGACCCGTTCGGAGAGGAAGGAGCCGTAGCGAGAATTGAGGAGCCGCTGAAGGTGGCATTTTGCGCAGTCAGAGTTGACCCACCCTGAAAGATGATATTGGTTTTAGTGTTCGCAAACAGGGCATTGCCAAGAGACACATTCGCGCTCCCAAGTGAAAACCCGTTCTGGCAATTGACGACCTGAACATCATTGAACTTGAAATTGCCACTGTAGCATCCGACGGCAGTATTTGCATAAGATATGCGCAAATCAGTTAAGGCGGTTTGCGGAGAGAAGGTGGCCAGAGTCAACATGGGGTTACCGTAATAGCCGGTTGGGTTGCCTGTGGATCCACTAATGTTCTCCCCAACGGTGTTGTCATCCTTGGCGGTAAAGATCACCGGCCGATAGGCAACCGCCGGCCAATTGATGCCCAGCAAACCGCTGCCCCCCGGATGCATGGTAACCACGCCATTGGTGGCAAACTTCAAAACCGCGCCGCCTTCAAAGGTATTGGTGCCATACAAGGCAACCGTGCCGCTGATGTAATAGGTGGTGTCTCCTTGAAATGTATAGCCGGTCTGGTCGCTGTTAATCGTCACATAATCCAGCACATAACCCTTATCCGGCAAAGCTGAGGATGCCAGGCGCATGGGGCTGGCTCCTGACCGGGCCAGCGGGGTTTTCGGCAAGGTCAGGCGGTTGAACGCCATCACCGGCAGTTTGACCGGGTTGGCCGCCTGTTCTGGTAGTTTGACCACGTCCTGCTGAATGTCCTCCACTGGGACTTTCTCCAACAGAAAATACCGTCCTTGAATCTTTACATAACGCTTCGCCACGGGAGCCGGCGTGGTCTGATCCCCCAGATTAAACGCCTTGCCCCGACCGAGCATCACATCACCCCAGCCAATCTCCTGATCCGCCTCCAAGCCATTGTCATCGTTGCTATCTTTTACGCTCGCTGCGGGAGGATTGATGAACTCCGTGAACACTTCCAACTCCGTCGTGGCCGAATCCATCCCGAAAGATTCCGGCGTGGGCGGCTGTTCACGCAAAATGACATCCTGCTCAAATCCTTCCCGACGGTAGGTGTATTGCACGTCCGCCTTCACCCCTTCAAAAGCGTTTGGATACAGCACCTGATTATCAGAGATCAGTTGCCCTTCCGAATCCTGCAAGCGGGCGATCACCACCGCGTCCCCGGTAGCAGTGTCCACATACATCACCCCAAGAATATTGCTGCGCAGCCGCTTGCCGTCGGGCGTCTGCATGTCTATCGAACCTTGCGAATTCAGGTTGTTGGCAAAGATGACCTGATGCTGGCCATGCCGGGCCACCGCGCCGCCGGAAAACGCTTCAATCTTTTCTTGCGATTCCACCCACTGGCCATTGGCATCCTGATAGTGCATTCCCGTCGCTAACTCCGCATATTTGTGGATGCGGGGCACCACCTGGCCACTGGGTGACATTTCATACGTCTCGCGCTGCCAGATACGGTGATTTGCCCCGCGATCTGTCACACGAAACTCTGTATCAGCAGGCAACTGGGGAGCCACCACTTGCGACGACTTGGCGCTCGTTGGCGTGTTGACCGCCTGCCCAAATGTGGCCGTGACCATTGAAGCCAGCAACGCAATAATTAAACTTGAAGTTTTCATGAGAGAAAAAAGAACCAAGATGAACCGCGCGGATTGTGAACCACGTGAAGACAATGCTTCCCCATCAGCTTTGGCAAGCCTGCCAGCCGATTATCCAAAATACATTTTCCAATGATTGCCATACCCAACTAAATCCCGCCCAAAACGACTGGCGTTACTTATAATACGTTTTTACTCCTGTTAAAAAATATTTCAAGAACTTTTTAAAGTTATTTTACTTGTTAACGCGTTTGTAACATTCGTTGGCACAGCTGGTTCCATAGCGTCATATTTTGACATTTGCTGGACAATTTATGATGACCGCCTAACTTCTGACATTGGATTTCACTCGACGTTTCATCTGTAACAGCGCCGGTTTTGCACCTGATTTTGAACGCCGGGTCAAAGCATTGGCTCCATTATATCACTATTATTCACAGGCGGCTGACGCACGTCCGCGTGCCGGGGTGAGGAATTATCATGGAAAACGCCAGAGGCGAAGCACACTCCAGCGCCGCCTGTGGACACCCTCCCCGATTCCAGCGCGGCTGCCAATGATGGCGAGGTGGTGCGCGTCTTCAACAATGTGCCGCCGGAGAAACTGGCGGTGATTGACCAGGTCCTGACCGGTGGGTCCGTGCCGGACGGGCCATTGGAAAGAAAAGCATGGCGCGAAGGGCGGCGGCAAGGATGGGGAACGCTGCGGCGGTGAGGGGTGCCCGAACTCGGTCATTCATGCTTGGGCTTTTATTTGAGTATTAATGCAGGGTGACGAGTGACCACCACACCGATCCATTCTGCTCAGCTTTGGCAGGTGTTTTGAGAGAGGAACGCGTAAAACGCGGATTCTCGGTCAAATCTTTGTCGGAAAAATCGGGGGTGTCACGGCAAGCCATCGGCAATTTCGAAAACGGGGTGCAAAACCTGATTGTTTCAAACGTGTGGAAAATTGCGGTTGGTTTGGGTGTAAAAGTTTCGGAAGTCAGCGCCCTGGCCGAAGATCAGTTGGAAAAAACTGCGGCTCGGCCGGCCAAGGCGAAATCTCGTCGGCTGAAGTGAGTTTCAAATAAAATTTGCCCGTATTCCGCCGGGTGGTGGTATGCGGCGCGCGTGGGACGGGATTGTCTGGCGTCCGCGCGCGGGGAATAAATCCAGACCGGTTGGGGATTTTTTATGGAATCAACGGATGGCGAATCTTGTCGGAGCGCCGGACGGCCTTGCCCGGCGCTCCAGAAACTTCAAGGACAACAATGCGAGGCGTGCGGTGCCGGGTGTAGGCCTTTGGTCGGGCCGGTTTACGCCCAGGTGCCGACGGATTTGCAGTTGGAATTCAAGTGGTTTTTCAACGAGGTTTTAGCTCCCGCGCCGCCGACCGGCGGCACTTCTCCGGCGGTGCCCCATTGGAAATTGGCGATCATCCGGGCGATTGGAAACCTGTTGCACGTTTTGATGATTTTCGGGGTTTCCTACAACGTGGTGACGCACGCGTCCCAGCATAACCCCGACGGCAGCCATAAAACGGTCCAAGCGGAGGGTTCTACGCGGCGGGAGGATGGCAGTGAAACAAAACTTGAAACTGGAGACCTGAAACCTGACGAGAACCGGCAACCTGCCGGCGGGAATGATGATGGCAGGCAAGACGCTCCTCAAGGCAAGCCGCACCGGCCATCGTGGGTGGATGAAATCAAGGCCGTGCTGTCGGAGATCCGCGCCGGGGTCGTGGGGCTGGCGATGGGGCCGCCGACTGCGAGAAATTCGAAAAGCGGAAATCGGAAGGCGGAAATTGAGCCGGTGAGTGACAATGAAGCCGTGCGCGTTTTTGCGCTGATGAAGGCGCTGGATGATGGGCAGCGGAATCGCAAAGCGCCGTTGGGCCGGGTTTTCCGGCTGCTGGTGCTGGAGGGACTTTCGCAAGCGGCCACAGCGAAGCAATGCGGGTGTTCACCGGGACTGGTGTCATCGCGCGCGGCGGAAATTCAACGGCGCATGAAACGGCCCGTGACGGAATTACGCGCGCTGGCGTCGCGCCTGGGCGAGATGGAAGTTGCCACCGCCGACTCGCGGGCACGGAAAATTTACCGGCGGGGTTTGACGGATGACGCGGAAGCAGATTGAACAACAAAGAAACCAAGCCACAAAGGCCAACCCTCTCATTACCGAGAGGGTTTTTTCATGGCCGAAATGGTTGCTACGGACTTGGATTTTGAACTTATTTTGAACAGTTCAAAATGAGGATAGCGCCTGTGTTTGCAGGCGCTTTTTTATTTCCGGCTTCCGCCATTTTGAACATCCCGCCGTTTACAGGTGGCAGCGCCACTGGCTCTCCTTGCAGGGGGCCATAAATCGCTGCGAGTCCACCTAGAAACCATGTCAACGAACAACCGAATGAAGGCGGCGCGGGCGGTGCGGAATGAACCGCGTGAGGAATTGCTGACGCCGGACGAGGTGGCGGTGCTGCTCAAGGTGACGGTGCGAACCGTCGAGCGCTGGCAGCAGGAGGGGTTGCTGCCGTTCCTGCGGCTGGGTCATGCGGTGCGGTTCCACTGGCCGGCGGTGGTGGAACATCTGACCGCCAATTTCACCGTTGTCCGGGGAGTGCCGGTGGCAGCGCCACTGGCAACCAAGCCATCAATTCAGACTCCCACGCCTTGTGGCGGGCCACCAGCGCGCACAATCACGAAAGGAGGCAGGCCGTGAACGTCACCATTGCGATTGATCCCGGCGTGTCCGGTGGCGTGGCCGTTTCCATGTTCGGCAAAACGGTCTGCCATGCGATGCCGGCGACGCAGGGCGATGTGATGGAACTGATCCGCGACATTTACCGGACAGCCGAAGTCGAGGACGTGGAAACGATCTGCGTGCTGGAGGAAGTCAGCGGGTTCGCGGGCAAGGCGCAACCTGGCTCGGCGATGTTCAAGTTTGGCGAGGGCTACGGCTTCATCAAGGGCGTGGTGCAAACGCTGGGCATCAAACTGGTGCTGGTGCGTCCGCAGGTTTGGCAGAAGGCGTTTGGCCTCGGCACGGCGTCGAACTGCGCCACGGCGCGCGAATGGAAAAACAAGCTCAAGGCGGAAGCGCAACGGCGGTTTCCTGATCTCAACGTCACCCTCAAGACCGCCGACGCGCTGCTGATTCTCGAATGGGTGCGTGCCGCACGGGCCACCAATCCTGAAACCCAAACAATCTCGGCTGAAGATGTGTGTCTCCAACCGTCAGCAACAGACAACAAAACAGAAACATCGAAAGAACAAAACATATGAGCAACCTGATCCTGCAATGCAAAGATGGCGGCGATTTTCAGCCGCATCCCGAAGGCATCCATCCCGCCGTATGCGTGGATGTGATGGACTTGGGCCTCGTGGAAACGGATTTCCAGGGGCAGAAGAAAATGGTCAACAAGGTGAAACTGGTTTTTGAGTCGGAAGCAAAAACCGATGACGGCAAACCTTGCTCGGTGTCGAAAAACTTCACGGCCTCGTTGAATCCGAAGGCGAAGCTGGCGGATTTCCTCGGCAAGTGGCGCGGGCGTCCGGTGCTGCCGGGCGAGATAGTTGACCTGGCGAAGCTGCTGGGCGCGTGCTGCACGCTGGTCATCAGTCACCAGAAAAATCTGTCCGGCAAAACCTACGCCAGCATTGATGCGGTGAGCAAGCCGACGCGGAAGGTCGCGCCCAGCGGCACTTACGATCCGGCGGCGGCGCGTCTGCGTTACGCCGAATGGCAGACGAAGTCTGCACTCAAGGCGGCTTCGCCGCAGCCGATGGCCCCGGCCCCCACGGCAGCGGCACCGGTGGCTGCGCCACGCGCCACGGTGCCGGCGGCTCCGGCTCCGGCGGCGGCTCCCTTCGACAACAACGATGATGTGCCGTTCTGAAGTCCTAGCGGACGGCCACCACCCCACAACAAATATGAAAAACATCATTTTTGACATCGAGACGGGACCGCTGCCGGAAAACGAACTGCTGGCGATACTGCCAGCTTTCGACCCGGCGGAAGTGAAGACGGGCAATCTGAAAGATCCCGCGAAGATTGCGGAGAAGATTGCCGAGGCCGAGGCGAATCATCGCCGGGATTTCATCGAGCGCGCGGCGCTCGACCCGCTGACGGGGCGCGTGCTGGCCATCGGCGCGCTATTGGTGACGCCCTGTTTCAACCAGCGGGACAATGAACTGAACCGGGAACCCGGCGACCAGCGGGAACTGTTGATCATCGGCCACGATGATGAAGCGCAAACGCTGCGCGAGTTTTGGGCGCTGGTGCGCGGGGAAATGGGCCGGCTGAATCCGCTGGTCGGATTCAACATCTTCAACTTCGACCTGCCGTTTCTCATTCGGCGGTCGTGGAAACTGAAGGTGCCAGTGCCGTTTGGTCTGCGGCGCGGGCGGTATTGGGATGATCAACTGACCGACCTGCGCGATTGCTGGCAGCTCGGCGACCGGCAGGCCAAAGGGTCTTTGGATTCCATTGCCAAGCATCTTGGCGTGGGCACTAAAAACGGCGACGGCAAAGCCTTCGCAGAACTCTGGCAGAGCGACCGCCAATCGGCGGAAGCCTATCTGCGCAACGATGTGAAACTCACCGCGAAGGTGGCGGCGGCGCTGGGCGTGGCGGTCTAAGTCCGCGCCGGACGGGCCACCACTGGAAACACGGCAATGGAAAACAGCCAACAACTAATGGCGGCGCTCTGCCGAGACGCCGCTACGGGAAGGCTGCCGGTGGCGACGGTGGAACGGCTGCACCGGCTGCTGGGCGGTGAGGCGCTGGTGGAAGCCATGATCCTGCGCTTCATCGCCGCCCGTTACGGAGCGAAGAATTTGCTCCATCTGCCGCCGCACGTCGGGACGGCAATTCTGAAACGACCGGCGGACTTCATTCAGGCCGTCAAAAACCACTGCGAACCAAAACTCAACTTTTGAAAGGAGATATATGCACACTTACAAAGCACACGCGCCGGCTGAAATGTCGCGCGCCACCTGTCCGAGCAAAGCCCGGCCCGTGGTCAACAACCGGGGCGGTGACTGGGATTGTGTCCGGCAAATGCAGATGTTTCGGCATCGCCCGGATGTCCTGGCCACCGCGCTGCGCGACATGGGCGTCACGGAAACCGGCGACGAGGTGCCGGACTGGCAACCATGAACGCGACTTTATTTGAGGGCGGCAAGGTGCATCGGCTGGCCGGCAGCGCGGCGCGGTGCGGCGTGGGCAAAAGCCGCCCGCGCTGCGAATGGCAGATGGATTTGAGCGGGGTGACGTGCCTGCGGTGCATAAAGGCCATTGAACAACAAAGGAACAAAGACGCGAAGGTTCTTGCAGACAGCCGCCATGACTGATCCGCGAGTGCTGGCGCACGGGTCCGTGCCGGACTGGCAACCATGAATGATCCAAGACATATCGCAACGAGCATCGTCGGCGCGGTGGACTGGCAGAGCGAAGTCAGCGGGTTTTGTCGTTGTCCGGGCGAGGCGTTGCATACGCAGCCGACGGGGAAAAAGGATTGCCGCGTGAGCGTGGACGGTGCGCCGACGATTCATTGTTTTCATGCGTCGTGCGCGGCGGCGGTCGCGGCCAGCAACCTGCGGTTGCGGCAGGCGTTGGCAGTTGGTAGTTGGGAGATTGCGTTGCCGGGTGGAAAAGTTTTACGCAGTGGTGATGTGCTGCAAGCCAGCGGTGAAGTGCTGCCGCGCGCGGCGATTCAGGCGCAGGCCCGCGCCGAAGGCCACGATGCCGGCGAGGCGGTGACGCTCGCCACGGTGAAAATGCTGGCGGAGCGCTTCAAGCCGGAAATGTTCGAGCGGTTCCGCTGGCCGTTTGCGCAAATCATCGCAGATTCGCCGCTGCAAGTTCACCAGCGCGACGCGGAAGATCAATTTCGCACCTGGCTCAAGTTGTGGCCGGCGCATTGCCATGTCTGGATCGGTGACGTGTTCAGTTCAGGAAAAGAGGAGCACCGCACCCATTTCCGGCCGGTGGCGGACTGGTATCAGATCGGTCCCGTCATGGGCAATTTCACCTGTGGCTCGTCGTTCAAGCCGGGTTCTTTTCAGCGCAGCAACGCGAACTGCAACGGCACGCGGTTTCTCGTCATCGAGTCGGACACGCTGACGAAGGATGAAGTCGGCGCGGTGTTCGCGTATCTGCAACGGCGGATGCATTACCAACTGCATTGCATCATTGATACCGCCGGCAAATCGCTGCACGCGTGGTTTGATGCGCCGCGCAACAAGGTTCTGGAAAACCGGCTCAAGGCCGGGCTGACGGCGTTTGGCTGCGATCCAAAAATGTTCACCTATTCGCAGCCGGTGCGCGTGCCCGGTGCTTGGCGCGATGGGAAAATGCAACGACTCATCTGGGTCCTGGCGGACGGCCACCAATGACTGAACCCGTGGACATTGCCGTGGACTTGGGCGCAGTCGCGCCGCCGCTGCCGGAAATTATCCGGCTGGCCGATTTCGCGGCGAGTCCGCCGGTGGCACCGCCGCAAATCATCGAGGGCATTTTGCACCAAGGCTGCAAGATGATTCTTGGCGGCACGAGTAAGAGCAACAAGTCATGGTGTCTGCTCGACCTCGCCATTTCCGTGGCCAGCGGCCAGCCGTGGTGGGGACGGCGCTGCACCAAGCTGCCGGTGGTCTATATCAATTTTGAATTGCAGCCGTGGGCGCTGGCCGAACGCATCAATGCGTTGTGCCTGGCCCGGCCCGGTGTCAGCGACACTTGCCAAGTTGGGGAAAATTTCCATCTGTGGAATTTACGAGGGCATAACGCCGATATTTCGCTGCTACGGCCCAAGTTGGAGGAGCAACTGGCGAAGTTCAACTTCGGCCTGATCATTTTGGATCCGGCTTACAAAGTCCTAGGCAACCGGGACGAAAACGCCAACGGCGAGATTGCCAGCCTGATGAATGAATTTGAGGCGCTGGCGCAAAAGACGGGCGCGGCCATCGTGGTGGCGCACCATTTTGCCAAGGGCGACAGCACGGCCAAAAATGCCCTCGACCGCATGAGCGGTGCCGGGGCTTGGGCACGCGACCCGGACTCCATCATCGTGCTGACGCCGCACGAGGAACCGGACTGTTTCACCGTCACCAGTATCCTCCGCAATCTGCCCCAGGTGCCGGAGTTCGTGCTGGCGTGGGATTTCCCATTGATGCGGGTCGCCAGCGACCTGAATCCCGATGCGCTCCGCCGGCCCCAAGGCCGAAACAAGCTGGCCACGGACAAGGAATTTATGGATGCGGTCATCACCGACGATGGCAAAACATTCACCAAAATCATGGCCGAAGCCAAAAGCTCGCTAAACATGAGCACCAGCACGGCCAAACGGGCACTTAACCGCCTGATTTCAGCGGGTTTAGTTATCAATTCGGGCGGGCTTTATTGGGCGAAGGTTCAAAAGGTTCACATGCCTTAAAGGATAATGAACCTAAACCACAAGACAGGCAGTGAGAAAGGGACAACCCTCCTTGGGTCGGGTTGCCCTTCCATCCCTGCCATTGGACTGACACTTGAAAGGAAATTATGCCATTGATGTTTGAACAACAGCCGCGTGAGAGCAACAAAGCCTTTGCGGCCTTCAGCCTGTATTTGAGCTTGGGGCCGGAACGGTCATTGGACGTGGTTCGAAAAAAGTTAGGCAAGAGTGCGAGGCTCATTCAACGCTGGTCAGGCAAGTATGACTGGACCGAACGGGTGGCGGCACATGGCGCACACTTGGCCGTCGTTGAGCGTGAAGCCATCGAGGCCGCCGCGCGCGGCAAGGCGGCGGAATGGGCCAGCCGCGAGCAACGGCTGCGCGAAACCGAGTGGCGGCTGCATGAGCGGGCGATTGCCGCCGCTGAAAAGGCGCTGGATGCCTTCATGGAAAAGGACAAAGTCTATGCCAACCTCGCCGACATTGCCCGGATGCTGGAAATCGCCAGCAAGCTGGGCCGGCTGGCAACGGGCCTCGGCACAGACGGCGAACGGAGCAAGGGCGACGATCTGCCGGGTCTGCGCGTCGAGGTCACGGTGGCGCTGGAAAAGATTTATGGGGAGCCGTTGCCCGGCGAGGTCCTTGCGGACGGCCACCATTCGCCACCGGCCATTGTGGATGTGGAGGAGGTAAAACCATGACACCTTGGGAACGTTATTTTTTGGTCGGTCGCCGCGCTGGCTGTCCGCAGAATCAAATGGATAGCCTCCAGCAAGCCGATGTGATTTTGCAGCAGCGGCAACTGGTCGCCAGTGCCGCCGCGCGATTGTGCGATGCACCCGACGGGCCGACGGCCATCGGCTACGGCGGCGCGCGCGGCGGCGGCAAATCGCATTGGCTGCTGGCGCAAATGGGGGCGGACGATTGCCAGCGCGTGCCGGGGCTGAAATGCCTTTTGCTCCGCAAGGTCGGCAAGGCCAACCTGGAACACTTCGAGGATTTGCGCCGCCGGCTGTTCGGCAAGCTGAAACACGATTTCTCGGCGTTTCGCGGCGTGCTGACGTTCGCCAACGGGTCGCGGATCATCGCCGGTCATTTCCAGAACGAGAAGGACATTGATGCCTACCTCGGTTTGGAATACGACGTGATTGGCATCGAGGAAGCGACCACGCTTACCGCCAGAAAATACCAGGACATTTCCACCTGTTGCCGCACGAGCAAACCAAATTTCCGCCCGCGCATCTATTCGACCACGAATCCCGGTGGCGTGGGTCACGGCTGGTATCGGACGAAGTTCGTCCTCCCGATGTTGGAAAAACGCGAGACGGAAACGCGCTTCATCCCCGCGCGTGTCACGGACAACCGCTGGAACAATC
>PLYV01000324.1 GCA_003151855.1 Limisphaerales bacterium | reverse complement strand
TTAGCATCGTGCCGCTGGCCGTGGTGCAGGCGACGTGTGAAATGGCGCGGGAACTTCTGATTGCCGACCGCACAGCATCGCCGCCGGGCGAAGGGCTGAAATCCTACGCCGATACCACTGTCGGCAAGACGACCGTGTATGACAAAACCGACACGCGCCCGGTCATTTCGCCGGTGGCGCAAGCGATGCTGATAAAATTCGGCGCGCTGGTGTCCGCCAAAAGCGGCGCGGTGCGGCTGGTGCGGGCGTGATTAGCTTTACCGGCCACGCAAAAGCTTCAGAAGATTTGGGTTCCTATGTTTTAAGCTTCCCGTGCGTTACTCCGACGGGTGCGACCATTAAATGCTAAAATTTCCAAGTTCTGGAGCAATTTACGCGCAGCGAGGATTTTCTTTGGATTGCGGCCAACAATCCGTTGCATCGCCTTCATTATGTCCGGCGAAAGGCTGGAGGACGTTGCATCCTGATGGAACTCGTTCAATGGAATGTGGAGGGTTTTACACAACCTTCTTAACACTGGTGTCAGCTTCTTAAAATCTCCGTTCAGAAAACGACTGACTCGTGAATTATCGATCTTTGCCGACTTGGCAATTTCACTGACAGACCTTGCGCCAACGGCCTTTTTCAGCCTCTGGACAAGCTTCTCGACATTGATATTGTGATGGCGACTCATTGCAGATTTGCAAAATATAATTTGCATATTTGCACACATCTTGTCTATCCTAAATTGTGCAAAGAGTCTTTACCATCCTTCAAGGCGAAGCGCGTGAGTTGTGTTTGCCGGATTGTCGCGAGGAGGTGATGCCAGGTGTCATTTGGGGTGCATTTGATCAGTTTTTCACCCCTGCGTATTGGGCCAGCCAGCTATGGATGTTAAGTGATGATCCACCCACGCTCACCTACAAGCTCGGCAGGACTTTGAAGGAAGAGACGGCCGCGTGCATGCTGGGAGGACATGGCATCACAGCGGAAATGAGTTTGGCGGCGTATGACAAATTGCGTGAGCGCGGACTTTTGCACCAGACCATCGTTACCGAAGATGAGATTGCGCTGGCACTGAAAGAGAAACTTGTGTTTGGCGAACGGTCATTTCGCTACCGTTTTCCAAACAAGAAAGCCGCATTTCTTGCACCAGCTCTTAACGCATTAAGCATTGAATCACCGCCGGTTCAAGATCACAAATTTTTCAGGAATTGGTTTTTAGGATTTGCCGGCGTGGGCCTTAAAACCGCCTCATGGATAACTCGCAATTGGTTGAACAGTGGCAAGGTGGCAATTCTGGATATTCACGTTGTTCGGTGCGGGCGCTTTTGCGGCTTTTTCCACGATAACCATGATCAGGCTAGGCACTATTTCGAGATGGAGGACTTGTTTTTGGATTTTGCCACAAGACTACGGGCTGACGCCGCCAAGCTGGATGTGCTTATGTGGCAGCAAATGCGTAATGCCAGCTCCATCGGTATTCGCACACTTCTTGACTCGCCGAAATATAATTGACTTCGCATTTCCGCTGCATTAAACCGTGAGCCAATGGCTGGCGGTGGAAAACATACTTGGCGCAGCACCGGGGTTCCCCCCAAGGGAGAACCAACGGGAGGCGGCGGGCTAGGAGCTGGCGGCGCAGGAACCGGCGGCGGTGATGCGTGTGATATTCGCTTCGAAACGATCCTCAACTCAGTTGATTTGCCTGCGGTTCAGGGTGTCAGTCGTGGCAACAAATTAGATGTCGAAATCGTGAACGAAAATGGGGTTGAACGGTTGGTGACGAAATTGAATGGAATTTTCATTGGTGTCATATCCCATCCCAAAACCTTGGACCTCATTGCCTGCATTGGCGCTGGAAATCAATATGTTGCCTTTGTTGTGGAAAAGCAGGGCAATCTCTGTCGCGTCAGAATTGAGCGGCCGGCGCTATGACTCTCACTATCGTCGGTGGGTGGTATGAAGAACTGTGTGGCGAACCACGTTGGCAAGAGTTCTACGGTCCCGGGGGCCGAGCCGCTGCAGCGCTTTCGGGTCGCAGAGCCGCAATCCGGCTGCTGACTTACTGCCCGCCAGCATTTCGGCTTAAGCTCGAATATTCTGCCAAAACGCTTGGCTTTGCTGTCGAAAGTTTTGGTTCGGCAGGAGCAGTCACCCAATTTAAATATCTTCACTGGTTGCGCGCTCCACAAATTTCCTCTGGATTTGCTTTGCCATCTGAACTGCCCGTTATCAAAGTTGAAAATGCTGAAAATGTAATCCGTTACGGGTTTTATGAGGGTGACGCAAAAATTCAGGCAAAGCGGGTGGTCTATGATCCGCAAAATTCTGAAGCTGATAAAATTCATGCCTTTAGTGACAACGGCTCCGTTGCTGACGAACTTTCGATAGTTTGCAACTATTCTGAGGGTTCTAAATTATCCAAGGAAACTGATCCAAAACGAATCCTCGACGTTTTGTTGCAACCACCCAACGTCGTTGCCGTTGCCTTAAAAGGTGCGTGGGAGGGTGTCTGGATTGCCACCAAATCTAAACAAGAACTCATCAAGCCCACTCCTACGGTTTATGTTCATAAAATTGGCTCCGGCGATGTTTTTACTGCTGAATTTGGTTATGGGTGGATGATTCTTGGGTTAGATCCGATTAACGCAGCTCGCCGGGCATCCCTTCAGGCGGCGTGTTATTGCGAAAGCGGCTCATTACCGATTCCCGAAAGTGGTTCGGTCGCCGCTCCGCGCGCTCCTTTGATTGCCAAACGAGACGACATAGAAAAAAAATATGATATTTATTTAGCCGGACCATTTTTTAACTACGCGCAGTTATTGGTCGTAGAGGAAATGCTCAATCTTTTCCACGACGCTGGACTATCTGTGTTTTCGCCATACCACGATGTTGGATTTGGACACGTCGCCCAAATTGCCAAACAGGACTTGGAAGGACTGCGGGCCTCTCGCATCGTCGTTGCCTGCCTTGATGGCTATGACCCCGGAACGGTTTTTGAAGTGGGTTATGCCAGAGCCTGCAAAATTCCGGTTCTCATTTATTCACCCAATCTTTCCGACGTTAACGCCACCATGTTTGTCGGGACTGATTGTGAAGTTGTGAAGGATTTTACCACTGCCATTTATCGCGCCGTTTGGTGGGCGAAAAGCACATGAGCGTTGGGCTTCTGCTTTCAGGCGGTGTTGACTCTTCTACATTGGCTTATTGGAAGCGCCCGTCAGTCTGCTTTACAGTTGATTACGGGCAATTTCCGGCTGCCGCCGAAATCAACGCCGCTCACGCAATTGCCTCCCGACTCGGCATCCGCCACGAAATCCTCAAGGCTGATTGCAGATCCATCGGCTCGGGCGATCTCAGCGGAAAGCCCGCGCTGAAAATCTCGCATACGCCAGAATGGTGGCCATTTCGCAATCAACTTTTGGTCACGCTGTGCGCGATGCGAGCGGTTGAACTCGGGGTTCAAGAACTTCTCCTAGGAACGGTCAGGACTGACTCCGTGCATGGGGATGGAACGGCGCAGTTTTATTCCGCGCTGGATCGGCTGCTTGCCTGTCAGGAAGGTGGATTGCGAGTCAGCGCGCCCGCCCTAAAAATGACCTCGTTGGAATTAATTTCAGCCGCTGGTATTCCGCTCGATGCACTGGTGGCAACTCATTCCTGCCACACCGGCTGTCTGCCTTGTGGTCGCTGTCGGGGGTGTCAACGGCGATTCGCTTCTTTTCAAGAACTTGGCTTGGAAGCATCTATTTGATATTTAGTAATTAACGATCACCCATTTTTATCTTGTTTGCATTTCGGTCGTATTCCGCACGGACTTTCTGTTCTGCTTCATCCTTGGTGCGACCGCTGGCGTGAAGATGCAGAGTCCGCGCTATGTCTGTTTTTGGATTGGCGATGCAAAACCAAGGATTCGCCGGGTCGGATGGGATTGGGTGAAACTCCAATTCGTAATCCGAAAAACTTGGGAACTTCGGGTCTGACGGACATGGATAATTTACGAAACCATCTGTATTATCGTATCCGCATTGAAAAACTTCACGAACGCCAAAATGTTCCGAACCGACCCACTCACCGCCGCGATCACCGAGTGGAGCACCGCAATGCGGACACCTATATTCCTGAAGTTCGTCTTTGATTTGTTGTAATTTGAATGCGAGTTCTTCAAGCTGGCTGGCTTGCGCGCCGCCGAATTTCTGTTCGCGGGGAATTGACATCCTCCAACCTTCGGGCGTCCGGGTAATGTTTTCAGTAGCCACGGTCTGCCAGAAGGCGTTTCCGGTTTCTGGCTCGTAAAGAATGACAATCACTGGCAGGTCATGTTTGAGCCAGTAATCCAAGTGTTCCGGTTCTCCTCGAAAAATTATCCCTGCCGAATTTTCTTCCGCAAAATAGCTTTTCCCAGATTTAATCTGCGCCGCAATCAATTTCCCCGTCGCAACATAATCGGCGACAACTTCAATGTGAGCATCAATACCATAGTCCTCATCTTGCTCGCGGAAAACCCAACGCAATTCGTCGTGAACTATTTTGGCTACGGCGAGAACGCCGCTGCGTTCCGTGTGATGTGATGCCGTAACGCGCTTCATGGCTTGAAATTCTTCACCCCACCGTCACCGGCACGAGCGTCATCGTGTCGTTGCCGATAATATCTATCACTTTCACGGCGATGGTGTGGTGGCCCGGTTTCTCGTAGGTGTGGCTGGCGATGGTCATTTTCCAACTTCCAAAATCTTCGTCGTTTCCTCGCCGAACTGGCTGACGACGCGCACGGCGATTTTCTGGCCTTTCTTCACCTCGAACGGATGGCTGGTGTGGCCGTAGAGCCGGGCGAAGGCGTCCTCGTTAATTTCGATTTTCAAAGTCTGCTCCGCCGCTTTTTTGGTTTTGGCTTTTGCCAATTCGCTCAAGCCGCGTTTCCATTCGTCGAACTCGTCCTTGTCGCCGCCGCAGAAAAAGACCTGGCGCACGACGAAATTTGAGCCGTCGTAATTGTCGTCCAGCATCCAGTAGGCGATGTCGTGGACGTCGCGGCTTTTCACCTCGTCTTTGATGGGATCGTAAATGTCCAGGCCGGCGATCTCCACGGTAGCGGTGCCGTTCTTGCGCTGCAACCGGATGTCCGGCTCGCCGATGGTGACGAAGCTGGCGGCTTTTTTATCCTTCTTGAGCAAACCTTGCTGCAACAAATCGTCGTGCATACGGACGATGCTGACTTGGAAATTGCCGAAGCTGCGGCTCAATTCCGTGATGCCGCTCTCGAAGGCAAAGCCGAGAATCAGCAGCCAGTCGCCGTCGCGTTTGTCGCGGCAGGCTTTGATGGCTTCCGTCACGGCCTGTTTGCTGACCGTGCCGAATTTGGGGCCGATGTGGAGATACGCTTTTTTCTCGCCGCCGGGCGTGGCATACCAGCCTTCCGCGTGCAGGGCGGATGACGCCAGCCGATCCAGCCGGACGAACACGGCGTTTTCCTTTTTGTCGCCGGTCTTGACGCCGGCGCTTTTGAGATGGGTGAAAATCAAATCCTCGAACTGGCCGAGTTCCTTGTCTTCCGTGCGCTGCCGCGCGAGTTCTTCCGGGGAAATCGGTTCGTAGCTCTGGAGCGTTTCCACCGTGAACGGCCCGGCCACGCGCAACCGTTTTTTGTCTTCGTGTGGCTGGTCGAAAAATTTCACCTCATCTGGCTTTTCGTCGTTGGCGATATTCTCAAGCATGATGTGCGGGATTTGTTTGTAGTTAAATCCCTGACGAAGATCACCGTTCTGCTGGTCGTAAAGCTGGT
Source organism: Limisphaerales bacterium (assembly GCA_003151855.1). Taxonomy (GTDB): domain Bacteria; phylum Verrucomicrobiota; class Verrucomicrobiia; order Limisphaerales; family UBA11358; genus UBA11358. The sequence goes on along the minus strand of PLYV01000324.1, from coordinate 8,148 downwards.
AATACGGGAATGTCGCCGTCATCAAACGCGACTTGGCGATGTTAATGGCGATGCGCGAGGTGTCGGTGGTGATCCAACGGCGTCCCCACTGCTCGGCGACGTAGGCGGTCGTGCCTGAACCACACGTCGGGTCGAGCACCAAATCGCCGGGGTCCGTAGTCATCAGAATGCAACGCTGAATAATTAGACTGTCGGTCTGAACGACATAAACTTTCGGATCTGTATTTGAGTAACCCGCGCTTCCGGTGTCATTCCAATCGTTGCTCAAAGCGGTAGCAGGAAAATCATCGAAATAGCGGATGTAATTTAATTGCTTGCCGAGACCAATCAAGCGACCCGCTGCTGCAAGTTTGTCGAGGCCATTTGGATTCGTTGTTTTCCAGTGTCTGTGTTGGCCGCAATCGTAACGCTCACCCTTGAAAGTGTAGAACCGGTCTTCTGGTTTGCCGGGGTCTTGGGACACCGCAAAACTTAATTGAGCCAATCGCCAGCCTTCGGGAAGCTTTTTTGGGTCAGCCTTTTCTTCCGCATTTGCCGGTCGCACAGACTTTGCTCCGGGAGCTACTGCATACTTGTAGCTTTTGAAAGTATTCGACTCTTTTGGAAGATAAAGTTGCCTGTATTTTACTATGCGTTTCTTTTGTGCGTTCTCTCTTTGCTTGGCATACCAAATCAGATAATCAAATTCCGATCCGAGTGCTTTTGATCCCGCACCTGCCGTTTTTGCAAACGGAATCAACGACATGAAATTCTCACTCCCGAACACTTCATCCATGAGGTTGCGGACGAGATGGACGTTTTCATCGGAGATTTGCACGAAGCACGAGCCAGATTCGTGAAGGAGTTCGCGGGCTACAAGCAGACGTTCGCGCAGGTAGCTCAAGTAGGAATGGATGCCCAGTTCCCAGGTGTCGCGAAAAGCCTTCACCTGTTCTGGTTCGCCTGAAATGCCATCATCATTGGCTTCACCGCCCAAAGTTTTATTGTGAAGATGCAGTTGCCAGTTTTTGTTGTAATTGATGCCGTAAGGCGGGTCGAGGAAGATGCACTGCACCGCGCCGGCCATGCCTTCGCGCTCCAGCAGGGAGGTCATCACCAGCAGGCTGTCGCCCTGGATGAGGCGGTTGGTCCAGCCGTCGGAATGGGTGTAATAATCGGAAACCTTGTCGAGTTCTTCGTGGCCGATGGCGTTGCCAAACATTTCCGCCGGGGCAAAAAGGTCGTCCTGCGCGGCGTCTTTCTGAACGGCGACGCGGTGAAGATTCTTGATGAGCGTTTCGGGCGCGATGTGTTCGTGCCGGTAAAGCGAGCGGATGTCCACGGACGTTACGCCCTCGGTGTCGTCGCTGCCGTATTTATTCAGCCAGAACAATTCCGGGTCCTGGCCGCGATGGACGACGGGGTTGCGCGGAAAGGCTTTGCAGTCGGCCACCTTGACTTTGGGCGACTCAGCCTCGTAACCGGCTTCCTCGGCGCTGGGGATGTGGGCGCGCTTGGTGTCCTTGTGCTTGAGGGCGGCAACGGGTTTGACGGGTTTGGATGGATTCATAGCGGAATGAGAATGGCCGGGCAAAATGTCCGGGTTATTTGGCGCAAGGTGTGCGCATTAAATTCACATGAAATACGGGGGTTTGCGCGGTGTGATGGCATCATATTGGGTGGTATTCTTAAAAATGCGCTAATTAAGCGGCGGGATTTGGCGGGACTTTGCGCTAATGAAATAACCGGCACCGCGTCCCCTTTTGCCGGTGGAACCGATCTCGCCGGATTTTTGCAGGTCGCCCAACGCCCGTTTGAGTTTGTGCGCGGAAATTTCGATGCCGATGCGCTTGTGAATTTCTGAAATGGCGGACGCGCTGGCGATGTCCACGGAATACGTTTCCAAATCCTCCAGCACCAGATGCCGCAGGCGGTGCGGTTCGATTTTTAGCAGGGTCGTGGGCGATTTCTCCTTCAGGGTGCGGAGCAATTCGGGATTCACGAAATAGCCGGTGGCCTTGGTCTTGCCCTGCGAAAGGACGACTTTTTTGGCGAGCAGGCTGCCGAGCCAAGTGCGCACGCGGGTTTCGTCCGGCAAATCGAGGATGCGGCTGAAATCGGTGGCTTTAAGCAATCCGTGCTGGGCAATCAGGCCGAGACAGATGCGTTCGCGCTGGCGGAGATCGTATTGCTGGTTGGCGGCGGCAAGCAGGCCAACCACCTCCGGCCGGACGATCCGCCGCTCGACCCGGACAATGACGCGGTCATTTTCCTCACGCGGGACAGGAACGGGACGGCCTCGCGACAATAACACGTCAAACATCCGGTCGTAGCCGCTGCCTTCGCGTTCCATCAGGTTCAAGGCATAAAAAATCTGGGCAAGATGGCGATTGCGCTGAATGGTCGTGTGGAGAATGTTTTGCGGCGTCACGCCCAGCGGGAAAAGTCCGGGATTGTGAATTTCCAAACAATCCGGGTAGAGCTTGATGAAGATGTCGCCGCGTGTGGTGTAGGGCCGATGCGCAAGGGCGTTGGCTAAAAGTTCACGGATGACGGATTCATCGTAGTGCGGGATAGGTTCGGGAAAAAGGCCGTCCCGCAATTCGGTAAATTCGCGCCAATCGGGAATTTCTTTCCAGACCGACTCAATGAGTTCTTTGGGATTGAGCGAAAAATCCGACCATTCACGTTTCGCCACCTTTTCATCGCGGGCGTCGTATTTGATGAATTGGATGGCGGGCGCGTGCAACAGCAACGCCCGGTCTTCGCGACGGCCAACCCAAAGGATGCCGAGATTGGTCAGCACGCCATCGCGGGACATGACGAAATGATCCAGAATTTCAGCATCGGATTGATCCCTGATGAAAGCCGAGACACGGTCGGAAGCGCGGATGTCGGCTATAAAACGAGCCAGCTTGAGCGGGTCGGCCTGGCTGATGAGGATTTTGCGCGTAGCTTGCGCTTCCCAAACGTAAGCATCTTTTTCGGCGACCAGCCGGGGCAAATCCTCCGGCATGACCGGCTTGCTTTCATCCGCCACCCGCATAAAAAAACGTCCGTCGGTGGTGGCGGCGACGGTCTGGCGGCTGGGGAGTATGGTCAATTCAAGCACTTCGCCGCCATTGGGCAAGGTGATGATGGCGGAAGAAACCGCGACGTTTATGCAATGACTGCCAATGCCTTTCCGCAGCCGGTCGGGAAGACCTGTATCAATGCGCTGACTGGCCGGCGGCGCGTCGGCTTGATCCTCAATGCCGAAATGCAACGTGCCGCCTCTTGAATTGGCGAAGGCGATGCAATGCTTCGCCAGCTTTTGCCAATCCCAGCGCTTCGGGTCGGCGGGAAAGCTGAGGAGCGATTTTTTGTCAAATGTTGTGCCTTCGACCATTGATTCAACTCGCTTTGATTTTTCCGAGCAACAAATTGCGCAAGTCAGCGATTTTTTCTTCGCTGTCAATATGCAGCCAGTCCCAGCGCGGCCAATCATGCTTGGCGCGGACGGCATTCACGGCGGGCAGCCAGCGATGCACCACTGACCATTCTTTTTCGGCCTTGTCACGTTTCATGCCGGTGATTTCGACGATGAGCATGAGCGGTTGTTTTTTGCCATCGGTCGCGCGGACGATAAAGTCCGGCTGGTAACGACGTTCCTTGCCGGTGTTGTCGGCGTAGGGAATTTCAAAACGCAGAAAGGCATTTTTCACCCATGTCTCAATCTTTTTTTCCTCGGCGAGATCGTCGAGCGTTTTGGCGGCCTTGGCTTCCCAGCCGGCAATGCCGGTGTCGAGGACAACGACGTTGGCGTGGCTGTGGCGCGTGGCGTAAGTCTCGCGGCTGGTCTGACCATTGATGAACCGCGTCGAGCCGGTGGGATTGTAATAATTCAGGATGGGGCGGATGAGTTCATCGCCGGTGGAACCGGTTTTAATGCCGCGCGCAACATGGGCGACCATCTGCTTGGCCTCATGGAAATAGAGAAGTTTTTTCCATTTGTCATCCTTGCCCAGCACGCGAACCTTGGTGGCATACCAATCTGCAACGACGGCTTTCAATTCGTGGAACCGATGAAATTCAGGATTGGCCGGGTCTTCCGAAATGTGGTCGCGCAACAAATCCTTGGAAATGCGGTAGATGATTTCCTGCTCGCGAATGGCAAGGATGCTATCAATGCTCAATTTTTCCTGACGCCCGCCCACGCCGGTCATAATGGTCTTGGTCGGCAGTTCCGCGCCATTGATGACAAAATCCCCTTCGCCGGAAAAATCCCATTGCAACGGGCCAACCGGATATTCAATGCGATAGCCTTCGACGTTGGGGAAAATGATTTCGCAATTCTTCGTGCGTTCCGCCACGGCGTGAACGCGGGTCAAATCCACCGGCGGCGGGGTGACGGATTTGCCGCCTTTGAACAACTTGAACGGCACTCCGATGATCTGGGCATATTCCGGCGGAAACTTCCAGACGACGCCTTTGCCGCGCCGCGTTTCCTGGGGAAGCTGCTCGCCGGTCTTTTCATCATAAGGCGCGAGGAAATAATTGCGCCGCCGCAAGGCGCGTCCGGCCACCTGTTCGCACAGCAGTTGCGAGCCGAAGGCCCGGACGCCGACGATATGCGACACCGTGTTGGCATCCCAGCCTTCGGTGAGCATGGAGACGGAAACCACGCAACGGATGCCCGCGCCAAGCGTGTTGGGTTTGCCGACGGTGTTGACGACTTCGCGCAAAATTTCCGCCTCGGTGATCTGGTCGGCAGCGGCGGCACCGTGGACGCGGGCATAATCCCGTTTGAACCGGGCGATTTCAGGTGCGAACACGCGCTTGTAGTCGTCGTCAATCATGCCGGAATTATCCAAGGCATCACTGTCAATGAGGATGGTGCGCGGTTTGTCGTAAGCCCGGCGCGTGGCGGGATCGAAATTGGTGAACAGGTCAAAAATGCCGGGGCGAACATCCGGCTCGGTGCCATCGTCGTCGGAATTGATCTGGTAGCCGGCCAGATGCTTGAATACTTCCTTGGAAACGGAAGTGTTGTTGCAAACCACGATGAACACCGGCGGGGCATCGCTCAATTCAAGCTGGGCCTGGAGTTTGCCGGCGCGAGAATGGGCGCGACTGCGGAAATCCACTTCGTAATGTTCGTAGAATTTTTTGAGCGCGAGCTTGAGCAGATCGGGAAGTTGCGGCGGTGCTTCCTTGAGTTTTTCGCCGCGCTCCTTGGCGCGGGCGCGTTCCTTGCGCTGGCCTGCCTTGGGCAAACCGTCGCGGACGTGCTCGTAAAGATTGCGCAGCACGGGCATTTCCAATTGCTGCGTGTCATCCCAAGTTGGCAGAAACGGGATTTTCACCAAGCCGGATTCGATGGCCTCAATCAAACCGAAATCAGAAACCGTCCATTCAAACAGGCTGTAAGGCAGGTGGCCTGAGCCGGTGAGATAATAGGGCGTGGCGCTCAAATCATAGACGGCGCGGAGTTTGAAGCGTTGCGCGATTTCACGCAGGCCGGTGAACCAGACGGCGGCACGTTCGTTTTCTTTTTTGGTTTCCTCGCCCTCGGCTTTCTGGTCATCGGCGCGGGGCAGATAGCAATGGTGCGCCTCGTCATTGATGATGAGCAGACGCGAGCCGCGAAATTTGCCGAGCAAACGCGAAATCAACTGCGCATAATCTTCGGTCGCCTCTTGTTTCTTTCCATCCGCGCCAATTTTGCCGTCGAACGGCGAGCGTTTGTTGCCCTGCAAAGTTTTGGGTTCAAACTGGTGGTAATTCGTGATGACGATTTTGCTGTTAAGCTGCCCCAGCAATGATCGCCAGTTGCCGGTGGCGGGAATCAAGTAACGCTGGGTGTAATAATCATCGGCCTCTGATCCGCCGCGCGTGTCGAGCCGCAACACGCCAAGACGATTACGAATGGTCACGCCCGGCGCGATGATGAGAAAATTATCTGCAAAGCGCGTGTCGCTGCCGTATTCCTGCCGATTGTAAAAATGGTAAAGAATGAGCGCGGCCATCACGACGGTTTTGCCGGAACCGGTCGCCATTTTGAAAGCCACACGCGGCAGATGGCTCGCCGGGTCGGTGGAAACTTCCTGCTGCGCGGCTTCCAACTGCCGGAGTATGTGCGTGCCGGCATTTGATTTCTCGGCAACTTCATTCAGCCAGATGGCCGTTTCAATGGCCTCGCGCTGGGCGAAAAAAAGCGATTGGGTCGGATCGCGTTCTTCATTGAGAAACCAGAACTGCAACAATTCACGCGTGATGCGCGTCGTTTGTGAATAATTGGACTCACGCCATTTTCCGACTTCGCTGCGAATCAGATTGATGAGGTGGCTTCGCCAGTCATCGCTGGCATCCTGCATCCGCATCAGCTCGCCCTGCGGGTTCGCCATCACCGGCACGCTGCGAATGTCGGCAACGAATGGTCTGCGGCCTATCTCGCGATGGTCGTAATCAAGCTCGCCCCCTGGGGTCGTGCGATAATGAAGACACGGCTCCGAGTATGGGTTATTGAGTATCGGACTTTGATTGGCGGCTGTGTTATCCCTAGCCATGTAATTATTTAAGCATCGTAAACCTGAAATGATTTTAGGCAATCGCAAACGGAGTGGCGGACGGCCAATGAACCATTTGCACTCTCACCCGTCGCCCAACCATTGCCGCTCGAAAAAGTCTCGGTCAATCCGCACTGGCTCAATGCAGCGCGGGTCATCCGGCTTGGCTGCGCCATGATGGTGCCGAAATCTGCATTCCGTTTCTGGACGGCGATGCACAACCTGTAAAGAAGATTTGAATTTTACTCGTCAATTTGATCTTTAAAAGTTGGGCCAGAAACGGCTGCTAGAACAAAGCTCCTGATGGACGGGGGAAGTGCGCGTTTTTTTTCTTGGCTTTCAAGATAAATTGGCAATTTGATTTTTAGATATACTTCCCGCATCCAGCGGCGATATTCCGGCAGCGCCGCTTCTGGATATGCCCACGGATGCTGTGGATTGGATTTAGCCTGTGGAAAATAGTCTGGATAATTGTGTTCATATCGGATTCTTGCTCCATGTGTTCCATCATGCTTATTGCCTTCCCAGTGTTTCCCCCAGTGTATTCCAACGCTGCCGTCAGGCACGGTATGCTCATCAACCGGAACTCCGCCTTGTATCAATGAAACAATGATGTCCGCCATTTCTTTGAAAATGCTGAAATATCCATCTGGAACTTTATTGTGAACCAATGAAACCCTGTCGTGGAACTTTTTCCAGCATTCAGGTATTCGGTTCGTAGGATCGTAGCCAATTTGGACGTAAATAAACGCCCTTAGCGAAGACCGGGCGAGCAGGCGGTAATTTTTGAGAGCTTGCTCACGGGCTGGTGTGACGTCGAAGGCGTAATACTCCAAGAAAGCCATGCAAACCGTTTCTGGGTATGCGTGGTGAGTGCTACCATCAATTTTGATCGGAATAAAAAGTGGTTTCCCCAAATATCCCTGTTCAGCCAGTGTGTTTGCGATTTTTTCGCCTCTTGGCTTAAATTGTTCTGCGTTCCAGTTGTCGGAAAATTCGCGCAGCGTGGTTTCCCCAATTCCGCACATTCTCGCCAGACCGCGCCCTGTTAAATAAGTTGTTCCATCTGGCAAAATACCCATGCCGATACCGTCAATCTCAATTTCTTTGATGGGCTTGATGTCCAGCACTGTTTGGACCTCCATTGCTGATGCCGAACGGGTGCGCGGTAAATTGGGCTTTTTCATATCAAAAACTGTGTTTTTATTGGCGTTTTTAATGATTTTAGGTGCGCGGTATCAGGGCATCAAACCAGCAATTCCCCCTAAAGTCCAGACTCGTTTTGAAATGGACGCCGGCTGGCTTGTGACTGGCACTTGTGTTTTATTTGGCCGGCGGTTTGATCGTCCAAAACTCCTTCGCGTCCGCCTGCTTCACCAAGCCTTTGTAGTGGCGCTGGATGATGTCCGGGTTGTTGCCGGCCCACCCCACCACGTTAAGCGATGGGGTAGGACATCCGCTATGTCCACTTGAAAAGATTTCCAAAAGCTGTATGATGGGGCGACGGGTGATTAAACCGCCGCCTTGAGCTGCGGGCTAAAAGATTCTATCTTTTTCTATCATCCGAAAAGGGTTTTGTTGCTTTTTGTTGCACCTTAACGAAAACGCGAAAACGCATTGA
>PLYV01000194.1 GCA_003151855.1 Limisphaerales bacterium | reverse complement strand
TCAGCAGGCAGTCGCCGTCGCAGTCAAAGGCGATGTTCTTGACGGTTTGCGTGTTGCCGCTTTCCTCGCCCTTCATCCAGAATTTCTGGCGGGAGCGGCTCCAGAAATGCGTCTTGCCGGTCTTGACCGTGCTTTCGAGCGAGGCGCGGTTCATCCACGCCATCATCACCACGCGGCCGGTCGCCTGTTCCTGGATGATCGCGGGAATCAAGCCCTGCGCGTCGAATTTCAATTGGTCGTAAAAGCTCATGGGGGAAATTTACGATATGCGATTTACGATTTACGAGCCTTAAATCCAGCGCGTCAATCAGCGCAAACGCGTCTTGTCCGTCAACTCACGGTTTCTCTTTCAAATGCGCCGTGGGCGGGGCGGAAAACAGGTTGGATGACACCGTCGCGGCATTGGTCGTGGCGACCACGGCGGGCAGTTCCGGCGGAATGATCTTCACCGCATTCGTCGTCACCACGGTTGCCGGATGCTCGTGGTCGGCGAGCGAGCGGATGAGGCGTTGCTTCAAGTCCGCGTAGGCATCGTTCGTGATGGCGGCCAGTTGCGCGCGCGCTTCGTCAAAAAATCCCGCCGCGATCTTCACGCGCGCGAGGTGGATGAACACGCCCTGCCGCTCGGCGTCCGTGTGCGCGATGGTCAGCGCGTTGGTCCACGCCATGAGCGCGTCGTTGGTGCGCAGCGGCTTGATGCCGTAATAGCTTTCCGCGTAGTCGGTCGCGATGACGAAGCTGTCCGGCGCGAGCGCCACGGCCTGCTGGTAAAGCCCCAGCGCCTTGTCGAACACCTGCTGCTCGTTGATGTTGAAATACTCCCGCGCGTCCTTGCGGTAGAGATAGACCGTCGTGGCGAAATTCTGGTAATAAATCGGCTCGGCCGGATTCAGCTTGATGGCCTGCGCGTAATATTCAAACGCCTTCGTCTGCGGGCTGTGCTCGCCGTAGTAGTTCGCGAGGTTGTTCCAGACCGCCGGGTTTTTCGGATCCAACTCGCGCGATTTCTCGTATTGCCCCACCGCCTTGTCCTCGTCGCCGATCTCGTTGAGAAAACTGCCATAGGCCAGGAAGCCATGCGCGCTGTCGGGATGGCGGATGAGAAAATTGTCATACGCGCCGCGCACCCGGTCGAAACGCGCGAGGATGCGCGCGTTCAAGGCCTCGCCCTCCAGCGTGCTGTTCGTGTGCGACTGCGAATTGAAATCCTCGATCCATGCCTTCACGTCGTCCTGTGACGCGTCATCGGCCATCATCACCTCGCGGAGCTCGCGTTCCTCCGGCGTGGCGGCGACCGTGATGGCGATGCCCGTCTGCTCGTGGATGACGTTGCTGACGGCGAGCGGCTGGTTGGTGGCCAGCAACGCGCCCAGCAGGCCGAAGGTCAGGTCAATCATGCGGTCAAAATATCAATTCCAAAATCAAAAGACAGAATTACCAACCATGGACAGAAATGCTCGCGGCGCGTTCAGTTTTGGAAAAAACTTTTAACCGCGAAATACACGAACCACGCGAAAGGGAAAATTGTTGTTCGAGTATTTCGCGCATTTCGCGGTTCATAAAAATAATTCCCCGGTGCAATCCGCCGCGCCGTCAGGCAACCTTTCCCCATGCGACTCTGGACCGTGCATCCGCGCTACCTCGACCCGAAAGGCCTCGTGGCCGCGTGGCGCGAGGCGTTGCTGGCCCAGAAAGTTCTCGCCGGCGGCACGAAAGGCTACCGGCATCATCCGCAACTCGCGCGCTTTCAGGCGCAGGCCGATCCCGCCGCCGCCATCGCCACGTTTCTGGCCGGGCTGGCGGCCGAGGCGCAAACGCGCGGCTACCATTTTGACGCCAGCAAGATTGCGCGTCCGCGTTTCACCGGCAAAATTGCCGAGACCGACGGCCAGTTGCTTTACGAATGGAAACACCTGCTCGCCAAATTAAATAAACGCGCGCCGGAGTTGGAAAAACGATTCCGCAACCTCGCGCAACCGGAACCGCACCCGCTCTTCTGCATCATTCCCGGCAAAGTGCGGGAGTGGGAGAAAGTTTGATTTAGTCATGTTGAATTCATGTTTGCTGATCGTGAATCCTGGTTGCCGCCCGTTGCGCCAGCTTCGTCAACCTGCCTTCTTTCTATATTGGCGTCGTATGCCTCTGGAGTGACCCATGCCAACCTGTTCCTTCCTTCGACTCTTTGCGGATGACGATGGTTTTACCCGGGGCGACTCCAGCTTTGGGCGCGGAGTCGCGGAGTTTCAATTCTTCCGCCTTGGCTCGCAATCCGATGACGCCTTCGTGAACGACGCGGGGTTTGGGCGGAGGACCAATTGATCGGCCGCCATCACCAGACAAATTTCCGCAATGGTGGCGGGCTTTAATGTGTTGGCAAGGCGTCGAATTGCATTCCCCGCAGCACGCGCAACGGGTCTTCCACGAAGGCCGCACTCATGTGCCACAGCACCCGCTTTTCCAAATCTTCACGACCGCCGAAAAAGTCGAGATATTCGCCCGTGCGCGGATCAAGCATCAGCGCGTTGTAATAAACCATAAAATATTTTTTCTGGTTTGGATTACTTCAAAGAAGAATCAAGGAAGGCTGCAAAATCAAGGTTTTGCAGCAGTTTGGTCTTGATCCCAATTGCATTTGGCACTGAAGTGAGAAAAATTTAGCAATGTCATGGCGCGAACCGTCCTGTGCGCGAACAAATCGCCTCTTATGGCGAAAAGATATTGTTGATATGGAAAATGACCTGCCCTGCTAAAGTTACTCTTCCGGGATGACCGTTATGCGGATATATTGTCCGTTTCCGTGCAAACTTCTAGTGAAGTCCAAATCAGATCAAGCTAGACCAACCTCAAAAAATCTGCCCCGAAACACCGTTTATGTAAAGTGTGCTGATTTCTCGGCCAGACAAGGCGTGATCATACATCCGCACGCCGTGTTGACCGCCATGGAAATAACCTCCGAAACCATAGCCGGTTGATAATTGTGCGCCCAGGCCTAACGGAACGTCGCTGCCAGAATAGGCCTTGGAAAAAGCCCCGGCACTATCGTTCGCATTGTCAATTTGAACTCCATCCAGATAAATCTTCAGGCCGTCACTTGTCGTCTCACCGGTCCAAGTGAACGCCACAAAATGCCATCCAGATGTGAGGGCGGCGGACGTTTTTCTGCCGATATAATCTGCGTCAGTATTTTGGATGATCCGCGCCGTCAGCCCGCCAGACAGGGTAAAGAATTGAAAATACGCCGCCGATACCGAGCCGCTGGCATTGCCGTAACAGGTGGCCACGGCATAGTTGCCTGTTGGGTCGTCTAGGTTGATCCAAGTTGAGACAGTCAGGCCGGACTGCGGCCATTGCTGCGGCGAACTGTAGCCCACGCTCTGGGCGGCACCGTTCCAATCGACGGCGCCGGAGTTGAAAAACGGCGAGCCAGCCAGCGTGAGATTATTTCCGGCCCACACATCGTTTCCGTTTGTGGCGAGCGGATAATAAACCACCAGCCCGTTGGTGATGTCGGCGAAATTATCTGCCGGCAGGCAATAAGTGCGATAATAGCGCTGGCTGAACCGGCTGGCGTCGCTGTCCACAAATACAAAGGGGGCGGTATTGGTCTGCACGGGAGTCCAGTTCATGAGATTGGTGGAAGCTTCGACAACATATCGATAGTCAGGAACCCCGGAAATATTAAGGGCAAACTGGCCGTCAACCCGGGCGGCCGGGGACAAGGTGGCGGACGTCGTGGCATAGACCGTCAGGTTTGCCGGGGTGCTGTCAGCCGAACTGGCGCTGTTGGACACGGTCACATAGTAGATGTCCGACTGCGCCGCCGTTACGTTGGTCAAGGTCAGAACGGCATTGGTTGCGCCGGCAATGGCTCCGGCACGGTTTTTCCATTGGTAGGCCAAGGGGCCGGTTCCGGTGGCCGTGACGCTGAAGGTTACAGTCTGTCCCGCCATAGCGGTGCTGGTTGCCTGAAATCCGGTTATGGTCGGTGGATCGTTCAGGACGGTGGCCGGCACGGTGTAGGCTATTTCATCGGAAAAATCACTTTCCATATTTTGAGCGGCATAAGTCGTGGCTGAAAAAAAATAAGTTAATCCTTCCGTCAGCCCGGAAATCGTCGCCGTGGTTGCACTGCCAACTGAAACCTTGTTGGTATAAACGCGGCTGGCCGTGCCATAATAAATATTATAGCCCACAACATTGGGGTCGGGACTCGGATCCCAAGCGAAAGTCACGCTTTGAGCTGGTGGAGTCGGCGAAGTTGCCAGCGCCGACGGTTGCAGGAAAACAGCCAGCCCGCTCAACACCAACAAAACTTGGGCTGCAAACGTGGTTCCATATTTTTTTAGCTGACAAAACATCATGCCTGCCTACGCATAACGATTGCCAATGTGAAGAAATCAATGTCTGTATTTGCAAGGCGGGCACTGAAGCGCAGCTTGAGAAATCGAAATCGGCCAAAAAAACCAAGGAAAACCAATGGTTTTATGGCCTTTTTCAGCAATAATATGGTGGTCAGTGTTCACTATAAAACAGAAATTCTTTTAAGCGAAAATTAAATGCGGTTGGGCGAAGAAACTCCCGGGGGAATTTTTCCAGACAACCGGCTGTCCGGCTGTCGCTTTTCTAGTCATTTGTCACGGGGTAATTTAGCCGGCCGACGACCCATGAACCCCAGTCTGGTGGGCATTTTAAGAGCCGGTCTAAAAACGGCGCGGCGCTTTCTTCAAACCCGCGCCAACGATAATGGCCGGCGAGACCCGGTTCCCGAACTGTGGCATATGCCATGCTTTTTAGGATGCTTGCACGAAATGTGAAATAATTATTGGGGTCTGGAAACACTTGTGCGACAGTCTGCCAGAGGAGGAGGCAGGCTTTTGAAATCAAGGAGCCGGAAAGAATGCGGACAAGGTTCATTCCGATTTTTAAGGTTTAGAATCCAAGCCGCCAGGTCGTGCCCTTTTCCTGATATGAAACCGAACATAGTTTCCCTTATAAAATGGGTGTGCGGGATGATTCTCGCCGGGTGGCTGTCGGTTGCCTGTGATGTGCAGGCACAAAGCACTGGCTTTACCTTTTTCTTGGATGAACCCTGCAAAACCAGTGCCGGGGTTTTTGCGCCTGACGGCACGTTGATCCGCACGCTGTGGAGCAAAGTCCGGTATTATGCCGCCGGGACCAATTCCGGCGTCTGGGACGGACTCGACGACAACAGCAACCCCGTGCCCGCCGGGGTCTACCAAATCAAGGTGCTCCAGCATAACACAGCATATGTCTGGGACGGGGCGATTGGGAACACCTCGGCGGAATTGTCCGGCCCCACCGTCCACAAGGGATTTTATCCCATGCGGGACATGACGATTGCGGGAACCAACGGCTATTATGTTTCAGGCTATAACGAAGGCGGCTATGACTTTCGCAACTTTGTCACCACGGATCCGCAGCGGGTTAAAATTCAATGGGGTGCAAATGGACAGCCGGCCAACACTTATGACCGGGACTGGCGGTGGGCCGCCACGGATGGTAACTGGGTTTATTTTGCGTGCAGCGCCGCCACTGATCCGAACAACACCGCCAATAACAATCACCCCGGCTTTGTCCTGGCAAACAAGGTGGGAGCAGCCAGCCCCGCTTGGTCTGCCAATTTCACCCAGGGCGTTCCCATTGTAAATGGTGCCAACGCCAACATGACTTTTCCCAACGGAGTTTATGTGGGCACCCAGGCTGGATTGAGTGGGCTGGCCGTGCAGTGGAATGGAAACCTACTGGCCGTGGCGGTTGCGCCAGACAATCAGGTTTACCTGCTGGACAAGCTGTCGGGTGCCCGTGTGGAAAATTTCAGCGTGAACTCCCCAGGTCGGATGAATTTTTCTTCCGACGGCGGAAGTCTTTGGGTGGTTTCCGGCAACCAAGTGGTTCGCTATACCAACTTGAATTCCAGCCCAGTCGTCGCAGCCACGATTGCAAACCTGATCAAACCGCTGGCCGTGGCCGTGAATCCAACAGATTCCAATGTCGTTCTTGTGGCTGACGGCGGCGGCAGCCAGCAGGTAAAGGCGTTCAATAGCGCCGGGGCGCCACTGTGGACTTATGGTTTGGCGGGCGGCTATCAAACGAACGGAGTGGCGGTCGCGACCAATAAATTCTGGTTCTTTGACGGCGAGAACGAAGCCACCTTCCTGTGTTTCGCACCGGATGGTTCGTTTTGGGTTGGTGACGGCGGCAATAACCGCGCCCTGCATTTTTCAGCCACGCGCAATTACCTTGAGCAAATCATGTATCAGCCGCATTCCTATGTCGCCTGTGTGGATCAGAACAATCCTGCGCGCGTCTTCAACCAATTTTCGGAATTCAAGGTGGATTACACCAAACCGCTTCCGCAAGCCTGGACGCTGGTGAACAATTGGAAGGTGAATGTGGATTCGTGCCATGTCTCCTGGAACGAAGGGTTGCGTGAAGTCACCACCTTCACCAATGGCCGGACTTATGCCTTGGTGGATAACAACTGCCTTGGTCACACGATGGAGGAGCTCTGCGAATTGGGAACCAACCAGCTCCGTCTGACCGGAATTTTCCCGATGACCACCAATCAGGGACGCTGGGTGTCGCTCGGTTCCGACGGCTCCGCCCGCGCCACCGCCGTCGGCACGGCCAATTGGTATAAGTCAGCCTTGAGCCATTTTGATGCGGCTGGCAATCCGGTATGGAACCCTGAAACGATGATCGCTTCCGCGCCCAATGGGAACAGTGATCCGGTTCCGCGTTGTTGCAGCTTTGGCAATGTTCGCACGACCATCAGCACCAACAATATTTTAATCTCATTCGATCAATCACTGAACCATGGCTGGCATCTGGGCGGGATAAGGGTGGGCGCCACCAACTGGCTCTGGAAAGCCAGTCCGGCGGTGGGCTGGATGAATGGCTGTGGGACCTACGAAATTTCAAACGGAGTTCAATATGCCGGCAACACTTTGCAAGCTGTGGATCGCAGTGTGATCTACGGTTATCATGGTGAATTCTATCGTGGCGAAGGGCAGGCCTGCCAGATTATGCACTTCTATGACGATGGATTGTTTGTGGGCCAATTCGGCGAAGCCACGCCCGGCCATTCCGCTTATGAAGGGGCTTGGCCGGGCATTGCCAGCAACGGCCACAGTCCCAGCCTGACGAAGACGGCCGATGGAGGTTATTATGTCTGGGTGAATGATGAAGCCGAACATGGACCGCAACGATGGCACTTCGTCAACGCGGTGAATATTCGCGAATTGACCGGCAGCGGAACCTTGGGAAGCGCGATCAACCTGACCAATCCAGCCTGCGATTTTCCCACCGTTGTGACCGGCAAGAACGGCAACCAGTCGGCGGAGCTGTCCTGGCGACCCGTCCCTGGTGCTGCCGCATACAACGTCCGCTATTCCTTGGTGAACGGCGGTCCCTACAATGTGCTCGCCGGCACCACCACTAACTTGAGCTATGTCGCCGGCAACCTGACGAACAGCCAGACCTATTACTTTGCCATCACCGCCATCCGGGCTGGCATCGAGGGAACCACTTCCGAGCAAGTCAAAATCAATCCCTTTGACACCAGCCAGACCGTGTTATGCACCGGATCCATGTCCGAAGGCGGACAATGGACACCGGTGGTAGATGTAAGCTCCAGCGCGCTGGCGGCGGGACAACCCAGTTACATCGGTGCGGAGCATTATACGGGCGTGTTGAACCTGCGGGAATTGGATGATTATGGCTACGGGAACCTGGAGAATGAAAGCGTCGGCACCAAAGGCTACGCCTTTTATTACTGGGGCGGCTCCGGGGTGAACCGCTTGAATGTTCGCCCTCCGTTCACGGTCACGCCGGGGGCTGGTTGGAACGATTCTCCTTACCTTGAGCGGCAGATCAAGCTGGATAGTGATCTGGGAATGAATTTCGGAATCATGGCCAACCCGGTTGCCTCCATTAACATCAGTGTGACCGATACCAACTTTCACTACCTGACCGTCACCAGCCCGTCGCAGTTCAATAATGCCAGACAGTTCACCTTGCGGCTCACCTCAACCAGTAACACGCCGGCGGTGTATAACGTGAATGAAAACCCCGGCTATTCGGACATCTTCCAATTCAAATTCCGGGGCAACGTCACCCTATGGGCGGACGCCAGCGGCGGGAGCGATGCGATCATCCAAGGCCTCTTCCTTGATGACGCCGCCGTGATAAACGCCTCGCACTCGCCACCGCCGGTCATCGGATTTCGCCGCGTCGGCCCGTGAGCGCCGCGGCTTTCAGAAAAAATCTTCCGGCGTCTTTTTCGCCCAGTCCTTGAGCGAGTCGGTGAAGTCAAAACGAAACTTGAACCCCAGTTGCAGCAGCGTGGCGGGGACGACGTGGGTGGAAGACGCCGTCTTGCGCACCCGAACCGGATGAACCGGGCTGCGTCCGCCGGTCGCGAGTTGCGCCAGCCTGGCCATGGCCACCAAAACTGGCAGCGGCGCGGTGAAGGCCGGAGTTTTTTTACCGAGATGCGTCTGGATTATTTCCACCAGTGTTCCCAGAGTTTCAGTCTCGCGTTCCACATAGTTGTAAGTCAGCTGGCTTTCTTCCCGGGCCATGATGAACTCAAAACTGTCCAGCAAACCCTCGATATAGCCATAACTCTTTCGCAGATGCTTGCTGCCGGGAAAGACAAAGTAGCCTTTGCGAATGGCGCGGATCATCCGCAAAATATTTCCCGGATCACCCGGCCCATAAATGACGCCAGGACGGCAGATGCAGAGCCGCCGCCCGGCCTCGCTGCGCCGCCAGCCTTTGTGAATCAGTTCGGCGCACAGTTTGCTGATGCCATACGGAGTGGTTGGATACGGCCGGGAAGCTTCCGTGACCGGCTGGTCGAGGGCGCCATAGACGGCAATGCTGCTCGTAAAAAAAATATTTTTGCAGCCGGACTGACCGGCGAAGGCGCAGACATTTTTTGCGCCGGCCAGATTGGTGTCAAAATATTCCTCCCGCGCATGGCCCGGCTCGCGGTGCACGGCGGCAAAATTAAAAATCCATTCCGGCTTCAGGCCGCCCAAGACTAATGGTTTTCGGACATCGCACTCCACAAACTCCGTGCCGGTGGCCGGCGGTTGCGCTGGCGCACGGACATCGGCAAGCACAATCCGGTCAAAGCGTTTTTGTGCGGCCAGGCGTCTGGCCCAGTTGCCGCCGATATAACCGCCACCGCCGAGAATAAGGCAGGAACTCATTTCGCATTTTTGGACTTTTGCTCGCGCATCTTGATGCGGATCAAAAATTCGTAATAGGCCAGGTTGGCGCAATAGACAAAGCCGGGCCGGCCTTCCAGAAATCCCAGGCGTAAAATGTAAGTGATGAAGAAGCGGATCAAAGGCCAGCCCGGCACGCGGCTGACAATCGGTTTCAACGCCTGGTTGCGCGTGGAACCATGCGCGGAAAAAACATTGCGCCAGACGATCGGCGCGGACCGGCGCGCGGCGGCTTCCAGCGTGGCATAACGGTTGTGCCGGTCCAGCCAGTGACCGATGCCCTTGCTCAGGCCGTGATGGTCATAAGGTGCCGGGAGATACTCGATCGTGCCTTTTATTTCCGACTCTTTTTGGCCATGTCCGAAATCGGTGAACCGGGCGCGGCCAAGGCGCATCAGGCGAAACTGCCATTTGGGGAAGGCATCGCAGCGCTTCAGCCAGCGGCCATCGTAAATTTGTTTCCAGCAGCAGTAAAATCCCGCCGTGGAATCCGAAGCTTCGCCGGTCGCCTTGATGATGCCCTTCACGAATTCATCATTTGCCACTTCATCGGCGTCCAGAAAAAGTATCCACGGGTGTTTGGCTCGGCAGTGATTCAAGGACCAGTTGCGTTGGTCGCCAAAGGATTTGAATGGATTCTGATGGATGTGGGCGCCAAATTTTTTGGCGATGTCGATGGTGTCGTCCGTGCTGCCGGAATCAACCACATGGACATCGTCGCACCAGCGGAGCGCATCAAGGCACCGGGGCAGATCCATTTCCTCGTTTCGTGTCAGGATGATGGTGGAGATCATTTGGGCCGGTTTGGTCAGCGCGGCGAATCGGATGAAAGTTTGTGGGCGAGCCGCACGGCAAACACGCCTAGCAGGTAGGTTGGATTGGCCTGACCAGAAGTGGGAAAGACTGAGCTGCTGCAGACATGGAGGTTGGTGGTGCCCCACACTTTCAGATTTTCATCAACCACCCCTTCGCCGGCGGTGGCGGCAATCCGCGTTGTGCCGACCTGATGCAGGCCGTCGGTGGACATGGAACGGATGGCCGCTGGCAGTTCGTCTTTGGGAAACCAATAGTCCAGCTCACCGCATTTGCATCGGCGCAGCCATTGATCCAGCACCTCATGCGTGCGGATGACCGAAGCCACATCCTGATCGGTATAGCGGTAACTGATGTTCAAGGTTTCTCCATCCGGAGCCAGCTCCATCCGGTTTTCTGGAACCGGAACCTGCTCTCCGTGGAAATGCAGGGCATAAACATTACGCGGGCTGTAGAGGAAGACGCCCGGAAGTTTTCGCTTGCGGCAATAACGGGCGTAAAAGGTCGTTGCCGGTATCGTCAGCGATTGGGGGAGATCCTTGAGAATGTTTCCGATGTGTTGAGGGATGCCGACAATCTTGCCTCGGGTGATGGATTTGGCGATGGCCGGCGGGGCCAGCATTTTTCCAAGCCACGGCGTGATCATGGCCAGATACATGAACGACATGGCACCATTGCGATGCTGTGGGTCAAGATAGAGCGAGTTGTCCAGCCAGAGCGCCGTGTTGAGCAGGTTGTTTTCCAGCATGGTTGCCGGTGACAATTGGAGTCGTCGTCGAAGATAGACGCCTTCGGGGGTGAGCAGGAAGCCGTGGTCCGTTTTTTGCGGGTCGCCATGAAAACACACGCTCGCGATTTTGCCGGAAATGTGGCCCTGATAATATTTGCCAAGCGCGGCTGGCTGGCCGCCAGCCTTTTGAAAGACCTGCGGGTTCTTGAGCAGCAGCCGCGTGGTTTCCTGCGCCCCGGCCGCAAGCACAAATTTTCGGGCGGTGACCTTTGCTGTTCGCGTCCGGGAAAAATTCCGGATGGCCATTTTGGAAATGACTCCCGCTTCCGATATGACTTCAAATGCGAACGCCTCCCAGCCGGTCAGCAGTTGGATGGCCTGGGACGAATCCAATTCGGCACGATAGCGTTTTCCGAAGTGCGTGGGCAGACTGTAGCGCTCAATGCTTGAATCCGTCACCTCGCCGCCCTGAAACCCTTCCGCAATATGCGAGCCGGCGAAGGTCGGGATTTCATCCAGGTTGAACCGGGCATCGCCGCATTCAAAATACGCTGACGCCTGGCCCGCGAATTTTTTGGCCTCGTGGAAGAGCGCGGCATTCCAGGTGCAGGCACCGTTCAAAATTTTCCTCGGCTGGAAATCAATCTCGTCATACATCACACAGCGCCCGCCCCAGCTGGCGGAGCTTCCACCCAGCCCCTTGTTGGTGCATTCGTAGGGAGAATGATGGTTCTGGGGCTCCAGAATATTTATGGAATCGTCCAGATGGTTGCGGGCTGTGGCCCGGTTCGTTCCGTATTCGATCAGCAGGATGCGGTGCCTTGGCTGAAGCCTCTGATATTCCAGAGCCAGGATAATGCCAGCCGGCCCCGTGCCGACAATGCAAAGGTCGTAGGTTTCCAGTTGTGCTTTGGCCACGCCAATTTTCATTCGTTTGTTGCAGCTTTTTCCGCGCCAATCTACAGCAGGCATGTTCCATTTGACATTATTCTTTGGGCTTGCCGGGCTTTTGGCCGGGCATTTCGAACCGCGTCCGCTGCCGCACGGCCACGGCAGGGTTACCCGCATAAACCGTCCATTCTTCCATGTTTCGGGTGGCCACCGAGCCGGCACCCAGCACGCTGCCTGCCTTGCAGTGGACGCCCGGCAGCACGATGGCCCGTGCGCAGATCCACACCTGCGGCTCGGTGCGAATCGGCTTGGTGACATAGGTGAACTCCGGCGTCTGATAGTCATGGGTCGCGCCGCAGAGATAGGCGTCCTGTGAAATGATGGTGCGGTGGCCGAGCACCGCTCCGCCGGGATTGTAAATTTCGGCGCCGCGCCCCAGCGTGACCAGGTCGCCGGTTTCCAGCAGCCAGGGTGCCCAAACCTTCGCGCTCGGATAGACGAAGTTTATTTTTCCAAGCTTCGCGCCGAAGAGCCGGAGCAGGAAGCACCGCCAGTTGTGCAGAGGCGGCGGGGTTGGCCGGAAAAGAAGCATCCAGGTCAGTATCCAGACGAGCCGTCGGGTCCGCGCCTGCCATTTGAAAACCGGACGCAGCAGCGGATCGTCGCTGCCGGGGGAATGTGCACTGAAAAGACCCATAATTTTATGTGTTTAAATTTTAGGAAGTTGTTTTCACCGGCATTTTGTGCCAGAGACTACGGGGGCCTTAATTCTGGCGGATTTTCCCGGCAGCGGATCATCATCGGCACCAACCGGCAGGCATTCCAGTAGCGTGGCACAAATTTTTTCGGTTCGGACAAACAGCGGAACAGCCAGCCGAGATAATACCGGTCGGCCCACGGCGGAATCTGAACCTGGTTGCCCGTCAGGAAACCGATGGCTGCGCCGATGCAGTGGATGCTGGGCCGGAATTCGCACGCGCGCTTCAGCATCAGGCCGACCCTTTCCTGTGTGCCGCCGCCCAGGCAGATGACGATGTGTCTCGGCCTGCGTTTGAGCGTCATTGCTACAAGGACATCATCCACGATGCGTCCACTGCCATAGTGTGGAGCCAGATAGCAGTCGCGGTCGGTGAAATCGTGGCCTTTGGATCGCAGCCACGTCAGGTTCTGGTCACGTGCGGTTGCGTTGGGCATGATCCACAGCACCGATTCGCGCGGCTGCAATGCCTTCATGTCTACCAGCAGCTTGAGATACTGCAGGCCGGACACGCGCGGAACCTTTTTCCCCGACAGCGCCCGCCACAGCAACACCATGAATGCGCTGTCCGTGATGGCCAGATCCGAGTTGAAGACGGCTTCGCGATAATGTTCATTGGTCTGCAGCTCCACCAGCGCCGGTGCCGCCGGCACCACCACCAAGCCGCCTTGCAGGCCGATCTGCACGGCCTGCGCCGCCTCACCGACAAAAAAACGGATGCCCAAAATGTGCTGAAAGCGGGGCTGATTTTCCTTTGCTGTATTCATCCGATGGCGGCCAGCAATTTGCGGCAGGCGCTTTCATTGCTGAAATAATCCTGAAAACAAGGTTTTGCCTTTGCGGTCATATTCAGCTTGGCTTCAGCTGGGAGGCTCATCCAATCGAAAAGCAGCCTGGTAGTTCCTGCCACGGAGTTGGCTTGCACCAGCGCCGCGCCAGAGTCTTTAATTTCGCGCCAGATATTGACCTGGTCTGAAATCAACACTGGGCGACCACAAGAAAGAGTTTCGACCACCGCAATTCCGAAATTTTCCTGATGGCTCGGTAAGACAAACACCTCGCAGTTGTATAAAGCCCCCCATTTGGCATCGCCGGCCAGCATGCCCGGCCAAAAAACTGATTGAGGCGGGCAAATTTCAACGGCCAACTTCTGCATGGCTTGGCCATAGTCGGTTTCCAAACCCGGACCCGCAATAACCAGCTTTGGCAGCTGCGGATTGTTATTTAAGCGGCACAGGGCAGAGTAGGCTTTGATTAACAAATCCACGCCTTTTTTTGGATGAATGCGTCCCAGAAATAGAAAATAAGGCCGGCCTTTCAGGTCTGGACATTTCTGCGCGAAGACATCTGCCATCCTTGAATTGTATTCGGGAGGTTTAGTGATGCCGTAACCCACGTTTATCTGACGTTTGGGACGATAGGGACGAAAAGTTTCGCTGGCCAACCGCATTTCCTCGGCGCAGGTAAATAATACCGCTGCCGCATGGCAGACTACATGTTGTTCAACCAGCATCCAATAGAACCGGTTGCGAATGGATTTCAGGCGGCGTTCGGGCGTATTTTGAAACCAAGGATCCAACATTCCGTGAGCGTATATAAAATAGGGGGGCATTTTGGGATGCTGCGCCAACTTTGATAAGACATAGCCTTGATATTGCCATAGGCCATTTAGAATTATGGCGTCAAAGTGCGCCAAATTCTTTTTCAGCCATGGTCGCAACGCCGGATGGTAGCCCCAGGGCCCGCGGCTTTTGCCCAAGGCGTGGATTTGGAAATTATCTTTGGCCAAATATTCGGAGCGCGGATCGTCTAGGCAAACAACATCCACAGTATTTCCCATTTCCAAGGTGCGCATCGCCAGATTGCGGACTCCTTGGCACGGCCCGCCGGTGTTGGGGTTCATGCTGCCGATGACGTGAAGCAGTTTCATGCGGTTGTTTTTGAGTTGGCCTGCAATAATTCCATGGCCGACCTGAAAACATCTTCCGGTTTCAGCAGCCAGATTCCTTCCGTGGCGCTTTGTTTCAACCTCAATTCAGGTTTCCATCCGCCCTCGGGCAGCGCCGGGTTAAGCACCTTGATCGTCCGCCAGCTCCGGTGCCCCGGAAACCACTGGCCCGGCGGATTGAACCATGAAAAAAGTCCCAGCGTTGGCACGCCCGCCGCGCCGGCCAGATGCATTGGACCGGAATCATGGCCGATGAACAGGCGGCAGTGCTCCAGCACCGCCGCCGAAACACGTGGCGAAGTTTTCCCGCAAAGATTGACATAGGCAGATGCCCAGGCACGCCCCAGTTTTTCGCTCCGCTCCCATTCGTCCAGCGCTCCAAGCAGAACCAGCGTGGCGTCCGGCAGTTCCCGGGAAAGCAGGGCAAGCAGCCTTTCAAAATTTGCCGTGCCCCAGTCGTTCGCCGGAAGCTTGGTGCCAATGCTCACCGCAATGAAATCATTTCTGCCAGCCGGCAACAGTGCCAGCGCCTGCTTCCGCTCGGCCGGGGAAAGTTTCAAGTCCCAAAGGCTGCGGTCGGCCAGATTGACGGATCCCAGCGAAGCCAGCCGGGAAGCCAGCCTTTGGGATTCCGCTTCGAAACTGCCATCCGCTGTTTGCTGAAGCTGCAAATCTTTTTTCCGGAACGGCGTGCCAACGATGTTTTTGATTCCGCACGAACGGAAAAACAGGTGGTCGCGCAGGCTTTTGAACCGGCCGCGGGCGGCGGCCAGATTGATCAGCACCGCAGGTCGGACTCGCCGCAGTTTTTTCCGGAGCGCGGCCAGCTCGCCCAGGTTTCGCATTCCGACGGGATAGCTGATGGCCTCGTCGCACAACCCGCTGTTCTCCAAAACGGCCATCGCCGCCGCCGCCTTTCCCGACACGGGCTGGTTCGTCAAAATGATGATCTTGCTGTGCGGAAACTTTTTCCGGATCAGATGAAAACAGGGCAGGGCGATGACCGTGTCGCCGAGGCTGCCGAGGCGGTAGATTAAAATATTGCTAGGCGGTGGCATTGGCAGGGCTGGATTTCTTTGAAACCAGGCGCGCGCGTTTTTTTCCATCTTCCGACCGGAGATTGGCGGCAGCGGCCAGCGTCAGCCCGCCACCAATTGTCGCGGAACCCAATGTGGAGGTTTGTCCCCACTGGCCATTGAGCAAGAGCAGGAAGCTGGCGGCGGCGAAGAGCAAGCTCAAGGTGGATCGGTGTCGCCAAGCCCGGAAAGAAACCATTGCGATTGAAACGGCCAAGGCGGTTCGGTAGCAGACGAGCAGGCTTCCCAAAATAAATCCGTTGTCATAAAGCAGCCGTCCCCATTCACCTTCGGAGGCACCAAATCCAAGTTCCGACGTCAAAGATTTTTGCCCGACATTGGTCGAGAAGCCGGTGCCGAGGCCGGAATATTTTACATCCTGAAAAGACCCAAACAAACCTTCGATCACACGGTCAAAGATGGCTCCCTTGAATCCGCCATTGTCAGTTGTGGCCGCTTCCCAGCGTGCGCCAAACGCCTCCATTCCGTCCTGGAACACCATCAAGCGCCCGGCTAGCAGGTAAAGAACGGCCGCCACCAAAACAAACTGCATGACCAGCTTGATGGAAAATCGCCCGCCGGCCAGCAAGGCGCCGACGCCAGTTGCCGCCACAATCGCCACGCTCAGGAAAAACAACCGGCTGACCGACACTGGAATGGCCACCAGAATGGCACCGCCGGAGGCGCACATCGTCCAGACCGGAAGCTTGCGCGCGAGCAACAAGGCAAACCAGCAGGCCGTGAACAATGGATACAACTGCGACGGGCCAGTGATGAAACTGAAGGTTCCCGGCGGCCGAAAGCGGCCATTTGCTCCGTCAAAGCCGGCTCCTTCCAAGCTGCCGCCGACACCGCGGTTCACCCATGCGTCCTGCGGTTGGTAAAATTGGGCCACCAGCAGGATGGTGTAGGGGATTGAAACCCACACCGCCAGCTTGGCCAGCGCAATGAGATCTTTTTGCCGCAAAACTTTGCCCATGACAAAGATGAGCGGGATGTGCAGGAAATCGCAACGCACGCCATACAGTGCAACAAGGAAATTGCCATGCCCCAGCACCAGTGCATTGAGAAATGTCACCGCCGCCAGAATGGCGCCCGCAGTGATAAAGCCATTCGCCGGAAACAAGTTTTTGGAAGCGGCGAGAAAGTAGATGGCAATAACGAGCGGATCGCGAATCAACAACAATGGCGAGGCCAGCCCGGGCAGAAACCATCGACGTAAACCGCCTTCAATCAGCCAGAGAAAAATATAGAGCCAGATCAGGTTGCGGATCAGGCGCGTCTGGTCTTGAGCCGTGCCCCAGGTTGAGGCGGCCTGCGGGCGTTTCTTCATCGGGGCATCCGCCAACCCTTCCGCCGTGATGGTCTTTGTCCTCATGATTGACCAAAATTCTGGATTGCGCCGGCGATGGTCTGACCATACATCGCCCAGGTAAGCTGGCCGGCTTTGGTTTGCGCCGCTTGTGACATTTCGGGGAGCGCCGGCCGATGCTCTGCAAACCATGTGATTTTTTCAGCCAACAAATCGGCGCGGCGGATTGGAACCAGAAATCCGGTAATGCCTTCATCAATCAGGTCTTCGCCCCCGGTGTTCGGGGTGATGATGAGCGGCAGGCCCTGGCTCATGGCTTCCTGCATGACCAGTGCCCGGCCCTCGACGATGGATGGCAGGCAAAACACATCGCAACGGCGCATCAGTTCCAGCACGCCGGCATGAGGGCGGCCGGGTTCGTGAACAAATCCGGCAAATTCTGAGCGGTAAAATTCCATCGGTGCCTGGGGCGTTCCCATGACCACCAGTTCCACATCGCTCCGGTTCAGCAAACGCATCGCGGCAAACAAATCACCCAGACCCTTGCGCTGTCCCATGGATCCTGCAAACAGCACGCGCAATTTTCCATCGGTGGCCGGAGCCGCCAGCCTGGGCGGCGAATTTGGCGGCGAACCAAAGGGGGCGACGATTATTTTTTTATTGGTTCGCAGCTCTTGAGGAATTGATCTGGCAACAAACTGGCTTGGGCAGATGATCAGTTCCGACAATTCAAGCTCCTTGGTTTTGCGATGCAGTTTGGTTTCAGAATCGCTGACACCGCCACCCAAGGTTGCCTTCCAGTTTGGCCGCCGCACGGCTTCTTCTGCCAGCAGTTGCCGCAAGGTTTGCCAGTAGGCGATGGGCAGTTCGTAAATGCGCCGGAGGTTTAATTCGCGCGCCGCCGTCAGGGTTTCCAACGCGCCATCTTCGTAGGTATAGGCGCCGCTGAATGACTGGGGAAATTTTCGCAACCGGCGTGCGGTGGCCCGGTCTTGGGCCTGGTAAATTTCATCGGTGGAAAATTTCCCCGTTTCATGGCGGACAAGCTGGTGCAGCTTGAGGCGGTTCGCCAGCATCCGGCCCAGTTCCCGCAGCGGATGTTGAACCGTAAGTGGTCGCAGCCTTGCATCAAAGCTGCGGCGCTTAAATTCCTTGCCCAGAAAATTCCAGACATTGCCGGGATAGGCGGCAATGGTGGTATGAAATTCGCCCAGCAGCCCCGCTTCCAGCAGGCCAATCAGTGCGGCCCGCACATTGGCATTGCCGGTCGGGTGGGATAAAAGTAGGCCGGACATCTTATTTGGTTTTGCCTGGGCAGACTGCGGTGTAGGAATCACGATAGAATTCCATCGGGCGTAAATAACTTTTCAGTGTTTCCCGGCCGCGCTCGGCGCGTTCGCAATATTCCCGTTCTTCCATGGTTGCCGCCTGCTTCAAGGCGGCGGTCAATTCTTCCAAGTTGCCGGGTTCAACAATCAGCGCCGCGTCGCCGCCCGCTTCCGGCAGGCCGCCATCCCGCGTCACGATGACCGGCACGCCCACGCTGCGGGCTTCAATCGGTGTCAGTCCCAGGTCTTCGCGGGTGCGCGCGGGCGCCACCAGCCAGCGCGCCGAGGCCAGCCGCCCGGCCTTGTTGTGGTCGTCAATGAAGCCGGGCATCTCCACACCTTTGACGTCAAAATCTCCAATCAATTGTTCAATTTTTGGTCTCAATGGGCCGTCACCGACCAGAACCAGCGGCCATTGCGCGGAATCCAGTTTTGAGTGTGAGTAAGCCGTGATCAAATCCTCAATCCCCTTGTTCTCAATCCACCGCCCGATGAAAAGAAAACCTCTGCGTTCGGCCGGCGCGCACCAGCTTTCGGGAAAACGGCAGACCGTAGGCACGCAATCGCTGCCTGCCAATTTTCGATCCGGCTCCCAGGTGTTCCAGACAAACCGCGAGTTATACCAGCGCCGCTGCGCCAGCCGCGCGCCAATTTTCCACAGGATCGAATGGAGATTCATTTTGCGCTGACGCCAGTTGTGAATCGTCAACACGAGTTTTTTGCGCAGCAGCCAAGCCAGAAAGACAAAATCTGGCGATGCATTCTGGCCGTGCACCAGGTCCGCCCAACGGATTAATTTTATCAGCTTGAAATCGCCGCTGGGAAGATAGTGGACGGGGCAGTTTAAAATTGCAGCGGCACTTCTCAAATCGTTTTTCAGCGGCCGTTTTCCCACCAGCTTGAAACACACCTGCAGTTCAAACTCCGGCCACGTTTCCACGACCGAAGCCAGGGCGATGACGAAGGCCTCGATTCCGCCATAGAGACCATGGCTGGGACTGATGATTAATAATTTCAAGCGCGGTGAGGGTCAGATCAGCCTGACTGGGATTAAGCGAAATTTATTGGCCGCCTGACAATGGCTTGCGCCGCAATTTTAGCTGCCGGCCCCGGCTTGCGTTCAAGCCGGGGTCGTTTTGGCTTGCAAACAAAACCAGCCACGCGGTTGCAATATCTTTATTGCGCGTTGCGGATCAATGGTCGCCAGATAATTGACCGGTTCGTAGGGCAACAACAAGTCCCTGGCATCCGGCTGCGTTGGCGGGACGATGTGCGGCCCCATGATTTTCTTGGCCACTTGAAAAATGGTGTAGCCTTTGCCTTGAAGAAACTTGACGGTGTCGGAAGGGAATGCCGCGAAATCTTCAAACACGATGTCCCGGATCCGTTTGTTGGCAAGCAATTGTTCCGCTCCCTGAAAGACGGACAGTTCCCACCCTTCCACGTCCACTTTGGCCACGCCGAACCGTTCATTTTTCGAGAACACCGAGTCTAGCCGGGTGATGTCTATCTGATAGGAATTGTTTGCGGTCGGTAGATTGTCTGTCAGCTTGGCGTTGCCTTCGTTGCTGTCGAAGCCTTCAGGCTCGACCAGATTGGTTTTCCCTGCCGTCGCACCCAAGGCGATGGGATAAACTTGAACCGGAGCCGACGAGCCGTTGGCCATGGCTTGGACGTTGTTTTGAAGCCGTTCAAAAATAACCGGATGCGGTTCAAAGCTAAATACCTTTCCCCCCGCCTGCGTTTTGGCGGCCAGCAGACTGGTCATGTAACCAATGTTGGCGCCAATATCCAGGCACCATTCACCCGGCTCTGTAAGCCGCCAGAGCAGTTCAGAAACCGCCAGTTCATACACGCCCAAGACCGCCAGATTTTTCCCGATCGTTTCATGCGGGTTGACCTGCAACATGGTTCCCCAAGGCAAGCGAAGTTTGACCGTGTTCATTGAGTCATACCGACCGCAAACATATCCAAGCTTCTGAAAAATCTGGCCCGGGCGGAACCAATACTCCGGCTTGTTTAGTTTTTGATAGAGCATACGTTGTTTTAATTGTCAGTTAAAGGTGTAGGCTTGGGGTTGGACAAGGATAAATCCATGGACGTTAGCAATCGGCTGGCAACTTTGCGCGCGCTGTTATTTTCCAGCGCCCCGAGGTCGCGCCCCGGCAAAGTCTTCAGCGTGACAAACTGCTCCGGGTAAAGCAGACGGGTGGAGGCTTCGGCACGTTGCGCGCCGGCTTCGCGCAAACGCCAGTCATCACGGGTTATTAAAACCGGCAGGCCATGTTCCAATAGCGCCGCCGCCGAGCCGCTTTTTTGAATTACCTGACGGGGCGTGGTCGCCAGCCCCAAATCAAGTGCCTGGAGAATTTTGGAAATTTCCAGGCTGTTTCGCTCGCCGGCAACGATGATGTCCGCCTGTTTGTGCAGGGCCAGCTGCAGTCGGGTGATGGCTTCGGCTGTCAGGTTGTTTCTGCCAATCAAAACCAACACCAGCCGTTTTTGAAAACGCTGCATCAATGGGGTTAAAATATTGACGGCCTGTTCCGCGCTCCATTCGGAATGCACCGCTCCAAAAATTCCCGCGAGATACAGTTTCGTCCGGTCGGCACGCCGGCCAAGCACTATGCTCGCCAATGGTTCGAGCAAGCCCCAGCCATCGCCTTGGATAAAAGGAACATTGCTGAACAACGGTAAAATGGTGGCGGTGATATTTTCCCGGCTTAACACTTGCCGGTATGGTTCAGCCTGGGTATGCACAATCAGTGGCCGCAGTCGGCGCAAAATGTCGCGGATGATTGACCGCTGGAGCAGGCCCCAGACTCGGTGCTTGAACGGCGCATTTTCGCCGAGACCCAGCCAAAGCTCGTGAAACATGATGTGCCATGAGGCCTTGCTGTTCATTGCGGCGAGCCGTTTTCCCAGCCCAAAACAAAGCCCCTTGCGATGAAAACCAAAGGCGACAAACTGCAGGCTCAACCAACTCGGATTGAAGGCATCCAGCCATTCGCGGGCCAATTTTGTGCGGATATTCCAAGGCACCGTGCCGGGCAGGCGCAACACCGATATGGACAGGCCTTCAAAAACCTGCGATTCCATTTTGGCTTCTGACACGTTGGCGTCGTTCAGGCTTACAATCACGCTGGGATGACCTTGCCGGATACATTCCGCAGCCAGGCGGCGGGAGTAATCGCCCACGCCGTCCTGTCCGGGTTCAAGGCTGCTGGTTATGAAGGCAATTTTCACGGCAACTGATTTTTGAAATCAACTTCGGTCTGGGTTTTCGTGGCGTGAACACGCTCAACGAAATCAACGACTTTGTTCGCGGCACTGGTCCAGTCCTGGGCTTCCACCGCCCGCCGCGCATTTTTCCCAAGCTCAATCTGGAGCGGCAGATTGGCGGCGGATTCCTCGATGAGCTTCGCGAGGACCGGCGCATCCCCCGGTTCAAACAGCAGGCCGCCTGACCGCTGGCGGACAACATCCTTCTGCCCGCAGATGTTGGTGGTGATACAGCAGCGCCCATAGGCCATGGCTTGCAACAGTGCCAGAGGCTGGCCCTCAAAAAAACTTGGCAGGACAAAAAGGTTGCAGCGATGATACAGCCCCGCTTCCTCCTCCCCGGTAAATTGCGGGATGATCTCGGTGCAGCCATGAAGGCATTCCGGCCAGGTGGCAAGCACCTGTTCCTTTGACAGGCCGGTGCCGGCGAGAACCCATTTTAATTTCACACCGCGCTCTTGGAGGAGTTTTGCCGACCGCGCCATGGTCTTAATTCCCTTGCGCGCCACCCACGTTCCGATGAACAAAATGCTGCCGGCATTTTCCGGCGCCAGCGGCGGCCAGACCGGTGCCAGATTTACGCCGTTCCGGAACACACAGATGCTGTCCGACCGGCGGCCATAATAGGTTTCGGCAAAGGCCTGATCGTCCAGATTGTTCAGCAGCGCCCCGTCGGCCTTGCGCAGGCCGGCATCACAGCCGCGCAGGCGCCAGAGCGGGAAAAACAGGCGGGTTTTCAGCGCCGCCTTTGGAAAATCCGGGCTGCCGCCGTAATTTTGGATTTGCCAGGCGCGGCGTTCCAGTCCGTGGCTGACCAATACGGTTTTCAGACCCCGCCCCACAAACTGGCCGGCGGTTGGCTCATGAACCAAAACGATATCTGCCGCTTTGGCCTGCTGGCGGTAGCATCGCCAGGCGGCTCTGGGAAAATATCGGACGTGGGAGACGGAACCAACTTCTTGTGCGCCCAGATGGTGGAATTCATGGCCGCGCTTTTCAAAAGCCGCCCGCCAATGCCACGCCACCCGCGACATACCGCCGGTCATGCCAATCACGCTTTCAGCTACATGGATAACACGCATTGTTTTTAATTCGTTCAAACAACCCTGCCAAGGAACCGTGTCATGAACGGAGAAAATTCACCAGCTCCCGGCCAAACGACTCCCAATTCAGGCGGGCATGGGCGTCTTCGATTGATCGCTCGGCGAATCCCGAGTAGGTTTTGGCATCGGCATAAATATCGCGCAGCCACTGCGCCCATTCTTGCGGACTTGAAGTCAGGCTGAACAATTGCCCGGTCTTGCCAGACTGGACGATGGTCGCCACACCGCCCACGTCGTGCGAAAGGCTGGGCAGACCATAGAAGGCTGCTTCGCATAGGACAATGGGCGTGCAGTCTGCGGTCGTCGGCAGCACAAAAAAATGGCTTGAGGCAAACAAACGTTCAATGGTCTGCCGGTCCTGCGCGGAGTTCTTGTTCAGAAATCCGTGGATGCGCACAAACTCCGGCATGACTTCGTTTTCCGGTGCCGGGCAACCGACAATATTAAGCTCCGTCGGCGTGCCCATTTCGTTGAGGCATTTGGCAATGGTCACAGCCTTGCCGGCTCCTTTGCGCTCCCATTCCTGACCGATGAAGAGCAGTTGGCAGCGGTCTTTGGACCGGGTTTTCAAGTGTTGCAAGGCCTGGGATCTGGCCGGGCGAACCGTCAGGTTGGCGCCGGGGGCGATGGTGCGAACCTTGTGTTGCTCGCAGTGCATGTCGCGGATGGCGCTGGTGCTGGCCCAAGTCGAAAAGTAAACAGCCTTCTTGCATTTGCGCAGGGCCGCCAGATCCATGGCATAACCATCGGCAACGGATTCGTTCGCCAGTTTGCTTCGCTCCAGCCCGGGATAAAAATCGAGCAGTTGGAACCAGGTGGCATCGTGGATGACCGCGATGGGTTTTTCTGTTTTCAAATACGCCGCATCCACGGGAAATATTGTCAGGATGTAATCGATGCTGGAAAGTTCCTGCAATTGTTTGTTAAAGGCCCTGGCGCGTTGCCGCAGGAGACTCGGGCTGCGTCCTGCATGATAGACCTTGCCAGCAAAATGTTTGTAAATGCGCCCCTTGATGCGTGCCTCAAGATGCCATAGGGAATCCTTGGGGCATACTACGGTCACTGAATGGCCAAGCATCCTTAAAGCCTTGACGATGGAAAGCGGCGTTCCGGACCAGGTGGTCACCAGCTCCGGATCAAGATGGCACACAAAAGCAAAATTCATGCGGATAATCCTAGGCACCGCGATAAAAACGACCGAGGGCGCTGGCGAGTTTCAAGCTTAGCCTGGCCCGTTTTAGTTTTGACGCGGAGTATGCGCCGATGGGTGATTGCACATACGAAAAATAGCTCTTGCAGGCCATGGAAGGCGGATGTCCGCGAAGCGCCTCGGAAAGAAAGCTGGTGTTCCACGGCTTGAGATGCCCGATGGCGTGCGACATGGTGAAGCCGCCGCTCTCAATGTCCATCCCTTCCTTGCCGATGATGCTCAAGGGCTGCCGGGTCATGGCCAGCGCCACGTTCAAGGCATCCTGGTCGGTTTTGGAAAACGGATGTGCCCGTCCGCCAATGTGTGCGGTGATCTGGCTCAGGCTGCCGATTTCCTTGCTCATAATCTGCTGCGCCAGGCACCACTCATTTAGGAATTCCTTGTAAGGCCGGGCAATGCCTTGGAAACCGCCGTTGATATATTGGTTCGAGGTGAACCGCAGCGGATGGCCGTGCTGTGAATAAATTTCGTTCCATTGAAAGCGCAGCGGATGGGTTTGTGACAACGGCGAATTGATATCTTCACACAAGGCGATTCCGAACTTGGCCCAAGCTTCAAAATATGACCACTGGCAGCGAATCACGATGTCAGGATCAAAATAAAAGAGCGCTTCAGCCGATGGGCAATGGTTTTCCCAGATGTTGAGCATGAAGTCGGGCTTGAAGTTGGTCAGATGACTTTCCGTGGTGAGCGGAAGGAAGCGAATGTCCAATCCGTTGGCGACTTGATAGCGGCTCGTGCTGCCTTCCGAAATGACCGGTCTGGCCCACGGCGGCAGTTGACCGCGATAACCGGCCCAAACCGTTCCGCGAAAACCGTGCGCGTGAAGTGAATTGACGAAGGCGGCGACGCCGTAATGGTAGTCGCCCTCAAACATTGTGCAGATGGCTGAATTCATGCGGACAATTCCTGATAAGCCCGAAGGTGTTTTTCTGCGACCAGCGGCCAGGCCAGAGTCGCCTCTGCAAACTGGCGGCATCGTTTGGCCGTTTCATGGTGCCACGCCGGTTCTGAAACATATTTTTCAACCAGCGCAATCATTCCTGCTTCGTCATTGTTGGCAATGACGGGGAAGACGGTTCCGCCGCCGTAATCCCTGATCCCGCCCACATCGGTGGTCACAATCGGCAGCCCGCTCGCGAGCGCTTCGACCACGGCTGTGTTGGCACCGCTGTTGTTCATCGGCAAAAGCATCAGATATGAGCGCTGATACAACGCGCGAAGTTCCTCGTCATTCAGGCCGGCATGCCATGTCACCGCCGGATGTTGCAGCAGTGGAGCCAGCGCCGGGCTGTTCCGATGATGTTGTGGCACGAGCAGGTCAAAACGCAGCGCCGACACTTTTTCCGCCAGACGTTTTATGACCTGAACCAACATCGGCTCGTTTCGCAAATAAACTCCGCTGTAAAGGATTCGCGGTGGCATTTGCAGTTTGGCGGGGTCGGGTTTGAAAAACCCCGTGTCCGCGCCATGATGGATGAACTTGACCCGGCCCTTGCCGACATGATTTTCAAAATAAGAAATGTCTTTCTGATAAAGCACCATTGCCGACGACAGCCGCGATAACAAGGCGAGTCGCTCTGGCTTCCAGTCCGCTGCCGGCAGATGAATGGTGCCCATTAAATTGGGGGGCGCCTTGGGCCAGCTCCTCAACAAATTAAGATGATGTTCCAGATAGAGAATGTGGCTTCGGTCATGCCGGCCCAGTTGCCGGCCCAGGCGGAATTCCAGTTCGCTAAAGTCAATCGCACCTCGGCCCATGCGGCCATGCATTCGCGCATACGTGCTGCCCAGATACCGCGCCATCGGCCCCCGGCGCGGGCTGATGACGGAACATTTGCAGCGGTTGGTGATGAAGCTTGTCAATTGCTCGTAACCGGTATGCGACCCGAACCAGCCAATTTTATCGTAGAGTAGCAACATGATTTCTCCGGAGGCACATCAGACGGCCCAGCAATGTTGGTGGAGGTTCAGGTTGCCCTTGAAAATTTCCTTGATCCCATACTTGAAGTGAAATGCCTTGCGCCGGTCATAGGCAAGCCGGGTATGCCAGAATATGTAGGGCAGCATGCTCTGGGTCATTTGGGTCGTATAGTGCCGGGTTAGTCCGGCGGCTTCGGCGGCAATTCCAAAACAGGTGCCTTCGCCGGCACCGTTGTAACCACGCTGGTTGGCTTCTTCCGCAAAGCGATCCCAATGGACGAAAAAAGTTTCCATGTGCTGGTCATTTGACAAAGCGAACAGTCCTTCCCAATAAGTGATTACATTGCGGTCGAATTTTAGCCCCCACTGCATGGCCTTGAGTTCAATGTTTGGATACTCATAGTGTCCGGCCGGAAACAGACGTGAAGCATGGACGCCGGGTGAAAATTCATAGGTCAAAGCCTGCCGCACCACCCGCCGGTCTGCACCAAACCAGATGGCCGTGTCCGCATCAACAAAGATGGCGGTATTGCCCAGTTTCAATGCTTCCTTGAGCGCGAGCCGTTTGTCGTGGTAGGAAAAATGCCGGGGATGGTGTTCAACAATGTTGACGTGGGAGAACTGTTTGAAAACTCCGGGCGTGTCGGTAACCACCACGCTCGGAACCCTGTAAACTTCCAGATCCGCAATCAGGAAGGCGGCGAGGTTGGCGTAATTTTCGCCGATGGCCAATGTGCAAAAGATATTTGGCATATTCACGCCTGCTTCAAGGCGCCCGTTCCGGTTGCGGCCTGATTGGCAGCGGCTTCTTTAATGACCTGACGCGCGAGGCGGGTGGCGCGGAATTCTTCAACGACCAGACGTCGATCAATATTGCCCCCCTTCAAGAAGCGAAACAACGTCTTCAATAAAACCCGCCCGTCCGGAAAATGTGCGGGCTGATGATCTGGGTTGTCCAGCCAGCCCATAAGTTTACCGGACGCCTGAAGGTTGCGATAGAGATCGAAAAGATATTTTTCAGCAACCCGGCGGCTGGGGATAAGATGGATGGCGTTAAGTCCGGTGAACTGTCCCATGGAATAACCCAGGTCAATCGCCACCTTGGTAATGGCCACATCCTCGCCGCTTAACAGGCTGGTTCCTCTCCGGCCCAAAATCTGTTGCCGAGAGTTAGCCATGGATTTCTTCGCATAATTTATGGCGATGGGTCTTCGGAGGCACATGCCGGCACCGCAAGGTTCGGCGCGCGGGTCAAAAAAGTTTGACCAGCGGCTTTGCTGAAAGCGCCGGACGGCGATCCAGCTTTCATACGGCCGGAACCAGCCTGGCGGCGGAGTTTCATATTCCGGCAGAAGGCGGCCGCTGGCCACCCCCAAATCGGTCCGGCTGGCGAAAAGTTCCGCCGCCGCCGATAAATAACCGCTGGCCAATACATTGTCATCATCCACGAAAACCAATAGATCGCCCGTTGATT
Organism: Limisphaerales bacterium; assembly: GCA_003151855.1. GTDB lineage: Bacteria > Verrucomicrobiota > Verrucomicrobiia > Limisphaerales > UBA11358 > UBA11358. The sequence goes on along the minus strand of PLYV01000194.1, from coordinate 14,896 downwards.
CGCGGATGCCTCGCAGCCGTGCCGGAGTAAGGCCAAGTTCGCGTTCGTAAACATGACGTGCATGCAGATGCCACGATAAATCCCACGCCGTCGCCAGGGCCTTTTCAGAAGCATTATCAATGAGCAGCAGTTCCCATTGTTCCTGAGCCAGGGTCTGCGCCTTGAGTGCATCCAAGGTGCGCTGCAAATAATCTGACCGTGGATTATGCGTGCAAATGATGACGGAAATATCAGGCATGATGCTTGGTGGTGAATCCGGTCAATCGCCCGCAAAAGTCTCCGACCGGGTCTTTTGGAATCAGTAGTTCCGCTCGCGAGCGGGCGGCCTTGCCCATAATTTCCCATTCATGGCGGTGATGCCATGCCCGTTCCAAGGTCTGCGCAATCAGTCCTGCTGCCGGTGCGGCGGCCACAAAGCCCGTCTCTCCATCCACACACATTTCTGCATTGCCGCCAACATCCGTGACCAATGCCGGGCGCGCACAGCACATTGCCTCCACCAGCGCCAGCGGAAGTCCCTCGTAACGCGAAGGCAGGATGAGTAAATGATTTTCCACCCAGATTTTTTTTATGTCCGCCACATGGCCGCGAAAATGAACATTCTTCAGTTGCAGCCGGGCGGCCATTTTTTTCAGGCTTTGTTCGCCTGGCCCGCCGCCAAAAATATTGAGTTCCAACGGCTGTTCGCGCCATTTCGGTTGTGATAAGACGCGAAGCAACAGATCGTGACCCTTTGCTGCCGGATCTAGCCGGGCAACGCAGGCCAGTTTCCAAGTTCCATTTTTGTCCGGCCAGGCTGGCGGCTGCCCGTCGGGCACATTAAATGGGTTCCAAATCACCTCGGCGTTTGGCAATGGTTCGCCGATCTGAAATTCCAACAGTTCCAGATTGTGGCGCGATACGCAGAAAATATGTCTGGCACCGCGATAAGCCCGAGCCAGATCGTCACCGGCCTTGCTCTCCGGCCACCATATTTCCGAATTGCAATTGATGATCGGGGCATACGGCAAATTGAATTCTCGGCAGCGGTTCATCCAGTCCAAGCCGTCCAGAATGTAGCCCTGTGAAATGACCACCAGCTCCGGTTTTTTGCGATGCAGCCATGCGGTGTCTGGGCGGACAACTCCTAGATTGTTTTTGATCGTCCGCCAAACTCTGGCGGGCAGCCCGTTGGGCGATGGCGGTTGGGTGAAAATGTCAATTCCCTGTTCCGCCAGCCGCAATACTTTGGGTGAGAGTTGTGGCCACCAGATGATGGAAGCTGAAACTTCATGCCCTTGCTGATGCAATCGCAGGGCCGCCTGGCTCCAGAGTTCCTCGCTGCCGCCCCACGGCGCACCTCCCATCGTTGAGGTGAAGACAAATCGCATTTAGTTTTTTGTGAGCCGGTTGTTCAAAAGTTTTTCGCAGGCGACCAAGGCTTCATCTGCGGTCAGCTCGGACATGCACCGGATGTCATGAGGGCAACCTTCCTGCCAATGCAGCCGGGGCAGGCGATGGTGACAACCAAGGCAGGGAACTTGTGAGGTGACGGCAAGGGACGGCGTTTCAGGCGGCAGCCGCAATTTTGGATTGATTGGGCCGAAGAATCCGACCACTGGTGTGCCGACCGCGCCGGCGGCGTGCAAGAGGCCGGAATCAATTCCCATGAAAATTTGAAGCTGTTCCAGCGCCGCCACGCTTTCTTCCAAGCTTAGTTTTCCGACCCAGTCTTCCGTGTCGGGAATTCGCGGCGTTCTAACAAACCCCTTGGTCGTATCTAAATCCGAGCCAAGTTGGATTATGATACAGTCATATTTTTCGCGCAGCATGGCCACCAACCTAGTCCAGCCTGCCACCGACCATTCTCTGACCTGCCAGGAAGGGCCGACGTGGATGCCAAAAATATATTTTGCCCGTTTGCGGAGGGGGATAAATCTTTTCCCAACCAAGCCGGAAATGATTGCGGGCAAATATAGGCGAGGTTGCCGGGATGCCAGAGTGATGTTGAGGGTTTGTGCGAAGTCATCAACCAAGTGCCTATATTCTCCTCCCAAAGGACGCTCGTCTTCCAACCAAGGCTGGTAACAAGTATCGTAATCTTGGTAAACGACCTTGGGCATTTCGGTTGACCAGTCTTTTTCCACGACGCGATCCGCAACCCGTCCCATCTCCACGATGCTCTTGAATGATTTCCATACGCTATAGACGAAAACGGCGTCGGGGTGGCGTTTCCGAAGTTCCAGCACCGCCGGAAAGGTGCAGATGATGTCGCCGATTCCGCCATGCCGCTCAAAAAGAATCACCGGTCGCCGCCGTAATTTTCTGGTGGCGTGGACGCCGACCCGGTGAACGAGCGTGCCAATGGCCACGCGCGGTTTGCGCAGAAGAACGCCGGCGTAAAGATTGAAGTATTTTCTGGTCAATGGTTTTTCTCCTGGCCGGCAGATGAACACGGTTGCTTGATTACAAAGCTTGGACCGGAAGGAAGGTAGAAGCGCTTTTCCGGCTTGTCGGCGAAAAATTCGTCCACCGCCTTCAACGCGCCCGGACAGGTGAACTTGCCATAGTCATCGAATAACATGACCCCGCCCGCCTGCAATTTCGGATAATAGAAGTCGCAGCAATCTTTGACCGACTGGTAGATGTCCACGTCAACATGAACAAAGCAAAAAATGGCGTCCTTGACCGGGCCGGCGGTTGCGGGGAAAAACCCCGGGTAAAAATTGACATTGCGAACCGAGGATAAATTGCGCCTTACCTGATCCAGCGAGGTGTCGCTAAAGTCGCCTTTTTTGTGCCAGTCCTTGACCGAATCGGTTTCCGGCATTCCGGCAAAGGTGTCGAAGAGGTGCAGTTGCTTGCCGGTCGCGTCGGCAAAGTGCCCAAGAATAGACGCGGTTCCTCCCCGATAGACTCCGATTTCCGCGATGTCACCTTTCAAGCGCACCGCCGGGGTGATTAGCTGATAAATTGTGTAGGCATCCAATTCCGGCAGCAAGGTGAACTGTCTGGCCTGCGCCCAGAGTTCCTGAAACAGCGGATCGAACTTCCAAAGGTCGGCACCATATTTTGGTTCGGGGTTGGGCAGCATATCGCTGCGGCGAACATCATAACCCAGCGTATTGAATCCTTTTTTGAAGAGCGATTTAATCATAAATAATCCGGTGGAAAAAATTGGCAAAGCTCCTGTTGAATATTGTTTCCTTATCAAAGAGTTACATTTTCCCAATTCCAATGACTTGGCAGCCGGACACCGGCCCCACCCTTGGCCTGATGCCCTTGTGTTTTCTTGCCGGGAGCGATTTCGATTTGTAAGCAGCCAGGCAGGTAATCAACGCCCTGCATCGGCCCGGAACGGGAGCCAATATCCAGATTATAGTAACCCGGCGGCACGGGCAGGGATTCAATTTCCAAAGTAGTGTTGTAACGACCGCCTCTTTTTACGTTAATCCGTTCACCGGGATCATCAGTCTCGTAAGTCAGCAGCCTTACGCCGTCGAGCGTTGAAAAACCAATCCCCATCGTGGCCTCATCCACGTCGGTATAGGCTTCAAACTCTATTCTCGCCTTGACGCTTTCTGAGTGGAAAAGCGGCAGGCCGGTAAGCCATTCGATTTGCGTGATCCGTAGTTTCACGCCCTCGCCCTGATTCCGAGGGTGATCTTTTAGGTTCATCACGGTTTGTGACTCGCAGGTGCCGGACTGCAGGTAGCGGTTGATCACATCTTGTGGCAATCCGCGTTCAAACATCTTGCCCTGGTTGAGCCAGATGATGGCTTCGCAAAAAGTTTTCATCATCGCCATGTTGTGACTGACGAACAGCACGGTGCGTCCGCCCCGGGCCACGTCATGCATCTTCCCCAGACATTTTTTTTGGAATTGTGCGTCGCCCACCGCCAGCACTTCGTCTACAATCAAAATCTCGGGTTCCAAATGGGCGGCCACGGCAAAGGCCAGCCGCACATACATGCCGGAGGAATACCGCTTGACTGGCGTGTCCAGAAACTTTTCAACCTCGGCAAACGCCACGATCTCGTCGAATTTCTTTTTAATCTCCATCCGGCTCATGCCAAGAATCGCGCCGTTCAGGAAAATATTTTCACGCCCGGTCAATTCGGGATGAAAGCCAGTCCCAACTTCCAACAGGCTCGCGACGCGGCCGTTAATTTCCACCCGGCCTTCGGTCTGCTCGGTGATCCGGCTCAGGACTTTTAACAGCGTGCTTTTCCCCGCACCATTGCGTCCGATAATGCCCATTACTTCGCCCTGCTTGACCTCGAAGGAGACGTTTTTTAACGCCCAGAATTCTTGGGTATCCGGCTGGTTGATGGGCGGCAGCTTGATGCCATTCGTTAACACGGGCTGAAGGTTGCGACTTTTCAGCCAGCGGATTGGTGCCGTCGCGAAATCGTGAATCACGTGACGGAGCCCGTCAGCATGGCCATGCTTCCCCAGCACATATCTTTTGGAGAGGTTGTCAACGCGGATGACGGTGTCAGACATAGTCAGATGATGTCCGCAAAGGCACGCTCGGTTTTGCGAAAATAAACAGTGCCGATGAACAGCAGACCAGCCGTCAGGACAATGGAAAGGAAAAATTCCGGCCAGTAAAAAGTTTCAGAACCGCCATAGATTGCCCATCTGAACCCATCAATGACTCCAACCATTGGATTCATTGAATAGAGTAGGAAAAGTTTTCCACCCAGCGCTTCGCCGCACTTGGTTATGAGCTTGTGGTGAAGATAGCTGCTGCTGTAGGGAACTGGACAGACATACATTCCAAACTGCACGATGAATGGAATTATCATGCGGAAATCCCGGAAGCGAACCGTCAACGCCGTTAAAATAAGCCCCGGTCCCAAGGCCGCCGCAATGGCCAGCACGACAAGCGCAGGGAGGGCGAGCAATCGCCAGGTTGGCCATAATTGATACCAGAGCATCAATCCGGCAAGAATGGAACATGCCACCAGAAAATCGACGAGCGAAACAATAATTGAGCTGGCCGGAACAATCATGCGCGGAAAATAGATTTTTGAAATCAAGTTGGCGTTATTGACCACGCTCTGGCTGGCCAGGGTAAGTGCATTGGAAAAAAACAGCCAGGGCAGCATGGCGGTAGTTACTATGATGATATAGGCCGTGCCGTTTTCCGAGGGCAGGCCGGCAAGCTTTCCAAAAATTAGAGTCATGATGACAATGCTCATCAGGGGCTGAATGAGCGCCCAGGCTGCGCCCGCCGTCGTTTGCTTGTAGCGCACGACCACGTCCCTCCACGCGAGAATCATAAACAGCTCCCGGTAATGATATAAGTCGCGCCAGTAATTTTTAGCGGTGAGGCCGGGCTCCAGAATTAGTTTGTTGGTTGTCGCCATGTTAGATCAAGCTGCCGCACTTGGACTTCCAGCAATGTTTTTGCGAGAAACCTTAGTCTCCTTATATAATGTTGTTGCTCTCAGCATAGGCCTTCGCTGGCCCAGCAGACTACTCGCCACCCAGCATTTTTAGAACGAATGGCAATATTCTTTTACCCGTCCGTTCCCAACGGCGCAGTAATTTGACCCGTTCAAGAATATGCTTCCGCTGCTCCTCTGAAAGATATTGAGTCTGGCCGGCGATTCGACCCAGACGGCTGTCGTTATCTTCAAATTGAGCCAAGATTTGTTGGCGTAAGAAGCGTCCAGCCACCTTTCGTAATTCGGTGACGGACTCATAATGTGTCCGGCGATCAGCCGCGACATAGACAGTCCTTATGGCCCCCAAATCTTGGAGGTATTTTAGTCCTTGGCTTGTGGAGCCTTTGCTCATGTTGAGGCGTTCGATAAACTCATCCATGGCTAGCGGCCGATAGGAGCAAAATAAAAGTCCGTAGATTTCCGCAACCGAACGCGGCTGACCCAGAGAGCCGGCGAATTGAACAAAGAGATGGATGACTTCAACTTCGACGGAATTCAACCGCGCGTCAAAGCCGCTGGCCTTGGCCGCACTGTCTGTTTTGTCGTCTAAAACCTCCTCCATGCAAAAACTCTAGCACGACATGTAATTTGTTCAAGTAATGATGAACATAATGGACTGACTTCCATTAGGCTTGCTCGTGGCTGTTTTTATAACTTTGCTTCATGTTCATCCTGTGATACTTGCGAATTAAAAATTACCCTGCATAGGCCGCAATTTGCAGCTTTTGCGTCCTAAAAGTGAAGTATCATGTCCGCTTACAATATAGATATATAGCCCTACTGAAGTGAAACTTCTCAGGTATGGCAGAAGTATGGAGGTGAAGTTAGTTTGACTTGTCGGGACTAGGAGGGTGTTTTGCAAGATGAGGGAGCAAATATTTTAACATTTTGAACGGAGTTGGTTCATTTAGGAGAGGGTGTAGGACGTATGTTCATGGTGGTGAATGTTGATATTGGTGGTTGAGGTTGAGTCGTGCCCTCGCGTTGCGAGAGCTTCCAAAGGAGATGCCCGGCGGTGTTTTTTGGTGGTGGATTGTTGTGAGAAATAACTAGTGGGATATTCATTTAAAGTCGAGGTTGGCCGAAGCCGCCTTCTAGGTGCTGGCTATGCTTTACGGCGTGTTAGCTCAACCGATGCGGTCACGAATAATTTCAACAGAGTATGAAAAACTACCTTTTTCTGAAGAATGGTGAGATTTGGAATGAAAGACCGTGTTCGGCACCAGCTGACGAAATGGCTCCCGACGAGCTGCGGTTTAAACGTGACTTATACGAGAATATTTTGGCAGTTACGGCAATTCTGGGCGATTTGACAATGATTGCAGTTGGTTTTGCTCTGGCTGTTCTTTTGCAATTTCAAAGCGTGCTGGTTTCATCCGGCATCGAGGGTGTGCCAATATTTTCCCTCTCAAATTGCTATAAGATAATCATCTGGGGCTCGTTAATCGTGTTTTGGGGATTGTTGCGCCGCGATTTGTATGCTTACCGATATTTGCTGTCCCCTCTTAAGACCTTGAACAAATTCACCTCGTCCCTGACCATTTGTTTGCTGACATTCATTGGTGTCAGTCTGGCAATCAATACCGATCCGCCGATTTCAAGGCGGTTTATCGCTGGCGCCTTAGGGATGATCTTTTTGAGCGTCTTTAGCTGGAGACTGCTTTTGAGCCGGATATTGCAGCATCCCCGGCTGGCGGTTTATTTGTGCCGGCGGCTGGTTGTAATTGGAGGGGGATATCAAGCGAGGCAAATTCAGAAAGAATTGGAAAATACCCCGGCCATGGAGTTTGTTGGTTGGATTCAGGTGAATAAACCAAACACCATTCCCGATCTGGAGAACTATTGTTTGGGGTCGTTACACGAACTTGGCCATTTGTTGCAGCGCAACAGGGTTGACATTGCTGTGCTTACTGAATCCGACAGTCTGCAACGGGAGGGTGTGCTTGCGGTCGTCAAGGTTTGTGAAAGCGAGCATGTGCAGTTCAAAATGGTGCCGCATTTTTTTGAAATCCTGATTTCGGGTCTTCGTCCTGACAAAATTGGCGAGACCCAGGTGCTGGGCATAGAAGCCCTGCCATTGACCGGATACAGAAGCCGTATGTTGAAACGAACCACGGACATCGCCGGTGCCCTGGTTGGCCTGTTGTTTTCATTGCCGCTTCTTCTCGTATTCGGAACCTTGGTATATTTGGAGTCGCCCGGCCCGATTTTTTACCGGCAGGTTCGCATGGGAAAGAACGGCCGCCTGTTTGAAATGATTAAGATTCGCAGCATGCGTGTTAATGCTGAAACTCCTGGCAAGGTGCAATGGGCCACCCCCAACGACCAGCGCCGGTTGCGAATTGGTGCGATTATGCGGAAATGGAACATTGATGAAGTGCCACAGTTTTGGAATGTCTTGAAGGGTGAAATGAGCCTTGTTGGGCCACGTCCGGAGCGGCCAGAGTTAATTGCCCGCTTTAAATATAAAATTCCTCATTATCAAGTGCGCCATACCTGTTGTCCGGGGCTGACCGGCTGGGCGCAGGTGAATGGCTGGCGCGGCAATACGGATTTAGAGGAAAGAATCCACCATGACATCTGGTATGTCGAAAACTGGAGTTTTTGGTTGGATTTATTAATCATGTTTAAGACTTTTTGCCGCCAGAAGAATGCCTATTAAGCCGGCCGTCCTCCAAGCGTTGAGCGATGACTTTATTGTTTTGCGGGTAAATGCAATTTGGCTGGCTGTGCTTGGATGATTTCCTGAAGTTGGTGTTGCAAAGCCGCATTGGCCTGTGATTCATCAATATTGCCTGCAAGGCCAATTTCCAGGGAGGAATAGCCGACATTGCGCAGGCCGGCCCGCACTAATGACAGCCGGTCGCCAACCGACATGGAAACAAATTGCTGCCCGTTCATAACCCCGTTCCACATGCAATAAAAGATGTAAAATGGTTGAGGTGAATCCACCATTTTATAAACGACGAATGGCAGACGAAAACCTCCGGCCTCAAACCATTCGCATTTCGAAACGGTGATCAGGGCATGTCCGCTGGCGGGCATGCAGCGGACGGGTGTATGCCCACCGGGCGCGCGGGTGCCAGGGTTCCACTGTAAATAAATTGCCTGCCAAAGGATGTTGCTCGCCTGCCAAGTGGTCTGCTGGCTGGCATCGCAATTAAGAATTTCTACCGAACGCAGCGCGATCGGTATTTGCTTGAAGGTGGGGTTATTGGTCGGCCAGGCCACCATCCATTGCGGCTTTGTCGGCAGGCGCAGCTCGTGCCAGCGATACCAGGATTCAACGGATATTTCCACCACGACAATCCAGGCCAGCAGTGGCACCAGCAGCGGTGCCACCCGGTGTTTCGGTTGAAGATAATCAGCAACCGTGGTGGTTGTGGCGGCACGGGGTTTAACGGAAGCCGGCTTGCGCGCCAGAATAATCCCCAAACCCCAAAGCGAAAGAAAACACGCGATCATAATGCTGACACCCGCCGGGTCGTGCCACTGCGCAATTGCCGACGTGCCGTGACGTGCCGCTATCCATATCAGGATGGTCATCCGCACCTGGTTAAATAGAAATGACATCACAAATCCACTAAGAATCAAAAAGAGCCGGCGCGGATAATTCAACCGGAGAGATTCGCCAAAGAACAGTGACATCATCAGCGTTGCCTGAAACGAACGGATGCCGCTGCACGCCTCGTCAATGCCCACTTCGCCGGTGGCCACTTCAATGACATTGCCATGCGGCAGTGCAGGCACCCCCAACCAGCCGATTAATTCCACCGTGGCGCATGTGTCCGCACGCGTCAGCTCCTGAATCAATGGTGCCTCCATAAATCCAGGCCAGGGAACCGCAACCAGAAAATAGGTGATGGGAAACGCCAGCCGTTTTAGCCAGCGACCACCAAAAGCAAAGTAAATCATCAACAGGGTCAACCCCACCCATTCAATGGCCAGTGCCCAGCTCACCAACCGCCAATCAGGGTTGGCCTCCCCGATGAGCCGGGTGGGGGCGTAAAGCAAGGCAACCAGCAAGACGAGGAGCGTGGGATGCCAAAGCGTTAAGGGTTGCTCTGGGGCACCATCATTTTGAAGTTTTTTCCAGATTAATAGCCCGCATAAAAAGGGCACCACCCAGCCATAGCCATATTGTGGATTTATTGTCCAATCAATCCGCAGATAATTGATAAGACCCGCCCAAAGAACGCCCAAAAACATGAGCAGAAACATTGTTTCCAATCGGGAGCAATGAAAGGGCTGCTTTGCCATCATATTCTATTGCTAATAAAACATTCAGCTTGTCTTGCTGGCCTCGATAATTTCATGGTGACGGCAGGTTGACGACCCGTGCGTGGTTGGCGACTTCCTTGACGACCATGCCGATGTCAAGTTTGACGCTGGACTGGCGGCCGAGGAAATCCAGCAAGATGGCCACGCGTTTTCCCCCTGGCATGATTTGAGTAACAATAGCTTCCAGACCATGCAAACATCCTCCCGCAATCCGCACGGTGTCGCCCGGCGCTACCTCCGCAGGTATGACATGGAGTTCATTTTTCCCCAGCAGGGCACGCAGTTGTTCGATGGCCTCATCCGGAACCACCGGCCAATCCAAGCCAAAATGCACGACTGCACTTATGCCGGGCGAATGGTGAACGGCCCGCAAAGAATGATTCCAATTGAACTTGGCAAACAGATAGTTGGGAAACAATGCCTCAGTCACCCAAACGGCCCCGGTCCGGGTAGTGCGCTTGAAGCGGATGCGCGGAAAAAAGACGTCAATATCCTTCTGCCGGCGCAAATGGGCGGTTGCGATGTGTTCATGCTTGGGCTGTGAGCGCAAACAAAACCACGCGATCTTTTCCGGTATATTTTGAGCCTCCATATCAGCTTGTATTTGATTCTTCTGCGCGCGTGCCGCCAGTCGCAAGCCGAACCCAACGCCTGGATCAGGCCGCCGGTTGCTGCGCGTAATACTCTTTATACTTGTAGCAATAATATTCGCCGCCGTGCGGGCGCACGCCATTGAATACCAGCCCGATGATTTTGGCCTTGCGCTGCTCAAGCAAAGCCAGAGCTGCATGAGCCACCCGGCCGGGAGTAAAACCAGCCCGAATGACCATCAGCAAACCATCCACATGGGGAGTCAAATTGGAGACATCGTCGGCCGCCATGATGGGGACAGTATCGAAGATATAATAATCATATTGGCCGGCGATTTCCTTGATGAACTTGCCAATCTCCCGCGCGAAGAGGCTGCCTGGATGTCGGGGCGGGGCACCGCACGGCATCAAATATAGATTAGGAATTGCCGTTTGAACCACGGCCTGGGGCCAGGCGCATTGTTTGGCCAGCACGTCAACCAAGCCGGGACTGGCCGCCACGGAAAAATGTTTATGCAGCCCGCCCCGGCGCAAATCGCCATCCACCAGCAAAACCCGCGCGCCGATTTGGGCAAGGGTTATGGCCAGATTGGCGGCCGTCATGGATTTGCCGTCCTTGGGGATGGCACTCGTGATGGCAATAATCCGGGGATGATTTTCCAGCGAATCCTTGAACACCAGCGCAGAGCGGAGATTGCGATAGGCTTCAACTAGGGCATGACGGGTGTCATCCGGTTGGAGCAGCGGCACGGTCGCCGTTTTGTCCTTCGATTTTTCGCGGGGGATTTGCCCCACCACTGACTGATTAAACTGCTGCTCCAGTTCGACGAATGAATCAATCCGGTCATCCAGCCGGTTTAGAAACAGGAGAATGCCGGCGCCCAGCATCAGTCCGATCAAGCCCGCCATGCCCAAATGTTTGGCCGTGCCACAGGGGGCGGATATCGCCGGTGTGGCCGGTTCAAAAATGCTGACACTTTCCTGACCGATGATTCCCTTTTCAGTATCCAGTGTTTGTAGCGTAGCCTGCAACTGGTCATAAAGATTTTGCAGCCGACGGTTATTTTCTTTCAGCACGGCATAGTCTGAAAGTTTCTTGCTCGTGTCCATGGCCTTGGTATTCCATTCGGCAATTTGGTTGTCCAAATCCTTGATTTCCAGTTCAAGGCTGTGCCGCAAGTTTTGTAATTGCTCCTGGCTTTGCCCCTTGAAAACATCCAGTAGTTTTTCCTGATCCGCAATCTCCTCATTGAGGGCGATGATGTCGGGATGTTTGGGCCGCAAAAACTGGTTTAAATTATCCCGCCTCGCCTTCAACAAAACTATTTGCTGCTTGGCCTGCAGATAGGCGGCCTCGAACCCGCCGATGCTGGCCGGCAGGTTGGGCGCAGCGTTGTCTGTCGGGCCGGATGTCGAATTCGTCTGTGACGGTGTGTTTTGCCCAGGATTGGGCTGTGGTGTTGCGGGCTGGGAACCTTGCGGGTTAAAACCTCCTTGTTGCCGTTCCAAGTTTTCATCCAAGGTCATGGTCTGGAGCAATTGCAGCGCAGATTTGCGTTCCGCGAGCCTTTGGGTCAGTTTGGCCAGATATTCGGCGGCGCTGTTATCCCCGTTTTGTGCCACAAAAACAACGCTGTTGCTGGACTGATAATCCAAAACGGCTTCCTTGCTTTTTTGCAATTCCAAGGCCATGTGTGCCAGTTCGTCCTGCAGGCCGGATTTGGTGGCGTCCGAGGCGTTGATAATTAGATTCCGCTTCAAATTTATGTATTCCTCCATCGTTGCCTGCAAAAATTCCTGCGTATAGCGCGCGTCGCTGCCCGTGGCCAGAAGATTGAAGATGCTCGTCTTGGGTGAAAGGGTGGGCTTGATGTCAACCCAGGAGGAATCCGGCAAAGGCCCGGAGGATTGCAGGCGGAACCGCACCCGGTTGACCACGGAGTCGCTCTTCATCAACTCCATCTGCGTGCCAAAGAAGTTGTTCAATTCCTCCGAATAGGTTTTGGCCTGGGGTATGTCCAGCTTCACGTTCACGATCATGCGCCCGACCGATACAAAAGAAGGCTTAACTTGGCTCAAAAAATAACCCTGAACCGCCGCCGCCAGCCCGACCGTCAGCAGTAGGATCCACCAGTAGGTGAAGACCAGATTTTTGTAGCGATGCCACTGGTTGAAAAAACGGGTTGCAAAGGCCGTTTGCTTGGCATTGTCCGGGGCAATTTCTTCGTCCATGGCGGTTAAAATCTGAACGTCCGCTCCGGCACGATGATCAAATCGCCGGGCTTAAGAATTACGTCCTCCTCGGTTTTCCCCTTCTCCAGCACATTCACCATGTTGATCTCCAAAACCTTTTTCCCGCCGCCTTCGGCACCGCCGTTACGAATCACCTTGATGGACTTCTTGTCCGCAAAGAGATCAAACCCGCCTGCCTGCAGGATGGCTTCTCCCGCCGTCAGATCATGATTAAAAAAAATGGCGAACGATCCCTGATTGTGAATCGCCCCTGAAATGTAAATCTGGCCGCGCACCTTGTTCACCGAATCCAGCCCGACGATGACGGTGGCCCGGTAATAATAGTCCTTTTCCAGCCTGGCCTTCAATTCCGTCGCCAGTTGCTGGCAGGTTTTACCTCCCGCTGCCACCCGTCCGATGTAGGGCACATCCAGTTCGCTCGAATCGGTTACCGCCAGATTGATTAGGGGTTTTTTGTCCTCGATAATTTGAAAACTAATCACATCACCCGGCTCAAGCTGGTGTTTGCCGTCCATGATATAGCCGTTGGCGGAGTGAATCGAATTAGTCAATTGCTCCGCCGGGCTGCTGGTATTGGTGGTGAAACCTCCGGAATCTGCCAAGGCTGTGGTAGCACCGGCTATCAGAAAAATTACTAGTAAAATCGCACTCACCTCGTCATAGATAAAAGCTAGAAGTGAAGTTAAATACAAGCATTTTCTGTCACCGAGTGCATGGCAGAATCCACCATGGCGCTGTGGATTCCGGAGTTTGGCCGCAATTCAGCCGGGCACCGCTGGTTTTCAACTCGATTTCACCGGCAATCTGGCGAATGAACTATTGACCTGCCAGTAAGACGCGAGAGGGCGATTTACTTCACCCGGTCTAATTTGATTAACCTCCAGGATAAATAACGGGTTGCAACTCGTCTCCCTGAGTTCCCCAGCTTGTATACCAGTTTTGCATGCTCGCCAAGCAAAACGCCTTAATCAAACCGCGCAGGCGCATATTCAAAAACATTATTCCCTGTCAATCTTTGGGCGGTTTGAACAAAAGACAACAAAACCGGCGGCGATTTCATTCACAGTTCTGACCAAAAATTGTCATTTACTTTACCTGCCTGTCATTTAGCAATCGCTGTTCCAAGTGTCGGAAGCAAAGAATGACGGGTGAATTTGCGTCAAACCACGTCATGCGGGAAAACCACGCTTCATTTTTTGGCACACGCCTTGCGACAGTGCTCGCGTGAGAAAGTTGTTGGATGAATGTCTGCCGGATTGTCTCGGCGTGGAAACCAAGCGGACCAGCCCTTCCGGGGCGATGGCTTCGCCGACGGGCTGCCGCGTGGCGGATGAATTCAGTCTGCTCTTCGACATTTCCTACACGCTCGAAAGTAGCATCGAACTGCGTGACGTCGTCCGGCCCGTGCTGTTGAAAATGGCCGAGGTGCTTGGCATGAAGCGCGGCACCATCACCATCCTCAACCGCGACCATGGCACCGCCAGCATCAGCGACGCCGTCGGTCTGCCCTCCGGCCAGAGCCAGCAGGAATACCTGCAATCCTGCCGCGAACTCATTCAGCAGGTCATGGATTCCGGCCAAGCCGTCGTCGTGTCAGACATCTCCAAGGAACCGGCGTTGAAGACGCGCTGGGAACAGGAACAACAAGCCTGCGCCAATTCGCTGCCGGCGGCCTACATTTGCGTGCCCATCAAGTTCGGCGCGGAAGTCGTCGGTGCTCTGAGTGTGGAAAGGATTTTGGACAGCCGTGTCCGCTTGTCCGCCGACCGCCGCCTGCTGTCGCTCATCGCCAATGTCATCGCGCATACGGTGCATTTTCACCGGCTGGCGCAGGAAAAAATGGAGTCGCTCCAGCGCGAGAATGAGCGGTTGCAGCACCAGATCCAGACCAGTCTCCGCCCGCCAAACATGATCGGCAACTCGGATTCGATGCGTTCGGTCTATCGGCACATCGAACAGGTGGCCAACAGCGTGACGACCGTGCTGATCCGCGGTGAATCGGGCGTGGGCAAGGAACTTATCGCCCGCGCACTGCACGAGCAAAGCCCGCGCAAAGGCAGGGCGTTCGTGAAATTCAACTGCGCCGCCCTGCCCGAATCCATCATCGAAAGCGAATTGTTCGGCCACGAAAAAGGCGCGTTCACCGCCGCCAAGCAGATGAAGAAGGGCCTGTTCGAGGCGGCCGACGGCGGCACGCTGTTTCTCGATGAAATCGGCGAACTTTCCCCTCTGCTGCAAGCGAAACTCTTGCGTGTGCTGGAAGACCAGGTCATCCGCCGCGTAGGAGGCATCCGCGATATGCAAGTAGATGTGCGGGTGATCGCGGCTTCGAACCGC
>PLYV01000104.1 GCA_003151855.1 Limisphaerales bacterium | reverse complement strand
GGTCATCGTCGCGCCGGAATTTTCGCCGGAGGCGCTGGCGATTTTGCAGAAGAAGAAAAACCTGCGCCTGCTGCAAATCCAGAAATGCCCGCTCTCGGCGCAGCCGTGGGACGTGCGCAGCGTGGGCGCGGATTCGTTCCTGCTCCAGCAGCGCGATTTGAAAACCACAGGCGTTGCCGATTTGAAAATTGTCACCAAGCGGCAGCCGACGGAAGCCGAGTTGAAGGCGATGCTGTTCGGCTGGCGCGTGGTGAAGCACCTGAAATCAAACGCGATCCTTTATGTCGGCGAAGGCCGGACGCTCGGCACCGGCGCGGGCCAGATGAGCCGCGTGGACTCCAGCCGCATCGCGGTGTGGAAGGCGGGCGAGGCGAAATTGCCGCTGGCCGGCAGCGTGGTTTGCAGCGACGCGTTCTTCCCGTTCCCCGACGGTTTGCTGGCGGCGGCAGATGCGGGCGCGACGGCGGCGATCCAGCCCGGCGGCTCGGTGAAGGACGCGGAAGTCATCGCGGCGGCGGACGCGCGCGGCATGGCGATGGCGTTCACCGGCGCGCGGCATTTCCGGCATTGATTTGAACTGCGAAACATTTCAAACCGCACGAGCGCATCGTGCGGTTTTTTATTTCACCAGTTGCCAGATGAGGAAGAACTGAAAAGCGGTGACGGCGGCGAGCAGCAGCCAGAAGGAAAGTTCGCGCAGGTGCAGGGGGCGTTGCAGCGGCGCGGACAGCCAGAACTGGATTTTGGCGGAGCCGAACGAAATGATGTCGCCGTTGCGCAGGCGGGCGGAATTTTTCTGCTCCTCGTTGACGGCGGCGAAGGCGTCCGGCGCGGTGCGGAGGAGGAAGCCCTCGGCCTTCTGAAATTCCAGCGTGAGGTGGTTGTCCCAGACGCCGGCGTCGTCGAGCACAAGGTCGTTGCCCGCCGCGCGGCCGGCGCGGAAAGGAAAACGGCGGACGAAGATGTTTTCGCCCGCCATTTTGCCGGAAAGAATGTGCAACTGAACCATCAGAAAAGCTGTTTGTTGACCTGGATCTGGTCGCCGGGATAGACCGGCGGGTCGGGGTCTTCGCCGTTAAGGATGCGGTTGAGGTTGAGTTTGAAACGGTCGCCGTTGGCGCGGGTGAGCCAGATGCCGCTGCGGCTGGCGATTTCAGTGAAGTCGCCAGCGGAGGTGATGGCTTGGCTGACGGTGATGGGGCCGGTGTAGATCAGGCGGCCCGGAGCCTTGACCTCGCCACGCACATAATAGACGTAGCTGGTGGTGTTCTTGACGGTGACGTTCAGGTGTTTGACGATCTTGGGAACGTAAAGATCGTGAATGGCATCTTCGAGCTGGCCAGGGGTTTTGCCGGCGGCATCCACCCGGCCAACGTCGGGCAGGCTGATGGAGCCGTCTTCCTTGATGGGCTTTTCCTGGGGCGTATAATCCTGTTGATCGGGCAGGCCGGAAAAGGTGACGACCACCACGTCACCGACTTGCAGTCGGGGCACAACGGTTTTGGTGGTTTCAGGTCCGGGCGGAGCCATGACGTCGAGCTTTTTGCCGTTGCTGTAAAAAAGCGAGCAGCCTGTGAGCGCGAGGGCCAGCGCCGGCAGCGCCAGCAGCAGGCCTGAGCGGAGCATGGGAAATAATTTCAATTTCATTGGCAAAAGATGAATCAATACTTCTTTTTGATCTCGGTGGTGTCGCCCGAGTCGGCCAAGAGGGGCTTGGTCTCGGCGTCCTGTTCGCTGGGATTGCGGCTGTAATAGTAGTCGTGGTAGTAGCCGCTGTAGTAATAGTAGCCTTCGTCCTGCGACATATTGATGTTGTTGAGGACGATGCCGACGAAGTTGCCGCCGACCTTCTCGATCATCTGCTTGGCGCGGATGGTCATGGGCTGCGGATAGCGGCGGTATTGGATGACCTGCATGACGAGGTCCACTTCGCTGGCCAGAATGGAGGCGTCGCTCACGCCCAGGATGGGCGGTGAATCAAAGAGGATGTAGTCGTAGCGCTGCTTGAGCTCGGCGATCATCTGTTTCATCTGGGCGGAACCGAGGATGCCCATGGAGCTGTTGGGCAGCTTGCCGCTGGCCATGAAGTCGAGGTTGGGCACCTGCGTGGTCTGGACGATTTCCGCGATGGTGTTTTGCTTGAGCAGGTAGTTGGTCAGGCCAAGGTTGTTGGTGACCTTGAAAAGCTTGTGCAATGTCGGGCGGCGCAAGTCGGAATCCACAATCAAAACGCGGCTGCCGGCCTGGGCGAAGACGGTGGCGAGGTTGATGGTGGTGGTGGATTTGCCCTCGCCGGCGCCGGCGCTGACGACGACGATGGTGTTGAGCGTTTCTTCTTTGCGGGAGAAGAGCAGGTTGGTGCGCAACACGCGGTAGGCCTCGGCGTGCTTGCTTTCGGTGCCTTCGTCCACGAGATAACCGATGTTCTGCGGGATGACGCCGAGCACGGGTGCCTGGAAGGTGCGTTCCACATCGTCAATGGTCTTGACGCTGGTGTCGAGGTATTCGATGAAGAAGGCAAGGCCGACGCCCATGATGAGGCCGAAAACGAGGCCGAGGACGATGTTGACAGTCTTGTTGGGCTTGACGGGCGCCTTGCCGGGCTCGGCACGGTCGGTGACCTGCACCATCTGGGTCTTGGGAATTTCCTGTTCCAAGCGTTCCGCCTCGATTTTTGAGTAGAGCAGGTTGTGGAGTTCGCGGAACTGCTCCAGATTGCGCTTGGCGTCATAGTAAGGCTGCTGGCGCGCGGATTCTTCCTGGTCTTTCTTTTTGGCATCCTCGACCGACGCGTTCAGGGAATCCAGCGCGGCCTTTTTGGAACTCACTTGGCTGTCCAAGCTGGAGATGATGCCGTTGACCCGGTCGTCAATCTGCTGGTTCAGCGTGTCAAGCAATGTCTGGACACGAACCACAACCGCGTTGTTGGTGGGATAATCAACCTTGAGTGTGGCGATTTTCTGCTCGGCTTCATGGAGCCGGCCCAGCAGCTCGCCCAGCGCGCCGTCGTTCACCACGTTTGGCAGCACGTCGCGCAGGCGGTTTTTGTCGAAGGTTTTGAGCTGATCCAGCTGGCCAGCCAGTTCCTTGTAGGTGCGTTCGCCTTCGATCATCTGGTCGTGGTAACGCTGCAGCATATCGGAGGTGAGCGAAGGGGTGTAACCGGGCGACCCGGCGGCGTCAACGTGGACGCCCAGCTTGGTCCGGAGAGTTTCGATCTCTTGCTGCGCCACCATGATGCTGTTGGATTCGGTGAGATACTGCGCCTCGAGGACATCCAGCCCCTTGGCGGTAACCTGCCGGCGCGAGTCCAGACGGTAGTTTTTGTAGGCCTCGGCGATGGTGTTGGCCAGCAAGGCGGCTTCCTTCGCGTCGTCGCTGTAAACCGTGATGGAAATCAGCTCGGTGTTGCGCACGGGAGCCAGCCCCATGCGCCCCTTGAGGATTTCCAGCGTCTCGGAGGTCTTGAGCGTCTCGCCGTTGAAATATTTTTTGCCCCATTCGACATTCAGGTTCAGCGTGTTGATGACGTTGCTCAGCACCAGCTGCGACTGCATGATTTCAAACGTGGTCTGGATGAAATACGGGTCATACATGGTCTGCTGGTAGGACGCCGCCAGTCCGCCGCCAATGTCGTTCACGTCATTTTTCACCCGGATTTTGCAGGTGCTGGCGTAGGATTCCGGCAGGATGAAGGTGACGGCGGTGGCGATGATGGCGGTGATGAGAAAGACGGTGATGATGATCGCCTTGCGGATGCGGATGACGCGCCAGTAATCGAGAAAATGCAGCCGGGCTTCGGGCAGGCCGGGGGTTTTAATTGGATCCATATCTTAAAAATAATGGGAGCCGGTCGCGGACTCGGCTCCCGAATGTGGTGTTTAGATGCTGATGGCGCCCATCTTCAATAATTGGCGCTTAAACCGAGATAAACCCGGTTGCGCGCATTGCCACGACCCTGAATGCTGGAGAGCAAATCGGAGAAGTTATAACCGGCCTGCGCGGCCAGATGCCGGTTCAACTGGTAGTTGAGATCAATGCTCGCGTTGATCTGATCGTCGCCATTGCCGCCGTAGGCACCATCCTTGTAGGTGGAATATTCATACTGGCCCAGCAGGGTGGCGGAGAGCTTGGAATTGAACCGGTGGTTGATGTCCAAGTAGAACGTCGAGCTTTCCTGATATGCGGTCAGTTGATGCGTCGCGGCGCTCGGCGTGGCGATGTCGGTGGAATTAATGTTGTGCGTATAGCCCGCCTGCACATACGAACCAGGGCGGTAAGTGTAGGTCAGGCTCAAGTCCGCATAAGGTGCCACCGAGGTGCTGGGCGAAACCGGATCGTTATACAAATCCACAATCGAAGCGCCACCGCGCGCGTTGGCCGTCAGGTTCGGGGTGATTTGGTGCGACAATCCCAAATAACCATAGTGGGCGTTGTAGTCACGGGCACTGCTGAAATACTGGACGATGCGGGGGGTCGGGAAAATAATGGTGACCGGCGCGGCAATCTGCGCATTGCCGTCATAGCGCACCCAGCTATAATTATAGCCGACGTAACCGATTGTCTCCGGCGCAAAATGCCATTGCAAATCAATGCCGGCATTCTGCTCAATCCGATTCAGCAGTGCGGCCTCGCTCGGATTGGCGGCGTTGGTGTTGCTGTTGTTGCTGTAAATATAAAGATTGTTCCCGTAACGCACCGCCGTGCTGAATTCCTTGGTCCAGTCCGTGGTGAGCTTGATGTTTGCGCGGTTGCCCAGATTGTTGCCGTTCACGCGCACCACCGCACCACCTTGCACCAGTTGCGGATCTTGACCGTCCGCCAGCGAGTCGGTGACATTCAGCTTCCAGCGCTCATTGAAGGCGTGATCCAGCCACAAATCACCCGTGTGGGTGAGGTCAAGCGGGTTCAATCCGTTGTCCGCGCGCTGGAGATAATAGAACAGGCCGAAGGTGTATTTGACGCCGATGTCCGTCTGGCCAAACGCCACGTTGGCGGAAATGGACGGGGAAAATTCAAAGCCAAAACTGCCCTTTTGCGCGGATGACACCGAATAATTGTCGTCGTAAAAACCGCGCAGGTTCGCGCTCACGTTCCACAGCTTCGGGCTTGTCCCTGCCTGCATGCTTTGCGCGTGAATGGAGGTCATTCCGGCGACACTGGCCGCCAGCCCGGCAGAGACAAAAAATCTTTTCATTTTAATGCGCGTTTTTTTTTGACCGCCGACATGACTTTTCATTCAAAAAAACTTATCGGCGATTGCCTAGCGAAGTTATCAGTCTGGCAAGAACTCCGTCAAAACAAATTTTGGGTAATTATTCACCACCATGCCGCCATAAATTTGTGGAATTGACACTATTACGCCATGGGTTTGTAACGCTTTTGTCTTAATTCATCCGTCAGTCTTGAACTGGGCAACGTGTTGATCACGTCCGCTTTTTCCAGCCAGCCCTTCCGCGCCACGCCCGCGCCCAGCCGCAAAAATCCCGCGTGCGCGTTCCGGTGCGCGTCTGGATTGATGACACATTTCACGCCTTTGCCTTTCGCGTAGGGCCAGTGCCGCCAGTCCAAATCCAGCCGATACGGATTGCAGTTCAACTCGATCCACGTCCCCGTCGCCGCGCAGGCGTCAATGACCGCGTGGACGTTGACCGGATACGGCTCGCGCTCCAGCAGCAGCCGTCCGGTCAGGTGGCCGAGCATATGGACAAACGGATTTTCCGCCGCGCGGATCAGCCGCTTCGTGTTCTCCGCCTCGCTGCTTGAGGGAACATGCAAACTCGCCACCACCACCTCCAATTCCGCCAAAACCTCATCCTCGAAATCCAATCGATCCTTCAAAATATCCACTTCTGTCCCCGTCAACAGCCGGAACTCGCGGCCTTCGCCGGCGAATTTTTTGTTCAACTCGCCGATTTTTTTTGTTTGCTCCCGCAGCCGTTTTGCGTCCAGGCCGTTTGCCTGAAATGACGCCTTCGAGTGGTCGGTGATCGCCCAGTATGCCAGGCCGAGGCCGTCCATGAACTCCGCGATCTCCTCCAGCGTGTTGTGTCCGTCGCTCCAGTTTGAGTGGTTGTGCAGCGCGCCCTTCAAATCCGACCACTCGACCAATTTCGGTAAATGATTCTTCTCCGCCGCCACAAATTCGCCGTGGTCTTCGCGCAACTCCGGCGGCACAAAAACCAGATCCAGCTTGGCGAAAACGTCTTCCTCCGTCTGGCACGGCACAAGGAGCTTTGCGTCGCGCGTCTCTTCTTTCGACTTGAACAGGCCGTATTCATTGAGCCGCAAGCCGCGTTGGATCGCCCGCTGCCGCATGACGA
>PLYV01000232.1 GCA_003151855.1 Limisphaerales bacterium | reverse complement strand
CGCTTTAGTGTTAACACACCCTAGAGCATTTCCATAAATCCTGTAGCGCGGCGGAATCAGATTTGAAAGCAGCGGTCTTTTTGGTTTTTGGCTTCGTTTCGGCTCAGTTGCAGGGTTTTCAAACCTGCGCCTTTGCCAAAACCTCGCCAAAAACCAAAAATCCCCGCTCCGCCACGCTACATCATTTCTGTCAATGCTCTAAAGAACGATTGATATTTATGGGGCATTCCACAAAGATGCGTGACCGTGCCCCTAACCAACCGGAATTCAAAATGATGCGCCATGCAGCTTGATGACCATAAGCCAAATGCCGGCGGGCCGCCGCTGGAACTGTTTTCCGTGGTCATTCCCGCGCGCGATGAGGAGGAATCCCTGCCCGCGACGCTGGAGCATCTGCACCTGGAATTTTCGCTGAACCAGGTGCCGCACGAAATTGTGGTGGTGGACGACGGCAGCCAGGACCGGACGTGGGAGGTGCTGCAAAAGCTGAAAGTAAAAATCCCCACGCTGCGCCCGGTCCAAAACACCGGCGAACACGGCTTTGGCCGGGCCATCACGTTCGGCCTGCGCCACTGCACCGGCGACGCGGTGGTCATCATGATGGCCGACGAGTCGGACGACGCACGCGACGCGGTGCGCTACTGGCAACTGCTGAACGAGGGCTGGGACTGCGTGTTCGGCAGCCGCTTCATCAAGGGCGGCGGGACGATTGATTATCCGAAGTTCAAGCTGTTCGTGAACCGGCTGGCGAATTTTTTCATCCGCGTCATTTTTGGCATTCCGCTGAACGACACGACGAACGCGTTCAAGGCTTATCGCCGCACGGTGATCCAGGGCTGCGAACCGCTGATCGCGCCGCACTTCAACCTCACGGTGGAGATTCCGCTCAAGGCGGTGGTGCGCGGCTATTCGTGGACGGTGGTGCCGATCACCTGGCGCAACCGGCGCTTCGGCGAGGCGAAATTAAAAATCAAGGAGATGGGCAGCCGCTATCTGTTCATCTGCGCGTATGTGTGGCTGGAAAAATATTTCAGCCGGGGCGACTACAAGAAACGGTAAAATCAAAAGCGGAAGTCGGAAAGCGGAAACCAAGATCAAACCTGAAACCTGAACCGCACCACCTCACCCCGGCCCTCTCCCCCAATCCGATTGGCGGCGAGGGGGAAACCAGTCACGGATTTCACGGATAAACCCGGATTTTTCTGGTGGGGCGAGACTCCCGGCGAGCCGCCTTGGCAAAACATTACGGCTCGCGAGGACGCTCGCCCCACCAATCATTGCGGCCAAATTTTCTCCGTCTAGTCTCCGGTCTCAGGTTTCATTTTTCGCTTTCCGCCTGCCTTGAATAATCGGGGGCGGGAATTTCGCCCGCACCACGGACTGATAGACCGCGTTGACCGTCGCCCGGTAAGCCTCCTCGGTGAATCCGGCAGCGATGCGGCGCGAGGCCGCCCCGCCTTTTTGCAGGATAATTTTCCGGTCGCGATCAATGGCCAGCAGGGTATCGGTCAGGCAGGCCACCATCCGGCGGCGGCGGGCCACGGGAATCTTGAAGCCGCATTCGTCCGTGACGATAAAGCTTGGACTGGCGCAGTCGGCCACCACCGGGACACACCCGGCCAGCATGGCCTCCATCATCGTCAGTCCGGCGCTTTCGCGCAGGCTCGGCAGCAGGAAGACGTGGGTGCGGCCCAGTTCGCGCTGATAATCCTCGCCGGACAAATTATCGGCAAACTCCACTTCGGCCGCCAAGCCCAGCCGGGCGGCCAGTTTTTTAAGGTGGGCGATCTCCGGCCCGCCCGCCCCGAGCCGGTAATGAAATTTCATCCCGGCCGTCTTCGCGCGGGCCAGCGCCATCAGCGCGAGGGCCACGCCTTTGCGACCTTCCATATTGCCGGCCGCAAACAGCCGGAGCGGCCCGTCCAGTTTCTTGCCGGGCGCAAACCGGGCAAAAGCCGCCGCCTTTTGGTCGGAATAAAATCCGGGCAGCAGCCGGGCCACGCCGTCGCCAGAACCACGCACCTGTTTCACCAGCCGCCCGGTCTCCGGATTGGCCACCAAAACATGAGCGGACTCACGCAGGCTGCGGCGCACGCCGGGGGAAAAACGGGAGACGAGGTTGGAAGCCATCCGCGCCAGTTCGAATGCCGCTGAAGTGATGCTCAGCATGGGCAAAAGCCGCAGGGGAAATTGTTCATTGCCGCCGATGGGGCCAAAGACAAACGGGATGTCCAGCCGCCACAGCGGCGAGGCCACGCGCCAGGTGGCGTAGGTGACATGGTGGACCAGGTCAAATTTCTCGGCCGCGTGGAGCGCCTGCGCCAAGGGCAGGATGGCCTTGGAAAAGTGGAGATACTCCCGCCAGCCTTGCAGCCGGGCGCGCATCCGGCTGGAGTGCCAGGGCCGGAAATCACCGGCGAAAACAAAGTGCACGTTGGGGGGAATCAGGCCCTCGGCCGCCGCCCGCGCCAAATCGGATTGGCTGCGCTGGCCGACGAGCACCCATAATTCATGGTCGCGCGCCAGCACCTTGACCGCCGCCCAACCAAAGTAATTTTCCGATCCGAGATACGGGTTGCAGGCGATGGCGGAAATGAGAACTTTCATCTGGCAGGCCATCTTTTACCGGGAAAATATGGCGGACTCAAGCGGCATTCCCAACCACACCCCCCGGACTTAGCACCAGACCAAAAAGGCACCCAATAAAAAAACCTGAAATTTGAAACCGGAGACCTGAAACCTGAAACCTGAATCGTCTGTAAAGACTGAAATCAGCGAGACAAATTTATCAATCGCACTTTTCCAGAAGGTCCAGGTTCAGAACATGGGTAAC
>PLYV01000085.1:2835-12099 GCA_003151855.1 Limisphaerales bacterium | reverse complement strand
GATTCGTAAAGCGGTTGTATCTCTTTCCGGCATTGCGTGAAAACGCGGAGCGCATGGACACCCACAAGTCGCAGAAAACGTAGATTGCGGGCAAGTGCTGGATGATCGTTGAATAGCGCATCTTCGCGGGCGCGCTGGAGGAGGCGTTCGGTCTCATCAAACGCGGCACGCAACGGCCCGTCGGCGCGGACGATGTCAATCATCGGCTCAACATAACGCTCCATCCAATGCACAATGCGCCGGTATTTTTCGCGCACCGTTACGCGGGAGCGCTCGGTCTTGTAACGTGCAACTTCGGCAAGAATCGCGTGCTGAGTCTCATTCAAATCGGCATGGATGCGTCGAAGTGCCAATGGCCTGCAACAAATCGGTGCGTGCGCTGACGATGTAGAGGGTGCGAATTTCCTCGTCGCTCCGTTCGTCAATGACCAGCGTGAGACAACCAGCACGCGCCCCGCGTTTTGAAATACGGGAAAACTCAATCCAGAGCATCGGCCCGTCTTTTTGCCATTCCCCGGTGATGGGAAGATCACGCGGCTCGTTAATCAATGAACCCCAGCCAAGGATGGCGATACGCATATACTTTAGGAATTGCAGTTCAAGCCGGTTGATGTTTTGCGATGGCTTCATTGATGCTGAACACCACGCGCTCAATGTAGTCTTTCTTTTTCGAGGTCAACGCGTGAATTTCACCCGAAGCGCTTGACATAATAACGTGATACGAGGTTTTTGCTGTGACCATCATGAGAATTGCCCCGATCACCATTGCACCGCCAATGAGATAAACGCCTATCGGCGCGGGAGCATTGGTGTGAATTGATACAAACCCGCCGAGCAGTAAAAGCCCGCCGAAGGCCAGAAGCAAGAGTGCTCCAAAAATCCGTGGCGGTGTGTATGTCATGCTGACTGACGTCATGTTTCGCAACGCATAGGTCGTTTCTCCAACGATTACCCGTGTCGTGGTCACAGCAACGGCATTATCGAAATAAATCTTTTCCTCCTTCGGTTGAACCGGAAGCGGTGGCGGCACAGGCCGTTGTTGAGGTGCGCCACAATGCGGACAGGCAACAGCCTCTGTGCTGACAGATCCATTACATTCTCTGCATGAAATTAAAGCCATAAACAAACGAATGATTTTGTTGTTTATTCCCTATGTCAACTTGGTTTGGTCGCTCTTGGCAACCAGAGCCGATTGCCAAAATCATTTGCGATTAAAATTATCCACTTTGCCGGCAAATGAAAAGTCTGCAACGCGGGTCAACCTTCGCCCTTTGCTTCGGCCTGCGGGTTTGGCGAACGGGAAAGTGGAGCGCAGGCGCAGAGACGCAGGAACGGAGCCGGAGCGCAACGACCGTCGCCAAACCGCAGGCGGAAGCACGCCGATCATTCGGTTGAAACAGATGCCGCTCGTGACGAGCGCGCTTTCTGCGGAACGAAACCGGCGTGGTCGTGAGGGAAACAGGGCCGACCATCAGCCGGTGAAGTGTAGCAGGAAAGCGCGTTGGTCACGGCGGAAGCTGCCTTTGCCATTCATTTGAGAATGTTTGGCAGCTTGTTCGCGGCCTGCCGCAAGGTGGCGGTAGGAATATGTGTGTATTGTTTGGACACAGTGGGCGAGTCGTGGCCGATGAACTCCCGCGTTATTGCGTCCGATACACCCGCAGCTTTGAGCAGGGTGGTGGCCGTGTGCCGCAGCGAGTGAAAGCTGATCTCATTTTGCTCGCGCGAAGCATCACGGCCTTTGCCCGTGCTGTGGTGACTGCGCTTCTCGGCAAGTCCGGCGGCAACGAGCAGTTTATGAAACTGGTTGCTCAAGTTTCCCGCGCGGCCCTGCCGCTGCACGGTGGCGTGCGCGTTGGGAAAAAGCGGCGCGTCGGGCGCACCATTGGCGGGCAATTGTTTAACGTAGCCAAGCAACGGCGCGGAGAGCGGCAGAAGCTGCCGTCTGCCGGTCTTGCCGGTGGTCAGGCGGATTTCTTTCTTGGTGAGATCAAGGTTCGTCCGAGTGAGCGTGGCGATGTCGCCCAGCCGCTGGCCGGTGTAAAGGCCGAAAAGAATCATGCCGCGCCATTCTTTATCCGCCAGTTTCATGAGCTGCTTCAGTTCGGGCAGCGTGAATGGGCGGCGTTCAAACTTTTCCCGTTGCTTCAGGATGGTCACGCGCTCGGCGGGGTTGTCGTCCATCAATCCTTCGCGGCGGGCGGCGGCAAAAGCGGAGCGAAGAATTTTCAGCATTAAATTGGCCGAACTGACGGCAAGACGCTGCGCAGCTGCGTCGCGGAAACCGGCAACATCCGTCGGCGTGATTTTCTTGATGTCGGCGTTGGCCTTGTGCCCGATGTGTTCGAGGAATTGGGTTATGACGCCGGTGTAGCGTTGGTGGGTGGCGTCATCGGCTTCCAGCGATTTGCGGTTAAGCCATGTTTTCAAAAATGCGTCGGTGGACGAATTGGGCAGCACTTCGGTATTGGCAAGCGCGTAGATGTCTGCAATAACTTTCCTTGCCCGCGATTCGATGAAGTGACCAGCGGCGGCATCGCGGGCGGCATCCTCGTATTTGAGGGCGAGGGTCAAAGCCTTGCGCTTGTCGGGTGTGCCGGTGCTGCGTTGCGTGCGCCGACCATCGGGCAGGGTGTAGCACGCGAACCAGAACGGCGAGCGGTCTTTTTTGCGGAGTGATGCCATATTGTGCCTTTCGTGTAATTCTAGTGGCAACAATAGTGGCAACATTCGCCTATGTCAAGAGCGTCCAGGTGTGTCGAAATGCTTGTAAAAAGTTAAATATATAGTGCGGAGTCGTATCGGGGGTTCGAATCCCCCCCTCTCCGCCAGATTTCCAAACCCCGCTAGAACAAAGGTTTTAGCGGGGTTTTTCATTTTCTGAATTGTGCCGACTATGTGTAAAATATGTATTTAGCGGTTCAATTACGCATTATGGTTCAATCTTGTTTCCGCCTTTGCGCTTCCGGCTCGCCAGCGGTCATCGCGGCGCGGCGCGGATGCTGGCTTGACCAACCGACACGCTGCGGCCATTGATCAGCGACATGCTGTCCCTGTTGAGCCGCCGGCTGGACCGGCAGTTGACCCGTTTCAAGGCGAGCGCCCCGGATTTTTACGCGGGCTACCAGTCCGCCCGCGTGGTCGTGGATCGCGGTCATCCGGCCAAGGCAAAGACGCCGCCCACGCCGCCGACACCTTAAACCGGGCAGCGAAAATAAAATTAGTCCAGCCTTCCGTCCCGGTCAGTGCGCTGGCCGGGACGTTTGGTCTTTCCAAGGGGCAGGCCGGGTTTTTTGCCAGTGAACCGGAAATCGCGGGGATAAATCTTGCCTTTGGCGGTTGATTCCTTAAATTGTCCGACCGTTTTTCTATTATGCAACTCAACTCGTTCACATCTGTTTTGGCAGACGCGGCTCCCGCCCCGCAAAACCCCGTCGTAGCGTTCCTGCCGATGATTTTGCTGGTCGTGGTTTTCTATTTCATCCTGATCCGCCCGCAGCAGAAGCGCGCCAAGGAGCAGAAGAAAATGCTCGAAGCGCTCCAGTCCGGCGACGAAGTGGTCACGGCCAGCGGCATTGTCGCCACCGTCGTCACCGTCAAGGAGAAGACCGTGACCATCCGCTCCGGCGACGCGAAGCTGGAAGTCACGAAGGGTTCCATCACCGAGATCGTCAACGCCGGCACGCCGGCCAAGGCTTAATTTCCCATGAACAAAAACAACAACTTGGGGCGTTTCCTGCTGGTGATCGCCATCATCGTCTGGGCGCTCGTCGAAGTGTATCCGCCGACGGCGCGGAACCTGTTGCAGGACTTCACCAGCCGCGCGCAGAACAAGGACGCGGCGTTCACGAATGTTCTGGCGCAGACCAGCGTCCTGACCAAGGCCGGCACCAACGAGTTCACCGCCATCCAGCTCGCCACGGGCACGAACGAGCTGCAGAAATATTTTCCGTTCATCCCCGCCCAGAACCAGGTTCACCCGAATCTCTTCATCCTGAACCGCCTTCAGCGCGACGCCGCCGGCAAGATCAAGCTCGGCCTGGATTTGCAGGGCGGCACGTCGTTCCTCGTCGAGATGGACACGACCAAGCTTTCCAACACGAATGAAACCGGCAGCGCGTTGTCGCAGGCCATCGAGGTTTTGCGCAAGCGCATTGACCGTTTCGGCGTGGCCGAGCCGGTGATTCAATCCGCCGGCGGCAACCGCATCCTCATCCAGTTGCCCGGCCTCTCGCAGGCGGACAAGGAAAGCGCCAAGACGCAGATCCAGAAGACGGCGTTCCTCGAATTCCGCATGGTCAAGGAAGACAGCGACGAGATCATCAAGAACGGCGAGCCGATTCCGTATGGCTACGAATTGCTGAAGCACGTTGACCAGCAGGCGAACGGCACGACGCGGCTCGAACAAGTCATCGTTAAAAAGAAACCGGAGAACGGCCTGGCCGGCGACATCGTGAAAAACGCGATGGTCGTGCGCGGCAATCTGGGCGAACCACAGATTGATTTCCAGTTGTCCGATGACGGCGCGAAAAAATTCGGCGACGTGACGAAGGAAAATGTCGGCCACCGCCTCGCCATCGTTTTGGACGGTGAACTTTATTCCGCGCCGAACATCCAAAGCCCGATTGAAACCGGCAACGGCCAGATCACCGGCAGCTACACGATTGAACAGGCGATGGAACTCGCAAACGTGTTGCAAAACCCGCTCAAGGCACCGCTGAAAATTGTTTACGCCAGCGACGTCGGCGCGACGCTCGGCAAAGACTCCATCGCCAGCGGCATCAAGGCCTCGATCTACGGCGTGCTGTTCGTCTCCGCCTTCATGCTGGTTTATTATCTGTTCGCCGGTCTGGCCGCGAATGTGGCGCTCGTCACCAATATCATCATTTTGCTCGGTGTCATGTGCTCCATCGGCACGACGTTCACGCTGCCCGGCATCGCGGGCGCCGTGCTCACCGTCGGCATGGCGGTGGACGCGAACGTGCTGATCTACGAGCGCATCCGCGAGGAACTCGCCAAGGGCAAATCGCTCAAAGGCGCGATTGACGCCGGCTACGCCCGCGCGTTCGGCACCATTTTCGATTCGCACGTCACCACGCTCATCTCGTCCATCATTTTGATTTTCATGGGCACCGGCGAAATCAAGGGCTTCGGCGTCACGCTCACCATCGGCGTGGCCGCGAGCTTGTTCACCGCGCTGGTCGTCACGCGGCTCATCTTCAACTTCATGGTGGACCGGAACATCATGAAATCCATGCCGATGCTGCACATCATCCGCAGTTCTCATGTCAACTTCATGAAGATCGCCACGCCGCTCGCGCTGGCGACGACGTTGTTCACGATTGCTTCCATCGGCTACGGCATCTCGCGCGGCGAGAAATTGTTTGGCGTGGATTTCCTCGGCGGCGACAGCACCACGTTCAGCTACACGCAGCACATAGACGAAAGGCAAGTTCGCACCGCGCTGGCACCAATCGGCGAAACGCAAATCCAGTATCAAAAGGGCGACAACGTGGAAACGCTCGTCGTCACGACGCCCAGCGGCACCTCCGCCAAAGTCGAATTACTGCTGGAACAGCAATTCCCGCAGGCAAAATATTCCGTGGTCCGCCGCCAGGAAGTCGGCGCGATAATGGGCGTGGAAATCCGGCAGTCGGCCGTCATCGCCTCGCTGATGGCGATGTTCGGCATCTTGGTCTATGTCGCGTTCCGGTATGAATTCTCGTTCGCCGTGGCCGCCGTCATCGCGGTGCTGCACGACGTGCTGTTCGCCATCGGCGCGTATTGCGTGGCCAACGCCGTTTCCGGCCGCCAGTTCAACGCCACGGTCGTTGCGGCGATCCTGACCATCATCGGTTTCTCCATCAACGACAAGATCGTCATCTTCGACCGCATCCGCGAGCAGTTGAAGCTCGGTGTGCGCGGCTCGTTCAAGGACATCATCAACATGTCGCTCAACCAGACGCTGAGCCGCACAATCATCACCAGCGGCACGGTGTTCATCGCCACGCTGTCGCTGTTCATCTGGGGCGGCGGCGTCATCAACGACTTCGCGTTCACGTTCCTCGTGGGCATCATCGTCGGCACCTATTCGTCCATCTACATCGCCAGCGTCATCGTGCTCAAGTGGCACAAGGGCGAACGCCCGGCCATCGGCGCGGCGGTGGTGACGGTGCCGAATACGGTCCCGGTGGAAAAAGCCTAATTTTATTTCTTAATCGGAATCCTAATCGTAAGCTTAATCCCGTTTGGAATGGCCAAACCGATTAAGATTACGATGACGATTAAGATTACGATGGCAACTGCTTGGAACGAGGTGCGGCCATGATGGCGGTGGCTCTGACGGCCATCACGCCCTGGCACTGGGCCGGTTTCATCCTGTTCGTCCTCGCCTGCATCGCGGTGGACATGGGCGCGTTCAATAAGCGCGCCCGCGTCGTCACCTTCCGCGAGGCGCTGGTGTGGAGCGGCATCTGGTTCGCGCTGGCCATGGGCTTCGGCGGCCTGCTCGTCCACCTGCGCGGACACGAGGAAGCCACGGAATTTGTCACCGGCTATCTCATCGAGCTGTCGCTCTCGCTCGACAACATCCTTGTCATCGCGCTCATCTTCGCCGCGTTTCGCATCCCGCCAGAATTGCAGCGGCGCGTGCTCGTCTGGGGCATCCTCGGCGCGCTGGTCATGCGCGGTGCGATGATCGGTGTCGGCGCAGCGCTGGTGCAGAATTTCAGCTGGGTGCTTTATATCTTCGGCGTCTTTCTCGTCGTCACCGGCGTGAAAATGTTTTTCTCGAAGAAGGAAGCCGTCGAGCCGGAGAAAAATCCCGTCATCCGTTTTGCCCGAAAACTTTTCCCGGTTTCACCGTCGCTGGAAGGCCAGAAATTCACGACCCGCCTGAACGGTGCTTTCGCGCTGACGCCGCTGGCGCTGGTGCTGGTGCTGGTCGAGACCACCGATCTGATCTTTGCCGTGGACTCCGTGCCCGCCGTCTTCGCCGTGACGCAAAAGGCGTTCATTGTTTTCACCTCGAACGTCTTTGCCATCCTCGGCTTGCGCTCGCTGTATTTCCTGCTCGCCGGTGCGATCGGCCTGTTTCGTTACCTGACCGCCGGACTGGCGGTGGTGCTGGTTTTCGTCGGTGCCAAAATGCTGCTCGCGCCGCATCACCACGAGCCGAAATGGTTTCAAGTGGAGATACCGACCGCGACTTCCCTGCTGGTCGTCGCGGCGATTCTGGCCATTGCCATCACGTTGTCCATCACCGCCGCCAAACGTGAAAAGCAAAAGAACATCAATTAGGAAAGCAGGAATTCAGGAATTAATTTCTCCTGCGTTCCTGCCTTCCTTATTAACTTTATGAAATTCCGCTGGTCATTGGCCACGCCGCAGCCGCTGCTCGCGGAAACGCTCGCGGCGCAGTTGAAAATCTCCCCGCTGCTGGCGCTATGCCTGGTCAACCGCGGCTTCGACGCGCCGGACGTCATCGAAAAATTTCTTTCGCCCCGGTTGAAAAATCTGGCCGACCCGTTCCTGCTGCCGAACATGGCCGTTGCCGTCGAGCGTTTGTTGCGGGCGCACGAACGCGACGAAGCGCTCGTCATCTTTGGCGATTACGACGTGGACGGCGTGACCTCGACGACGCTGCTGCTGGAAACTTTGCACAAACTCGGCTGGCGCGTGGAGGCGTATCTGCCGCATCGCATGGACGAGGGTTACGGCTTGAGCCGCGATGGTGTGGAGAACTGCCTGAAAAAATATCCGGCCAAGCTGTTGCTCGCCGTGGACTGCGGCTCGACCGCCGTGGAAACAATCGCGTGGCTGAAAGAGCGTGGGGTCGAGGTCATCGTGCTGGATCACCATCAGGTTTCCAGTCCCGCGCCGGAAGCCGTGGCGCTGGTGAATCCGCAGCTTTCGCCGCAAATCGGCAATCGGCAATCGGCAATCGGCAATTTCCAGGAGCTTTGTTCCGTCGGTTTGGCGTTCAAGCTGGCGCACGCGCTGCTGAAGCGCGGTCGCGAAACCGGCCTGCCCGGCGCGGCGGAATTTGATTTGAAGCCGTTGCTGGATCTGGTCGCGTTGGGCACGATTGCCGATTTGGTTCCGCTTACCGGCGAAAACCGCATTCTCGTCACCGCTGGCTTGGAGCGACTAAACATTTCCCAGCGGCCGGGAATTTTGGCGCTCAAGGAAGTCGCGCAGTCGCCGGAGAAACTTGGCACGCATGATGTCGGCTTTCAGCTTGCTCCGCGCCTGAACGCCGCCGGGCGGCTCGAGACCGCCGAAGATTCCCTGCGGCTGCTGCTCGCGGAATCGCCTGAAGAGGCCATGCCGCTGGCGCAAAATCTCGACGCGCGCAACCGCGAGCGGCAGACGATCGAGAAAAAAATCGTCGAGGAGGTCGCCGGCACGGTGCGCAAGAAATTCGACGCGCAAAAGGATTTTGTCATCGTCGAAGGCCAGTTGCTCTGGCACATCGGCGTCGTCGGCATCGTGGCGTCGCGCGTGCTCCAGGAATTTTACCGGCCGACGCTCATCCTCGGCGGCGACGCCGGCTTGTGGCGCGGATCGGGCCGCAGCATCGCGGGCTTTGACCTCGCGGCGGCGCTGCGCGAGTGTGACGATCTGTTGGTGCGGCACGGCGGCCACGCGATGGCGGCGGGCCTGACGATTGCGCCGGAGAAAGTGGATTTGTTCCGCGAGCGGTTGAACGAACTCGCCCGCTTGAAATTGAAGCCGGAAGATTTGCAGCCGCCGGTGCGGTTGGACGCAGAAGTGCGGCTCGGCGAAATCAGTCTGGATTCGCTGGCGGAACTGGAGCAGTTGAAGCCGACCGGGATGGGAAATCCGATGGTGCAGTTCTGCGCGCGAAACCTTGGTCACGCGAAGCCGCTGCAACGCATGGGCGCGAACAAGCAGCACGTCAAATTGTGGGTGACGGACGGCGCGGTGACGCACGAGGCGGTCTGGTGGAACGCGGGCAACGGCTCGCTGCCGGTCGGCAAATTTGATCTGGCCTTCGCGCCAGCGGTGAACGAATTCAATGGTCGCCGCACCGTGCAGTTGAAGGTGTTGGACTGGCGGTCGGCGGTGAATTGAGCGCACGCAATCTTGACTCGTCCGCAAAATCTGCGAATCTTCCCGCCGCTTTCGGTGGAGAGATGGCCGAGTGGCTGAAGGCGCTGGTTTGCTAAACCGGTATAGGTCCAAAAGATCTATCGGGGGTTCGAATCCCCCTCTCTCCGCCAGTTTAATTTTTGACGAATT
>PLYV01000085.1:0-2754 GCA_003151855.1 Limisphaerales bacterium | reverse complement strand
GTTCAAACGCCTCCAATTTGCCTTTCAACTCCGCTTTCTGATTCACCAACACACATTTCTTTGAAATGTATTCAGGTTCACTGATCTGCTCATTGAGCCGCATATCAAGCAACAGGTCGGTTTGTTTCTCACAGGTCGTTAAATCCGCTCTGGTGCGCGCTATGGCGGCTTCTTGGCCTTTGGCCGTCGCCTCGCGGTCTTTCTCAAGCTGACGGACAATCTTGTCCGCAATGGCCGTTTCAAGCGCTACGCGCTCAATCGTGCCGTCAACCTGCAAGGCGATGGCTTCCTCCCGCACATATTTTTGCGTGCATGAAGCGACCCGCTTGGTGCAACGCAAATAATTGTGGCCTTTTTGGGTTTCGGTGGTGATGAAGCAGCCGCACTCGCCACAACGAAACAGGCCGCGATATAGATACGGTTTCAATTGCGGGGTCTTGTGCTTGCTCTTGCGTTGCGTGACTTCCTGCACTTCGTCAAACAGGCGCTTGGAAATGATCGGTTCGTGTTTCCCCTCAAACAATTCACCGTTGAATTTCATAACACCGTAGAAAAATGGATTTTTGAACATCCATTGAAAATCTGAAATGGACATTTGCCCGTTATTGCATGACGTGAGGCCAATCTCGCTCATGCGACGGCGAACTTCGTGGAGAGGGTAGTTGCCAGTCGCATACAGCTCGAACGCCTTGCGGACGAGCTTGGCCTTTTCGGGATCAACGGCGATGCGACGAGCTTCGCGGTCATTGAAATATCCGACAGGTGGACGATTGGGCCAGATGCCATTTCTCAATTTTTGGCGGAAACCGCGTTTGACGTTTTCAGAGAGGTTATCAACGTAGTATTTGCTCTGACAGAAGGCGATATTGAGCATGAATTTGCCGTGCGCCGATGCTTCAAAGCGAAAGGTGGGGAATCGCAGGTCTTTGATTTTTTCAGTGTCCACCAGATATACGATTCTGCCGCCGTCCACGCTGTTGCGGGCAAGGCGGTCGGGATGCCATGCAATAATTCCTTGGGCTTTGCCTTTTTCAATCTCTGCCAACATGAGGTTGAATTGCGGGCGTCCCGGTGCCTTGGCGGTGCGGCTTTCTTCATAGACGCGAATTATGTTCAGCCCTTCGTGCTTGGCGAATTCATGCAATTCAAAAAGCTGTGCTTGAATCGAGAGGATTTGACGGTCGCTTTCGTCGGTGGATTTTCGGACGTAAGCGAAGAAATTGTTCGGTGAAATATTCATATACTCTATTGTATCAAACATACTATAGCGGTCAAGTATATGAATCATGTGATCAAGCGGTTTCCTTTGTTCTTGCATTTAAGCAAATTCGGCATAATTATTTTTTATTAAAATATATGAGTAAGCCTGAAAATGAAAAAAAGCCGTTGGAGTCGTCTAGGCCAGATTTTGCCAATGAGAAAGCAACAAATTTTTCAGGCAGCCAGCGGGAGCTTAATCACGATAGCATAGCGATTGCAAATGATCGAAAAAGCTCTGATGATAGCAATACGACTGGGCCAAGAGCGAAAACAACAGGAAAAAAAGATGAGAGATAAAGATAAAAAGAAAAAACCGTCGTCGGCACCGGAGCCGCCAAAACCAAATGAGAAACGTCCCGATGAGGATGATTCAAACTCTACTGGCCCCAATCTAACTGACAATACTGATGATTAAAATTAGTGAGATAAAAAAGGGGTATTATGACGCGTCGGAAAAATTGAGCGATATTGTTCGCCAGCTTGATTTTGCCGGTATTGCGATTTATTGGTTAATCAGAGTGGGCAAGGATACTGGCAACCTTACATATACCGATTTTTTACGGTGGCCGCTTGCGCTTTTCATCGCAAGTCTCACTTTTGACCTTTTACAATATTTTTATAAAAGTGTGATGCTGGATTTATCAAATAGATATTTCTACAAAAAATTCAAAGACGAAAACCATGAGGTGCACTGGTCTAAAAAACGAAATTGGCCGACGGATTTCTTTTTTTATGGCAAATCCATCCTAGTCATTGCGGCGTATGTGTTGCTGCTCAAGTTTATGGGGCAACAACTATTTCTGAAATCATAATTATGAGTATTACCAATCTAACACCACAGCAACTTCGCAAGGCCGCAAATCTGAAAGAAAAGATTGTTAAGTTGCAAAAACAACTCGCGCAGTTTCAAGAAATTAAAGCGGCTTCCGTTCCATCTTCAAAACCAGTTAGAAGGAAATTTAGCGCTGCGGGGATAGCTAGAATCAAAGCTGCTCAACGGATAAGGTGGGCTAAAATCAAAGCGGGTAAATTGGATGATGGCAACACAACGGGGCCAAAGTTTCGTTAGGTTACTTTTCGTTTATTCCATCGAGCCGTAACGGCATTGCGTGCAATTTCTGATCTGCGTTTAGCAGAAAGTTTTGCCATGCGAGCCGGGCCACCTTTTAGTCCGCCAAGTCTTCCAAGCGCAACCGCTGCGGGATTTTTTTCTTTACCAGTTTTTTTACTCGTTGGTTTAGCCATGTGAATGATGTAGTTAGTATAGCAGATAAATGCGAGCCGAAAAGTTTTCTGAAATCGGTTTACAGCGCATAGCGATGAAGTGTTATGTATTTTTTACAGACTTCCAGATGGCGGATAAATCGTTGGCGGTGGAGTTCAAAAAACCGTGGAATCTATTGGCCGAATTCAATTCTGCTCCCCTAACGAAAATCGCCGCTGGCGGCGAAATTCGTCAAAAATTAAACTGGCGGTGTCTCTTGGACAAAGTTC
>PLYV01000014.1 GCA_003151855.1 Limisphaerales bacterium | reverse complement strand
AAAACGATTTCAGCGCCTTGGCGAAGGTCATGCCCACCGCCTCTTTCACCGCCACCTGCATGATGCCCTCGATGTCGAATTCCACCGGGTCCTCCGCCGTGAGCAACTTGGAATCGATCGTGTTGACGCGGCGCAGGCAGGAATAAAGCGTGGTCGTCTTGCCGCAGCCGGTCGGGCCGGTGACAACGAAAATCCCGTTCGGCCGCTGGATGACCTCGGTGACGAAGTCATAAACATATTTCGGAAAACCGAGCGACTCGATTTCGAGGTTCACCGACGAGCGGTCGAGCACGCGCAGCACGATGGATTCGCCGAAGGCCGTGGGCAGGCACGACACGCGCAAATCAATCTGCTTGCCGCCGATCATCATGTTGATGCGCCCGTCCTGCGGCAGGCGCATCTCTGAAATGTTCAGATTCGACATGATCTTGATGCGCGAGGCGACCGGCAGCGCCAGATGCTTCGGCGGCGGCGCCATTTCGTAAAGCGCGCCATCCACGCGGTAGCGGATGCGGAACTCCGTTTCAAACGGCTCGAAGTGGATGTCCGACGCGCGATCCTGCACCGCCTGCTGCAGGACGAGGTTGACAAATTTTACAATCGGCACCTCGTTTGCCAGCGCCTCGGCGGCCCGGACATCGTCGCCGGCCTCGACCAATTCCTTGGCGATTCTTTTGTCGTCACCCAGCTCCTTGAGGATTTCCGAAAAACTTTCGTTATCTTCCTGGCCGTAAAGGCGCTCAATCGCGCGCTGAATCTCGCCGGGGTCGGCCACGACAATCTGCACGTCGCGCTTGGCGACGAAATTGATTTCATCCGCCTTTTGCTGGTCGAGGGGATTGGCCAGCGCCACCTGGAGCGAGCCGTTACTGAAGCCAACCGGGAGGCATTTGTAGGTCTGCGCCACCTTCGCGGGAATCAGGTTCAGCACGTCCTTCGGAATTTCGCGGTCCTTCAGCGAGACGACCTCCGTGCCCAGCGACGTCGCCATGATGTGCAGGATGTCGTCCAGCTTCATGATGCCGAAATCCTGCAGCACCTGCGGCGAGGGGTTGCCGGTGCGGCGCACCTCGCCGGCCACTTCCTCGAACTGCAAGTCGTCGAGCATCCCCTGCCCGTGCAGCAGGTTCAACAACGCGTCTGAAATTTCCTCGGCCATGAAAAATTATTTTTTGCCTTTGCTGTCCACCGCCTGCGCCAGATCCAGTTCCTGCAACTTGGCCATGATGGTGGTCGGGTCCTGCGACTTGTTGATGACCTCCTCGCGGGCGATCATGCCCTGGAGATATTTATCAATCAGGAACGAGTCCAGCGTCACCATGCCGTATTTCATGCCGGTCTGGATGTCCGATTGAATGCGGAAAGTTTTATTGTCGCGGATGAGCGCCGCGATGGACGGCGTGTTGATCATGATCTCGAACGCCGCCACGCGGCCCGGCTTGTCAATGCGCGGAATGAGCAGCTGCGAGATCACCGCCTGCAACACCGTGGAAAGCTGGATGCGCACCATTTCCTGCTGGTTCGTCGGGAACGCGTTCGTCAGACGGTCAATCGTCTTGGCCGCGCCCGTCGTGTGCAGCGTGCCGAAGACCAAGTGGCCCGTTTCCGCCGCCGTGATCGCGGCTTCGATCGTTTCCAAGTCGCGCATTTCGCCGACCAGGATCATGTCCGGGTCCTGCCGCAGCGCGCGGCGGATGGCCTCGGCGAAATTCGGCACGTCCACATGGACTTCGCGCTGCGTGATGAGCGCCTTCTTGTGCTTGTGATAATACTCGATCGGGTCCTCAATCGTGATGAGATGCACTTCCTCCCGCGTCTCGTTGACGATGTTGAGCATGGACGCCAGCGTGGTGGACTTGCCGGAACCCGTCGGGCCGGTGACGAGAACCAGACCGCGCGGCTTGAACAACAATTCCTTCACCGATTCCGGCAGACCGATCTGCTCGTAGGTGAGCATCTTGCTGGGGATCTGCCGCAACACCATGCCGAAATTGCCCTTTTCCTTGAACACGCTCACGCGGAAACGCGCCGCCTCGCCGAACGCGAACGCGAAATCCGCGCCGCCGCGCTCGCGCACCTGCTGGATGTGCTCCTCGGACGTGATGCTGCGCATCAATTCCTCCGACGACTCCGGCGTCAGCGGCGGGCCTTCGACGCGGTGCAGCGTGCCGTGGACGCGGATGGCCGGCGGTGTGCCGACGCGCGTGTGCAAGTCGGAGGCGCCTTCCGACACGACCAACTGCAGCAAATCTGACATTGCGTATGACATGACAAAAATCTTTGGTTCGGGTTCGCTATAAATTTCGACCAACGCGCGCCGGTTTCCTCACGCTTCGTCGCCCACCGTGGCGCGGATGACTTCTTCCGGCGTCGTCAAGCCGGCCAGCACCTTGCGGATGCCGTCCTCGCGCAGCGTCCGCATGCCCATCTCGCGGGCGCGCTGCCGCAGCACCGTCGTCGGCACGCGGTCGTAAATCAGTTTCCGCGCCTCGTCCTCGATGACAAAAACCTCGAACACGCCGAACCGCCCGCGGTTGCCGGAGTTGTTGCAGTTCGGGCAGCCGCGGCCCTTCTGGATGTTCGCGTTCTTCACGTCGTCCATCGTCAGGCCGAGCGCGCGCATCTCCTGCTCGGTCGGCTGATACGGGGCCATGCACTTCTTGCAAATTTTCCGCACGAGACGCTGCGCCATCAGGCAGCGCGTGGAGGAGGCGACCAAAAACGGCTTCACGCCGATGTCCACGAGCCGCGTGACCGCGCCGGGCGCGTCGTTGGTGTGCAGCGTGGAGAACACCAGATGGCCGGTGAGCGACGCGTTGATGGCGATGGAGCCGGTCTCGATGTCGCGGATTTCCCCGATCATCACGACGTTCGGCGCCTGGCGCAGGATCGCGCGCAGCGCCATCGCGAACGAGAAGCCGACCTGGTCGTTCACCTGCACCTGGTTGATGCCGGACAAGACATATTCCACCGGGTCCTCGACCGTGATGATCTT
>PLYV01000188.1 GCA_003151855.1 Limisphaerales bacterium | reverse complement strand
CCGCGCCGAGTCCAGCCGTTGCCAGCATGATGTGTTTTATTTTCATGGTTATGGTTGT
Organism: Limisphaerales bacterium; assembly: GCA_003151855.1. Lineage (GTDB taxonomy): Bacteria > Verrucomicrobiota > Verrucomicrobiia > Limisphaerales > UBA11358 > UBA11358. Next base: position 2,917 of record PLYV01000188.1, on the reverse strand, counting down.
TGGTGTGTGTTGATTGTAAGAAACCGACGACAAATTGCATTTTATTTCTGTCCGTAATATGCGCCCGGCCCGTGCTTGCGGTTCCAGTGCTTGTTCAAAATAATTTCCGGCAACGGCTGCGCTTGCGGGTTCAGCAGCAACATTTCAAACGCCATCTGCGCGCAGGCTTCGAGCGCGATGGAATTATCCAGTGCCTTCTGCGGCGTGCCACCCCAAGTGAACGGCGCGTGGCCGTGCAGCAACACGCCCGGCACGTCGTCCGCCGTGATGCCGCGCTGCTTGAAACATTCCTCGATGACCACGCCGGTGTTCGCCTCGTAGCCGCCGTCAATTTCCGCCTTGGTCAGGAAACGCGCACACGGCACCGTGCCGCCGAAATGATCCGCGTGCGTTGTGCCGTAGCATGGCAGCTCGCGTCCCGCCTGCGACCACGCCGTCGCATGACGTGAGTGCGTATGCACCACGCCGCCGATGTTCGGAAACGCGCGGTAAAGGTGCAGATGCGTCGCGGTGTCAGAGGAAGGACGATACTTGCCTTCCACCACCGTGCCGTCCGCGATTTTCAGGACAACGATGTCATCCGGCGTAAGCTTGTCGTAAGGCACGCCACTCGGCTTGATGGCCATGACGCCCGACTTGCGATCCACGCCACTGACGTTGCCCCAGGTGAGAATGACCAGACCGGAATCAACCAACGACTTGTTGACCCGGCAAACTTCGGTTTTTAATTCGGTAAACATATTTTTCCCTTTGCCACAGATGGACACAAATGAAACACAGATTTCGGAAAATAAATTTCTTTATCTGTGTCCATCTGTGTTTATCTGTGGCTAAAAATCATTTTCGCACACGGCTGCGGATTTCAATCAGCTTTTTCATCACGCCGTAAAGATTACCGTTCCAGTCCTTCGTGCCGAAGGCGTCGTGCAATTCCTTGTAGAGCGCGTAAATCTCCTTGTAGACCGCATGATTTTTGGCGTTCGGCTTATAGACTTTCGGTTTCAAACCGGTCATCTTCTTCTGCGCCGCCGCGTAATCCTTGTGCGCGCCGGCAATGACCGCCGCCGCGATGGCCGAGCCGAGCGCGCACGTCTGCGCCGAGCGGCTGATCTTCATCGGCCGGCCGGTGACATCCGCATAAATCTGCATGACCAAAGCGCTCTTGTCCGCAATGCCACCGCAGTTGACGATCTGCGAAATTTTCACGCCGTATTCTTCCATGCGGTTGATGATGGTCAGCGCGCCGAACGCCGTCGCCTCGATCAAGGCGCGATACATTTCCGCCGGCGTGGTGTAAAGCGTCTGGCCAACCAGCAAACCGGTGAGCCGCTGATCCACCAAAATCGTGCGATTGCCGTTGTTCCAGTCGAGCGCAAGCAAGCCGCTTTCGCCGGGCTGAAGTTGTAACGCGCCTTTCGTCAATTCCTCGTGCGAACCCGCAATCTTGCCGCCGGGCTGGATATAATTGACCAGCCAGTTGAACAAGTCGCCGACCGCAGATTGACCGGCTTCGATGCCGAAATAGCCGGGCAGCACGCTGCCGTCCACGATGCCACAGACACCGGGCACATCCGCCAACTCGGCGGTGTTCTCGCGCACGCTGATGTCGCAGGTGCTGGTGCCGATAATCTTCACCAGCGTTCCCGGCGTGACACCGCTGCCGACGGCACCAAGATGGCAATCAAACGCGCCGACCGCCACGGGAATTCCCGCCGTCAAACCGGTTTTCTTCGCCCACGCCGGTGTGAGGCCGCCGACCGCGCGGTCAATCGTATGCACGCGCGGCGTCAGGCGGGAACGCAGTTGCGCCAGTTTCGGATCGAGCTTGGCTAGAAATTCTGCGTCGGGATAACCTTCCCATTTGGCGTTCCACATTGCCTTGTGACCGGCGGCGCAAACGCCGGCAATCAACTGGTCGGGATGCTCCGTGCCAGTGAGCGACGCGGGCACGAAATCGGAAAGTTCCACCCAGGAATGTGCCGCGTTGAAAACCGCCGGCGCGGTGCGCAGACAATGCAGCAGCTTGCTCCAGAACCATTCGCTGGAATAAATGCCGCCGCACTTGGCGAGATATTGCGGGCGGATTTCCTTCGCCAGCGCGGTGATCTCCGCCGCCTCGTTGACGCTGGTGTGGTCTTTCCACAGCCACGCGAGCGCGGCGGGATTGTTCGCAAATTTTTTCTGGAACACCAGCGGCTGGCCGGCCTTGTCCACGGGCAGCGGCGTGCTGCCGGTGGTGTCCACGCCGATGCCGATGACCTGGGCCGGGCTGAAACCCTTGACGGTTTTTTTTGCCGTAGCGAGCGCCTGCTTGATGGTGGTTTCCGCGCCTTCGAGATAGTCGGCGGGATGCTGCCGCGCGAGGTTCGGGTCGCGGGCCAGCACCACGCCCTGCGTGCCGTGGCGATAAACCCAGACGGCAGCGGCGACTTCCGCGCCGTTGGCGACGTTGACGATGAGGGCGCGAACAGAGTTCGTGCCGTAGTCCAGACCGATGGTATATTGATTTGGCATATTTGATTATAAGTTAAATTTTGAGACGCAGCACCGTCAGTGAATTCGCCGGGAACACATATTCAAAACGCGGCGAACTCTTTTTCAACGTCGTTGTCTTCGGTGCAATCTTCGCGGGTGCGGCGAACGAATTTTCGCTCTCCGGCACACCGGCCAGCGTGGTAACGGCAATCGGCGCGGCAATTTGCTTCGCGCCGGCGAACTGCAGTTTCACCTTGGCTGCGGTTTTACCGGCATTCACCACTTTCAAAATCAGCTCGTCGCTCGCATTATCGCGCGTGGCCGAGGCAAACAGCTTGGAAGCTTTCCCCGCCTCCAATTGCAGCGGCACGGTGACGTCGCCGGGATTGTTCGCGAACATTTTCTGGACGTAATAATTCGGCGTCAGGCAGACGTCGAGGCT
>PLYV01000041.1 GCA_003151855.1 Limisphaerales bacterium | reverse complement strand
TCGGCAACCGCGAGGAGATGCGCGCCGTGATGGCCGAGGCCGCGCAGGCGCTCACGAGCGAGGAGCACGCGATGGTCAACCGCGTGCTGGACCTGCAGCATTTCACCGTCGCGCAAATCACGATCCCGCTGGCGAAAACTTTCTTTGTCGAGGTCAACTCGCCCTTGCGCGAGGCGGTGAAAATCGCGCAGGAAAAAAACCTGACGCGTCTGCCGGTTTGGGAAACGCGCGACGGCAAACGCCGCGTCGCCGGGATCCTGGACGTTACTGCGCTGCTGTTTCTGGAAAACCTGCCGGCGGAAAAACCCGCCGGTGAATTCATGTCGCCCGCACTGTTCCTTGACGACAGCACGCGGCTGGAAGTCGCGCTACGCCGGATGCAGCGCGCCGGTCAGCGTCTCGCGATTGTGCTCGCGCGCGACGGCAGCGAGGCCGGCGTGGTGGCGCTGGAGGATATTTTGAAACTGATGTTCGGCGAGGTGAAATTGTGACTTGGAACGATGCCATTGACGACGGGTTCAAGCTGCTGGCCGTGGCGGCGCTGGTGCTGGCCAACGCCTTTTTCGTCGCGGCGGAGCTGGCTTTCGTCCGCATCCGCGACACGCAGCTCGCGCCGCTCGCGGCGAAGGGCAACCGCCGCGCCCGCACTGCGCGGCACATCGTCGCGCACATTGATTCCTACATCGGTGCGACGCAGTTCGGCATCACGCTCGCAAGCATGGCGCTGGGCGTTTTGGTGGAACCGGTTTTCCGCGCCCTGCTCAACCCGCTGTTTCCGCTGCTGAAAATCACGAGCGAACACACGCAGAGCACCATCGCTATTGTCGTCGGCTTTTTCGTGAACTGCTACCTGCTCATCATCGCAGGCGAACTCGTGCCGAAGGCCATCGCCATCCGCCGCACGCTGGCGACCTCGCTGTGGGTGGCGTCGCCGCTCAACTGGTTTTATCGCATCTCATATCCGTTCATCTGGGTGCTGCATCGGTCGTCGCAAATCGTCTTGCGCTGGCTCGGGTTCGCCGGCGGTGAACTGCACGATCGCCATTCGGAGGAGGAATTGCGCGTGGTGCTGGGCGCGGCGCAAGGCTCGGCGGAGCGGCGCGATTTGATTTTGAATGCGCTGGATTTGCGGCACCGCACGGCGCGCGAGGTGATGAGTCCGCGCAATGAAATCACGGCGTTCGACACCAGCGCGTCGCTGGCCGAGTGCGTGGCGCTTGCGGAAAAGACGCGCTACTCGCGTTTTCCCATCTGCGAAAATGGCAACCTCGACAAGACGCTCGGCGTGGTTCACATCAAGGATTTGTATGCGCTCCACGACCGGAGCAAGCCGGCGACGGAACTGCTGCCGCTGGCGCGTAAATTATTTTACATCCCCGAAACGGCGGCGCTCGACCAGCTGCTGCGGCGGTTCCTCAACCGCAAATCACATTTCGCCGTCGTGGTGGACGAGTTCGGCGGCACCGTCGGCATCGTGACTTTGGAAAACACCCTGGAAGCGCTCGTCGGGCAGATCCAGGATGAGTTCGACACGGAAAAATCCGAGCTGGTGCGCCTCGGCGAAAATGTCTGGGAAGCCGCCGGCACGCTGGCGTTGCACGAGTTGGAAAAAGTCATCGGCACCGTGCCGCACGGCGACGCCACGACCACCACGAGCGGCTGGGTCACGGAAAAACTCGGCGGCTTTCCGCGCGCCGGCGACCGCGTGACGGTGGGCGAATTTGAATTGCGCGTGGAAGAAATGGACGGGACGCGCGTCAGTAAATTGAAGGTGGCCAGAAAAATTTGAAATTTGAAATTTGAAATTTGAAATTTCGAATTTGCCTCACCACTTCGCGCCGCGCCAGCAGAGCACCGCGACCACGGCGGCGAAAATTCCATCCACCGCCACCGCCGGCCACGCCTGCGCGAGCGCCGCATTGACGCCGAACAGCGCGAAAGCTCCAAGCCACAAAATCAGCGGTGCGAAGTCCGGCGTGCTGGGGCTGCCCGGCTGTTTGCGGATGAGATACGGCATGACGACGGCGAGGATGATGCCGCTCACGAAGGCCCAGCCCAGAAAAACCAGCGGCGACGCGCCGAACCACGTCACGGAAATCTTCGTCGGGTGCCACAGCCAGAGATGTTTCACCCGCGCGAACGCCTCCAGCGCGAAGTCAAAGGCCAGCGCCAGCAGCGCCGTCAGCAGCATGAGCAAGAAGCCGTAGTTTTTCACCTTGCGCCACGGGCGCAGCAGCAGCCGCACGACGCCGCGCGAGTTGAAGATCGCCACCACCCAGATGAACGGCACCGTCCACGGCACGGTGTTGAACAACTGCGGCCCGCTTTGTTCGCCAAAGGAAAGCGGGCCGAACGGCAGGCCGGTGCGCGCGCTCAAGCCGTGCGCCGCGCCGCCCATGAGCGCGGTGATGAAGGTGGCAAACAAAACGCTTTGCAGCGGCAGTGTCCGCGCGAGGATGGCCACGGATGCGGCCACCGCGAGCACCAACAGGAAGGCGTCGGCTGGCTGGCTCTGGCGCGCAGGCACGCACAGGCTGGCCGTCGCCGCCACGAGCGTGAGCGCCAGCAGCAGATGCACCGGCCAGGCGGGTTTGGTTGCGGTCGAAGCGGATTTGGAAAAGCCGTCGGGGAGTGCCATGTTTTTTAAGGTTGTCGTCGCATGATAGGAATTTTTCCGATTAGCGCAGCCAAAAATTTGAAATTTTTAATTCTGAATTCCAGTTCCTCAATCCTAATTCCGGCATTTGGAAAATCGGCCGGCAAATTTGAAACCTCGCATCACCAACGGGCCACGGCAGGGAAGGGTTGAGCTGGAAAATCCAAAGCATCAAATCCGCCGCCCGCAGCTTCCGCATCTTCAACAACGCATCCTGTTCTTCTGCGGAAAGCCGGCTTTCCACCCAGTAATGTGAGCCGGCGATGGAAAATTAATTGAGGAGCTTCAAGGCACCGGCACGGCGTTGAACACCTTCTTGATGATCGCGTCCGTCGTCACGGCCTGCGCCTCGGCTTCGTAGGTCAGGATGATGCGGTGGCGCAGCACGTCGGGGCCGATGCTTTTCACGTCCTCGGGAATCACATAATCGCGGCCTTGCAGCAGCGCCCACGCCTTGGCGGCGAGCGTCAGGAAAATCGTCGCGCGCGGCGACGCGCCAAACTGGATGAAATGCTTCAAGTCCAGTTTGAAATCCTGCGGCTTGCGCGTGGCGAA
>PLYV01000126.1 GCA_003151855.1 Limisphaerales bacterium | reverse complement strand
AAATTGGCTCCAGAGGAAGGGCTCGAACCTTCAACATCACGGTTAACAGCCGCGTGCTCTACCATTGAGCTACTCTGGAACGCAAAGGGATGAATAATTTACAGACCGCCGCGCATTCGTCAATTCTTTCGTCAGCCTTTTTGACAATACGCACAGAAAAAAGTGCTCCGCGCCGCCTGCACGATGCGGCGGATGGGCGCGCCGCATTGGACACATGGCTTGCCCGCGCGGTCGTAAACCAACAAACGCTCGGTGTAAAAATCCCCTGCGCCCACCGCACGGCCGTAATAAAACAAACCGTCCGACTGGTGCGCGCTGAAATTCAACGGAATCGTGCTGCCGCAATCTATCGCCGCCTGCAAAACCTCGCGGACGCAACGCAACAAATTCTCCGCCTGCACCAGCGTCAGCCGGTTCGCGGCCCGGCGCGGCGAAATGCCGGCGCGAAACAGCGCCTCGCTCGCGTAGATGTTGCCAACGCCGGTGACCAGCGTCTGGTCGAGCAGCTTCACCTTCACCGGCTGGCGCGAGCTTTTGAGCGCCCGATGAAACATTTCCGGCGTAAAATTGTTGTCCCACGGCTCCGGCCCCAGTTTTTCGATGGCCGACACATCCAACGTGAGCCGGCCAAAATAGCGCGTGTCCTCGTAGATGAAATTCTTCGCGCCAAGTTCCAGCATCACTGCCGCGTGTTTCGGCAGCGGCTCGTTTTTCGGCGCGAGAAACATCCGTCCGGTCATACCCAGATGGCCGAGGAGAAAAAAGTTTTCGCGCGAGCCGGCACGGCGCAGCTCAAACAGCAGATATTTGCCGCGCCGTTGCAGGCCGAGAAACTTTGCACCGGCCAATGCTTTTTTGAAACGCGCCGACGACGTCGGATACAAAACTCTGTTCCGCCGCACAACGACGGCACGGATGGTTTTGCCGGTGAGCGCCGGGCGCAGGTGCCGGGCGAGCACCTCGACTTCAGGCAGTTCGGGCATGAAAATTAAGGAGATTGGAGTTAGGAGATGGAAGTTGGGGGCGAAATTTCCCCATCTGCCAACTTCCATCTCCCATCTGCTAATTTAGCCAGTGACGAGCGTGCCGACTTTTTCGCCGAGGACCACTTTACGCAAGTTGTGCGGACGAAAGAAATCGAAAACGATGATGGGCATCTTGTTGTCCATGCACAGCGAGAACGCCGTGGAGTCCATCACCTGCAACCGCCGTTGCAGCGCGTCAATGTAGGAGATCTGCGCGAACCGCTTCGCCTTGGGATTTTTCTTCGGATCGCTGTCGTAGATGCCGTCCACCTTCGTCGCCTTCAAAATCACCTCCGCGCCGATTTCGTTCGCGCGCAGCGCGGCGGCGGTGTCGGTGGAGAAATACGGGTTGCCGGTGCCGCCGCCAAAGATGACCACCCGGCCCTTTTCCAAATGGCGCACCGCGCGGCGGCGGATGAACGGCTCGGCGATCTGCGACATGGCAATGGCGCTCTGCACACGCGTCGGCGTGCCGAGTTTTTCCAGCGCATCCTGCAGCGCAAGCGAATTGATGATGGTGGCGAGCATCCCCATGTAATCGCCGGTGGCGCGCTCGATGCCGCGCTGGCTGCCGCTCAAGCCGCGAAAAATGTTGCCGCCGCCGACCACCACGACCACCTGCACGCCAAGCTCGCGCACTTCACAGATCTGTTCGGCCATGCTTTGCACCGCCTCGGCGTTGATGCCGACGCCGGCGGAACCGCCCAGCGCCTCGCCGCTGAGTTTGAGAAGAATCCGGGTAAATTGGGGTCGTTTGGTTTTGCTCATAGGATGGAAAGCGGTAGAAAAAGCACGGCTCTATTTAGCAACCAAACCGCGTCCGGTCAAACCAAACTCAGCCCGACCCGATGAGCCAGTCGTCCATGATGCGTGCCAACGGAAACCGGCGGAACCTGGCTGGCTCCGGCGCGTTTCATTTTTGCCGCCAGCAAATCAAACCCGCCGCCGCGCAGGCCGGCACGTTGCCGAAGGACTGCTGGCAACGCGGGGAACATCACCTTGCGAACTGAGGCGGATGGGCTGGAATCAAATGTCATACCGATTCAAGCGCGATGACGATGGCAGTGGGGGGCGCCGTATTTAATCCTGTTAAGCGGGTGAAAAATTGCAGATTATTTCCGGCATGACCATCCATTTGAAAATCCGTTGCGGGCTGGCTTTGCCATGCTTCTGCGGATCGCGGTGGCGGGATGGTTTTTGGCGGATGGTCTGGCAGTTGGTTCTGGCCTTGCCGCTCGCTTTTTTTTCGATGGATTCTGTCCATGCCGTTGAGGCGCGGGCCTCGGAAACGCGGGACGAATCCTCAACCTATCGGCTCCAAACTATTCCGCCGGACGCCAAAAAGGGGCTCGGTTCCTGGATTTGGACGGACAAGACGTTTGACCATCAAGCCTGCCGTTTGTGGAAGGACTTCGACATTCCCAAAGATCCAAAAGTGGTTGAGGCGCGGATGCGGATCACGGTGGACGATGGCTACCAGATGTATCTGGATGGCCGTGAATTGGCGCAAGGTGCAAATTGGCGCTCGATTACGGAATACGATTTCACGCTGCTGCTGACGCCCGGGCGCCATGTGCTGGCGATCAGCGCATTCAATGACTTTTTTGCCGCCGGCCTGCTCATGGATTTTCGGATCGAGCTGGCCGACGGACGCGTTGTGGACATCAAGTCGGACGAAAGCTGGAAGGTCGTGCCTGAAGACGTGCGCAATTGGGAGAAGTTAAAACAGCCGCAGTCAGGGTGGCCCTCGGCAACCCTCATCACACCGCATCCATTATGGACCGCTGGCAGTTGGCCGGAGGATTATGTCGTTGTGCCGCGCTTTCAGCCGCTGGTGATTCCGTTCTGGCAGACCGGCTGGTTTTATCTGCTGCTGGCTTTCGTATGCGGATTGTTCCTTCTGGCCTGCATCGTCCTCTTTTTTCAGGTCGCTTTTCACAAAAAGGAGCAGCGCCTGCTCAATCAGGAACGCGCCCGCATCGCCCGCGATATTCACGATGATTTCGGCACGCGGCTGACCCGCCTGGTTCTCGAAAGTGAAGTGGCCCAAAACGAACTGCCGGAACAGGCCATGGCGCGCCACCAGTTCGCGCGCATCAGCGACGGGCTGCGGGAGGCGCTGGGGGCAATGGATGAAGTGCTTTGGGCGGTGAATCCGCAACGCGACACGGTGCGCGACTTTGTGACCTACATTTGCGAATACGCGCAGGAATATCTGCAGCCGGCGGGCATCCAGTGCCGGCTGGAAGTCGAGCCGGACATGCCAGCGCTCGATTTTGACCTGCCGTTGCGGCGCAGCCTGCTGCTGGCCGTGAAAGAGGCGATCACCAACGCCGCCAAACATTCCGACGCAACCCAATTGCTGCTGAAGATTCAGCGGCAGGACTCCAGGCTGAACGTCATTGTGGAGGATGACGGCAAAGGGTTTGATCCTGCGAAATCCAGCGGCAAACGCAACGGCATCGGCAACATGATTCAACGCATGAACGAAGTGGGTGGCCGATGTGCCGTGGTCAGCAAACCCGGCAAAGGCTGTCGTGTGGAATTCAGCATCCCGCTCACACGACAGCCTTCGCGCCTCGGTTGGCTGACGCGCCGCTGGCGCATGCGGCGGGAGAGCGAAAACAAATCCGTCAACCCGCACATTCCGAAAACCGCCGACAAATAAAACTCAAAGCATGAAGCCGCAAAAGATTGGAACAACCGCCACGCCCGCCAAGCAAAAAATCAAAATTGCCATCGTGGAAGACCAACCGGAAGTCCGCGAGAACTGGAGCAAGCTGATCAATTCATTTCCCGACTTTGAATGTGTGTGCGCCTGCGTTTCCGGCGAGGAGGCGCTCCGCGAAATCCCCAAACATCGTCCGGGCGTGGTGTTGATGGACATTTTCCTGCCACGCATGTCCGGCATCGAATGCACCGCGCAGCTCAAGGAACTGCTGCCGGAGACGCGGATCATCATCCTCACCGCGATGAACGACAAGGAGTTGATTTTTCTCGCGCTGCAAGCCGGGGCCGACGGCTACTTGCTGAAGCGCACCAAGCCCGCCGATCTGCGGAACTCGCTGCTGGATGTCATTGCCGGCGGTTCGCCGATGAGCAGTGAAATCGCCCGCCGGGTGGTGGAATCATTCCATCGCAAGGCCGAAGCCAAGGAGAAAACGGTGGGATTGTCGGCGCGCGAGGAGGAAATTCTGGTTCTTTTGTCCAAAGGGTATTCGAACAAGGTGATTGCCGACCAATTGAATTTGAGCGTCGAGACGATTTACAGCTATTTGAAGCGGGTTTATGAAAAGATGCACGTCCATTCCC
>PLYV01000221.1 GCA_003151855.1 Limisphaerales bacterium | reverse complement strand
GGGCTTATTTAAGCGCCATTCCCCCCTCCGGGGCTAAATGAATCCTGCGGGACAAAACCCACGGCTGACGCCGTGGGCTACTATCGTTCGCTGCTCCGCAGCTTGCCCCGCCATTCCCCGGCTCCATGCGACGTGCCCATCTTTGCCGCTGGCCAGCCTTTGCCGACAGCCACCATTGAGATTGGTAGGGCGCGTCACTCCGTGCGCGCCGGTCTTTGCAGATGGCCAACCAGTCTTGTCAGGCAGCACAGTCTGATTCTCTGACCAGACTCATTTGCCGACCATTTTGGCCACGATGAATATGAACACGGCTCCGCCAAGACCGCCTCCAAACAGGAGATAAATCAGGGAATAACCGGCGGCGGCAAACATGGGCGTTATTAAAAGTGCCAGCATAAGTGTGAATGGATAAAAGGTTGATCAAGGCTCCGACAGAACCGCCCAAAATTCAGCGTCGTAGCAACATGACGACGACGATGATGACGAGCAGGAGGCCGAGCCCGCCGCCGCCAATCCAAATGGCGCTGCCGATAACTGGTGAGAGTAATAGAGTCATATAATTTTTCTTTCGTTCGGGATGGAAAATCATTCGCCATCCATTTCTGGTATGACGTTACGCGCTACGCCGTGCCTTTGCCATGGGGTGTTACCCGCACTGGTTGAAGCACCATCGCTGACATGGGCGTCAGTCAATTTTTAGTGCCGGGGTGCTGGCGCACGGCCGCCATTGCCCGGCACCTTGCACGTGCTGGTTTTTGCAGATGGCCATCCGCCTGCGCTGCGCTACGGCGCGACGAGCCATTTGCTCCCGGCCACCATTCAAGGTAGGGACTGGCGCGCTGCGCTGTCCGCCGCCGGACAGCTCCCCATTCCGCTGGCCAATGTGGGGACTGCGCCAAGGGAGGGCAGGGTGGGTAAATACAAAATGTTTTAGTGCCACCACCGGCCAATGGCGTCCCGGCGCCTTTGCGCTCTGGTTTTGGCAATTAACGCCGCCCTTTGTCAAACTTGTCCAAGACATAATCCCACCAGATGGAGCTTTTGCGATATTCCGGCTTGACTGTCTTTGTCGAAAAAACCAAAGTCCAAACCTCTATGAAAAACATTCTGGGCTTCTTCTGGATAGCTTGTGCCATCATTTTAACTTTTAACCCGGCCCAGGCCGCTCCGGCCGCCAATGGCAAAGCGGGTTTGCGCTTGAGCGTTGAACTAAAGGACGGTTCCTACGTCGTCGGCCAGAGCCTGGATCAGGCCTGGCTGTTCCATTCGGCCTTGCTGGGGAATTTGAGACTGGGCGTGGCGAACCTCGCCTCCGTCAAAATGACCGCCAATGACGGGTCGGCGCGGTTGACGACGGTGAACAACGATCAGTTGAATGTGAAGTTCATCACCGCCTTGCTGCGGGTGGAAACCAGCTTCGGCAAGATGGAACTGCCGGTGAAAACCATCCGCAACATCGTGGTCTCAGCGGCGGACGACCTGGTGCCAAACACCCCCAATCTGCTAGGCTACTGGCGGTTTGATCCCGTCTATCAGACGAACAGTTGCGTGAACGACTACACGGGAGCTTTGCAGGGGAACGCCCAAATTGGCGCACCGGGTTCCGGTCATTTGGATTCGGGGAATCAGGCTTTGATGCTGGATGGCGACAACAGCTATCTGACCACGAGCTTGACCGGCCAGATTGAAAATCAAGGCACGATCCTGACCTGGGTTTATCTCACCGCGCTGCCATCGGACTCTGGACATATCTTCGAGCTTGTCTCTCAGTCACAGTATGGCAATGACTTTTCGCTTCAAATCGAGCCGGATAACCAGGTTCACTTTTACACCGACTCTGGATCGGCCACGGTCGCTCCGGCGCTGCCGCTGAACCAGTGGCATTTTTTGGCGGCCACGTTCACGGCCAATTCCACGCGCAGCATTTATTTGGATGGCCAATTAGTAGCCAGCGGGACTTGTGGAGGACATTATCTCAACAGCAATCCCTTCTGGTTTGGTAATGACCAGGTTTTTGGCCCGCGCTGCTTTCAGGGCCGGCTGGACAACGTGGCGATTTTCAACCGCGCGCTTTCGGCCGAGGAAATCCAAGGCATTTACGCCGGACAAAAATAGTGTCGCCGCAATTTAGAACCCACGGCTGACGCCGTGGGTTATTATCGTGCACTGCTCCGCAGCTTGGCGCCTGGGCGTTGGAATTCCCGGTGGCCGGGCCAGCCTGAAAGGCTGGCAATCATCCAGCCCGGCGTTGACATCCGAGCCGGCTGGCGAGGAATGGCTACGCCGGGTAATCGTCCCACCCATTTTTCCAACCCTGTAGGGGTTGAATCATTCCCGCTGCGTTGATTCAACCTTTTCAGGGTTGTGATCAAATCGTTTCGTTACCCGACCACCCTCTGCCCGGGGCAATGGCTTTCGCCAACAACAGATTAGTGCGCCAGGTCGGGGGATTTTTCGGCGGCGTTCTTGCGCGTGACCTCGGCGGTGACAATGTGCATCCAGCCGTGGTTGTAATCCTCGGTGTAATTCAAATCCCAGTTGGTCCAGCCCCGGCGTTTGGCCTCGTTTTCCGCCACGCTGGCGGCGGCCTTTTTCACATAGACGGCGCGTTCCCCCTCCGTGCCGGGGGAACCTTGAAACACTTCCACCTTAAAATGACTGTCGTCCACATCCTTGATGGTGTAGTTGGGCGAGGTTGGCAGGTTCTGGTGGAAATCCTGGTTGTAGGAATGTTCGGCGTAGGTGGCGCAGCCGGCGGCCAGCAGGGCCACGGCGGCATTGAGGGCGAGCAGTTGGAGCGTCCGGCGGAGCGGGGTGGTGGTATTGGTGATTTTCATAAGGTGACAGTAGCACATTCCCGCCGGCCAGCCATATGGGGTGAAGACCCCATGGCAATCAGCGGACGGCAGGTTATCCTACAGACATGAATATATTACTAGTTCTCTTGGTGCTGCTGCTCCTGTTCGGGGGCGGCGGATTTTACTTCGGCGGTCCCGTCATCGGCGGCAGCGGGCTGGGTCTGGTTTTGTTGATCTGCCTGGTCGTCTATCTCGCCGGCGGTTTCCGTCCGCGGCGGGGTTGACCGGCGGGTGCGGCAAACTCGCGCCAGACGGCCGGGCACCGCGCGAAGATTGGGCACACCCCATGGCTTTGGTGCCATGACGGGTGCGGGGCAGGGCAGTCAATCAACCAAACAACCAAACTTATGAAAAAAATCATCCTCTCCGGTTTCGTTCTGGTCGCGCTGTTGTCGCTGGTCGGCTGTTCCACGCCGACCACCACCACCAGCACGACCACCACGAACACGCCAGCCACGCCCGCGACTTCGACGACCACCACCGAGACCCATACTCAGTAAGTGCCTTGAAAATGGAGTGCGCCCGTCCTCGGGCGCACTCCGAACGCAACCCGTAATTTTCAGACCGGCTACGCGACGAGGGCGTCGCGCCCACCTTCTGCGACGGGGCGGCGCAGCTACGTGTTTTCTACAAACGCGGAAAATGACAAGGGCTGACGGGGTTCAGCCGGTGGGATGGTTTTCCTGCCAGCGGACGGCTTCGCGCAGGAGTTCGGCGGCGTTGCTCAATTTGAGCTTTTCCTTGATGTTCGCGCAGTGGGCCTGCACGGTCTTGATGCTGACCATCATCACCCGGGCGACCTCGCGGGTTTCGCAGCCTTTGCCGAGCAGTTGAAAGACTTCCAGTTCGCGGTCCGTGAGCTGTTCGACGAGCGAACCGCTGGCGGGGAGCCGGCCATCCACAAATTTTTCCGCGAAGATGGCGGCGAGATTCCGGCTCATGTAGATTTTGCCGTCCAGGATTTGACGGATGGCGAGGACGATCTGCTTGGCGGTCTCGCGTTTCATGATGTAGCCGCGCGCGCCGGCGCGAAGGGCGCGTTCGGCATAAAGCTGCTCGTCGTGCATGGACAGCACGATGACGGCGAGGCCGGGCTGGAGGACCTTGAGGCGCTTGATGAGCTCGATGCCGGAACCTTCCTTGAGCGAGATGTCCACGATGGCCACGTCGGGCTTGTGCGCGGCGATGCCCTGCACGGCGCCGGGCGCATCCTCCGCCTCGCCGCAGACGACGAGGTCGGGCTGCTGGTGGATCAGGTTGGTCAGCCATTCGCGCACCAGCGGATGGTCGTCCACGAGAAAGATCTTAATTTTTGAGCGGTTCACGGGACGTTGGCGGCGACGGGGTCATTCTTGAATTCACAGGTGATTTCGGTTCCGCCCAGCACGTTGCGGCGGGCGCTGAACGCGGCTCCGATCATGGCGGAACGGTGCGCCATGATGCGCAGGCCCATGCCGCGTTCCTTGGGCAGGGGCTCGGGCAAACCGGTGCCATCGTCAAGGATGGACAGCAGGGTGCTTTCCTCGTCCACCGCCAGCGTGATCAAAATGTTCCTGGCCTTGCCATGCTTGATGGCATTGCCGACAGCCTCCTGCGCGATGCGATAGAGGTGCCCGGCGGTGGCGGTGGCGTGGATCAGCACGGGCGAATCACATTCAAAGCGGCAGGCGACCTTGAAGAGATCGCTGGTGGTTTTGGCGTATTCCTCGAGCGCGAGCATCAGGCCGGCGGCGGAAACTTCCACGGGATACAGCCCCTTGGCGAGCTTGCGGGAAAGGTTGATGCCTTCCTCCATCAACCCGACGACCTGGCCGGCCTCGGCGGCTTCGGGCAGTTCGCGGGCGGCGAGTTTTTCCTCGAGCACCTGGGCGGCGAGCGTCGTGCCGGTGAGGTGCTGGCACAGGCTGTCGTGCAAAACCTGGCCGATGCGGCGCTGTTCACGTTCGCTGATCTCCAGAAGTTCGCGTTCGAGGCGTTCGCGTTCAAAAATCTCCTCGGTGAGCGCGCCGGTGCGCTGGCAGACCTGGACTTCCAGGCTGCGATTCAGCGACCGCAGCAGGGTGAGCAGCCAGACGACCACGAGATAAAAGGCCAGCATCACCACGGCGTTCCAGAGCGGAACAATGAGGCTGGTGAATTGCGTCCCGTTGGCCACGTCGCTGGCCAGGCTCACGAGCAGGCTCAACGCGGAGACAAACACGCCGAAGCCGGGGCTGACAAACCACACGGCCAGCGCCACGCCCAGCAGATAGAAGACGGAGACGGAAACCTCGCGGCCGGTGAGGTAGTCCACGAACCCGACCGCCACCACCAGCAGGAGCGACGCCGTAATGAAAACGGCGCGGGAATGGCGTCCCAGATATTTTGCAAATCCTGGCATGAATTGCCCGGCGATATGCCAGACACGTTTCATTAGACACCAGACCCAGGCCAGGGTGTCAAACGCAATGTCGGTCGCCGTCATGCTGAATCTGCCTGTATGTATTGATTTTAGCGGCGGCTCAATTCACCCGGCGGGCGGGCAGCCCGCGTTTCGCCGGTCCGGTCCAGGCCAAGCTGCGAACGGTTCGGCGGTTGGACGCTTGAAAAGTCCGCACCGGAACTTTTCAAGCGGTGATTTCAAGGGAAGGCAGCTTACTGAAGCGCATGCGGCGGGGTCGCCGAGCTCAACGTGCAGGTCGGGCCGTTGGTGACAACCCAGGACGCCGAATAAGTGCCGTTGGCCGGGCAGGCCGGAATGCTGCCCGCCGAGTTCAGCTTGATGTAAGGCGTCAGGTCGGTGGCCAGCGTGGCCGTGTCGGTGCTTTGTTTGTGCTGCTCCAAGGCCCACTGCTGGCACGCCCCGTCCATCTGGCGGAGGTTGTTGATGCAGGCGTTGGCCTGCGAGGTGGCCCGGGCTTTCACGAAGTTTGGAATCGCGATGGCCGCCAGCAGGCCGATGATGGCCACGACAATCATGATTTCCACGAGGGTGAAACCCGCCTTACGGATGTTTTTGGTCTGTTTCATTTTGTTTGCTTTCTATTCATGCGGCGGAACTGCGCATCAGGCGGGTTAGATGATTACAACTTTGTTCCCTTGATTGCCTGACACAACCGCTGACTGGCAAATTTTTTTGCCTGCTACAAAACTATCATGGGGAACCGGGCGTCACCATAGGACGCAGGGCATTTGTTCACTAGGGCAATGCCCTAGACGCAGGGGTGGGGCGGGCAGCAGACCGAAACCGGACAATGGTTTTCGGTCTGGGCGCAAAGCGCCCGTTTCCCGGCGGCCCCGGCCCGGATGAAATGCTTTTTGTTTTTAAAAAATTCGCGGATTGATTTGCGGGCGCGGGTTTGGTGTCTTATGCCACGCATAATATGAATTCATCCGCCGCGCCCGTCCGCCAGAGGAAATTGCTCGTCGCCAACCGCAGCGAGATCGCCATCCGCGTCTTCCGCGCGGCGCACGAGCTGGGCAGCCGCACGGTCGCCGTCTTCTCCCACGAAGACCGCTTCGCCCTGCACCGCTTCAAGGCCGACG
>PLYV01000284.1 GCA_003151855.1 Limisphaerales bacterium | reverse complement strand
GCGACGAACCGCTTTCCGTCGGCCAGCGGCGGCAAAGGCTTCAAGCCGCTCGCGGACAAGATTCACGCGCTGGACTTGAAATTCGGTTTCCACATGATGCGCGGCATTCCGCGCCAGGCGGTGCTGGCCCGGACGCCGATTGAAGGCAGCACGTTCACGGCCGCCGATGCGGCCAACACCAATAGCATTTGCTACTGGTGCCCGGATATGTTTGGCGTGCGCGACAACGAGGCGGGCCAGGCGTGGTATGATTCCATGTTCCGGCTTTACGCGGCGTGGGGACTGGATTTCATCAAGGTGGACGACCTTTCCGTGCCCTACAGCGCGGGCGAAATCGAGATGATTCACAAGGCGATTGACAAGTGCGGGCGCCCGATTGTGTTCAGCACGTCGCCGGGGTCGACGGATGTGGCGCATGCGGCGCACATTGCCGCCAACGCGAACATGTGGCGCATCTCGGGCGATTTTTGGGATCGGTGGAAAGACTTGGACCATGCGTTTGACTTGGTGGCGGTCTGGCAAGGCAAAGGCGGGCCGGGGCATTGGCCGGATGCGGACATGATTCCGTTTGGACATCTCGGCATCAAATGCACCATCGCCGGCAAGGAGCGCCAGACCCGCTTTACCAAGGATGAACAGCGCACGCTGATGTCGCTGTGGTCGCTGGCGTCGTCGCCGCTGATGCTGGGAGCGAACTTGACCGACCTTGATGAGTGGACCTTGTCGTTGTTGACCAACGATGAAGTGATCGCCGTCAATCAAGACGCCCTGGGCCGGCCCGCGCAACGTGTTCTGCAAAAGGCTGGCGGTGAAATCTGGGTGAAAGAGTTGCAGGGCGGTTCCAAAGCGGTTGGCCTGTTTAATCGCACCGACAAGACGTTGAAACTGGAAGTGCTCTGGTCAGAGGTGATCGGTCTTTCCAGCAGCCAGCAAGTGCGTGACCTCTGGGCGCACAAGGATTTGGGCAAATCAAAATCTTTCAGCGTGGAACTGCCGCCGCACGGGAGCACTTTGTTAAGCGTCATCTCGGCGACCACTTTGCCTTTGTTGCCGCCCATGCCGGCGATTTCCAAGCCATTGGCGCCGGACAGCGTGCCGATGGGGGCGTTGGAGAATTCACCGGAAGTGAAACTGGATTTGCCGATTGCACCGGGGCCGTTTGAGCCTACGTGGGCATCCATCGAGAAAAATTATCCCGGCACGCCGGACTGGCTGCGGCAGGCGAAGTTCGGCATCTGGGTGCATTTTGGCCCGCAGGCATCCGGCGAGAGCGGCGACTGGTATGCGCGCAAAATGTATGTGTCCGGCACCACGGCCTACAATAATCATCTCAAGAAATACGGCCCGCCGTCCGAGTCCGGCTACAAGGAAGTCCTGCGCGATTGGAATCCAGACAAACTCGATCCCGCCAAGTTGACGGAGATTTACAAGGACGCCGGCGCGAGGTTCTTGATGATCCAAGGCGTGCATCACGACAACTTTGATTTGTGGAATTCGCATTATCAGCCGTGGAATGCCGTCAACCTCGGACCGAAGCGCGATTTGCTCGGCGAATGGGCCAAGGCTTGTCGCGCTGACGGCATGCGTTTCGGCGTGACGTTCCATCATGAATACACCTGGTGGTGGTGGCAGACGGCTTTCGGCGCAGACAAGGACGGCAGCCTGACGCTGGCCGACGGCAAAGGCAAATGGTGGGAAGGTCTCGATCCGCGCCGGCTTTACGGCATTGACCTCCGTGAATACCAAGGCGTGACGGCAGCGGCGTATTCGCCGTGGAGTCCGCCGCCCGCCGGAATTTTCTCGCAACACCTCGATTACGCCAAATGGTATGCCACGCAATGGGCGTTGCGCATGATGGACGTCGTTGACCAATATAGTCCCGATTTCATCTACACCGACGGCACCGACCAGCAGCCGTTCAGCGGCGGCGGCACAGGCACCGGCATCAAGGCCGACGCCATGCAGACCGTCATTGCGGATTTTTACAACACCACGCTGGCCCGGCGTGGCCAGGTGGACACGTTTAGCATCGTGAAGTTCCGCAAGAAAACCAGCGGCACGGTGACGACCGAGGAATTCGGCATTCCGCCCAACATCAACACCAACCAGCCGTGGATCGCCGAAGCGCCGGTGGGCGACTGGTTTTACGCGCCCGGCTTCACCTACGATTCGGGCATGATGATCCGCTACGTCATCGAAGCCATCGCGCGCGACGGCAACGCAGCGCTGTGCATTTCGATCCTGCCGGACGGTTCGCTCGATGAAGGCAGCCAGAAGATGCTGAAGGAAGTCGGCGTCTGGATGCGGCGCAACGGCGAGGCGGTTTACGGCAGCCGCGCTTGGACCATTCCCGGCGAAGGAGAGCTGGTGAATGGCAACTTGAAGATGCTTCCCGGAGGAAAACTGGAGCGTTACCATGCGAACTTCAAGTTCAGCCCGCAGGATTTTCGCTTCACCATCGGCAAAGATGGCGCGCTCTATGCGTTTTGCCTGACTGTGCCCGCGCCGGGAACGCAATTGAAAATCAAGTCGCTCGGCACGGGAGCAAAACGCCTCGGTCAGCCGGTCAAATCGGTGAAGCTCCTCGGGCATGACGGCGAACTGCAATGGAAACAGGAAGCCGACGGCCTCGCGATCACTTGTCCGGCGGAAATGCCGTTTAGAAGTGCGGTGGTGTTTAGAATTGAGTAATCAACTGAAATGATTCCAAGAATAGCAGCAGTTGCCGTTTGGACATTTTTAATTCTGGGCCTAAGTGCCGCCACCACTTTTGCGGAAACGCCGGAATGGCAAGCGCAATGGATCGGCGCGACCACGAACCACGCTGAAAATACCTGGAGCGTTTTACGAAAACATTTCACGCTGCGCACCGTGCCGAAATCCGCCGTGGCACGGATCGCGGTGGATTCCAAATACTGGCTGTGGATCAACGGCAAGCAGGTCGTGTTCGAAGGCGGACTGAAACGCGGCCCGAATCCGCGCGACACGTATTACGACGAGGTGGACCTCGCGCCGTGGCTGCTCAAGGGCGACAACACCATCGCCGTGCTGACGTGGTTCTGGGGCAAGGAAGGTTTCAGCCACAAGAACAGTGGCAAGGCCGGATTTCTTTTTGAGCTGAACGCGGGCAATGGGGTCGTGATGTCCGACGCGGGTTGGAAAGCGCTGGTTCATCCTGCCTACGGCACGCCTGCGGACGAAAAGCCTAATTTCCGGCTGCCCGAATGCGACATTCGTTTCGACGCGAGCAACAATCTCGGCGACTGGACTTCCGCAAAGTTCAATGACTCGGCGTGGCCGCCGGCTTTGCAATTCGGCGCGGCGGGAGTTGCGCCGTGGAACGAACTTCATCCGCGCCCGATTCCGCAGTGGAAAAACCACGGCCTGAAAGATTATCTCAACGTCTCGCTGCCGCTGACATCCACCGGCCAGGTGATCGTCGCGAAGCTTCCTTACAACGCGCAGATCACGCCGTGGCTGCGGGTGGAGGCGGGCGCGGGCCAGACGATTGACATTCGCAGCAGCAATTATCGTGGCGGCGGCGAGCCGAACCTCCGCGCCGAATACGTCACGCGCGACGGCGTGCAGGAATACGAATCGCTCGGCTGGTTCAACGGCCAGGACGTGCTCTATAAAATTCCCGCCGGCGTGAAGGTGCTCGGCTTGAAATATCGCGAGACCGGTTACGACACGGAATTTTCCGGCGCGTTCACCAGCGACGATCCGTTCTTCAACCAGCTTTGGCAGAAATCCATTCGCACGCTCTACGTCACGATGCGCGACAACTTCATGGATTGTCCCGACCGCGAGCGCGCGCAGTGGTGGGGCGACGCCGTGAACGAACTCGGCGAAACATTTTATTCGTTGTCGCCGTCGTCCGGGAAACTGATCCGCAAGGCAATCTATAATCTCTGCGGTTGGCAGAGGCCCGACAAAACACTTTACTCGCCGATTCCGTCCACCGCCTGGACGCAGGAGTTGCCGCAGCAAATGCTCGCGAGCATCGGCCAATACGGTTTCTGGACGTATTATTTTTACACCGGCGACAAGCAGACGGTTGTGGATGCCTATCCGCATGTGCGCGATTATCTCTCGATTTGGAAACTGGACGATCAGGGTTTGCTCGGGCATCGCAACGGCAACTGGAACTGGGCCGACTGGGGCGACAACATTGACGAACGCGTTCTGGACCAGGCCTGGTATTGCCTCGCGTTGCAAGGCGCGGCGAATCTGGCGCGTCTCGCCGCCAAGCCGGACGAGGCCGCGCAATATGAAACCACCCGCAGCAACGTCATCGCCGCCGTGAACAAAATCATGTGGAACGGCTCGGCTTACCGCACGCCCGCCTACAAAGGCGCGACGGATGATCGCGCGAACGCATTGTGCGTTGTCGCGGGCATCGCCGGTTCGGAGAAAATGTCCGCCATTCAAAAAATTCTCGCGACGGAATATCACGCCAGTCCTTACCTGGAAAAATACGTGCTCGAAGCGCTGATGCTGATGGGCGATCCCGACGCGGCGCTCGCGCGAATGAAAAAACGTTACGGCGCGATTGTCGCTGATGAGTGGACGACGTTGCCGGAGCTTTGGGTTGCGGGCACGAAGTTGACCGGCGGACAATTATCCAGCACGCGCAACCACGCGTGGTCCGGCGGGCCGCTGACAATTCTGTCGCAATACTTCGCGGGCCTCGCGCCGCTCACGCCGGCTTGGGCGACGTATCAGGTGCGTCCGCAAATGGGCGCGCTCAAAAAGATTGACGCCACCGTGGACAGCGTTGCCGGAAAAATTTCCGTCAGCCTGCGCCGGGACGAACACGCTTTCAGCCTCGCGCTCAATTCACCGAAAGGAACGACGGCGCAGGTTTATCTTCCGTGCGGCCGCACGCCGCCGCAAAGTGTGACCGCCAATGGCCGCTTGATCTGGAAAAACGGCCAGTCAACGGGAAACGTGAAGGGTGTTGAATTCAAAGAAACGGCGAACGGATGGATGCGCTTTGAAGTTGCGCCCGGAGATTGGAAATTTGAATTGACCACGGCAAACTAAAGCGCTTGCTGTAACGAAGCATGGCCGAATGAAAAGATCACCGGACTCAAGGCCCGTGGCGGATTCGCTGTGGATATCGAGTGGAAGGATGGCAAAGTGACACCTGTCCGGCGGCAATGCCGTTCGCCACGGTGGTGACGTTTCGGATCGAGTTAGAGCATTTACATAAGTAATATAGTGTATTGGGCGTTTAAAAAGAAGCCGAGGCAATCGGTGGGGGTGATGGTGTCGAAGGCGTCAGCACTGGCGTGGAGCAAGTCGGCGTCCGTGCGCGGTGCCAGACTGCGGAGGCGTTGTTTGATTTTGCTCCACCTATTTTCAATCGGGTTGAAGTCGGGAGAATACAGTGGCAGATAAAGCAGTCTGGCCCCGACGGCCTCAATGGCTTCACGCACCCCGGCCACCTTGTGCGTGGCCAGATTGTCCATGATTACCAAATCCTCTGGCTGGAGCGCGGGCACCAGCCCTTGCCGCACCCACGCCAAAAACAGTTCCCCATCCATGGCCCCCGCAAACAACCACGGGGCTCTGTTGCTGTCCATGCGGTTTCCGATTCGCTTACCGGGCCATATGTGGACAATGGGCTTTGCTGGCCCAACGACGCGGGCGGTCGGGGGGCACAACGTTGCACCCGTCTCAAGGACATCTGTCCTTTACCCGCATAACCCGTCCGTGGGTGAACCCGTGTGAGCGTGAGTGATGAGTGAGGTTTTCGGCGAGCGCGGCTTCCATTCACATTCAACAGCAGCCGCGCGAGCCAACGAAAACCGACCGAAGTCGGGGATGCTGGAAAATGTGTGAACCGCAATGAAGCCATTGCAAACAAAGGCTGGCTTTAAATCCCAACCCCTCCCCACTGTGGGGATACACTAAACATCGGGATTTTCTTCAAAGACAGTTTGATTGTGAGTCAGAAAGCACCAGACGAGGATTGACCCTGAAAAAATATTTGAGCGGTGTCGAAGTGAGGCACCATTCCCCACTTTCTGTCCCACCGTGACACCCAGTGACAGATAGCGACTTTAGTCCCGTAATTACAGGAGATATTAGACATTTTTCCGTCGCTCCCACTGTGCCAGCCAATGACGGCAAAAGACCCTCCGCGCCGAGTTTTTGTGAGTCATCCGCCGAGTAGTTCCACGGCACCAGCTTTTCAATGGCAGGGCGCAGGGCAAACAAAGACGAGTCAGCATAAATCCTCATCGTCAGGCGGACATCGCTATGCCGCATCAATTCCATGGTCTCACGCAATGGCACTCCGGCAAGGTGCAGGTTGATGCAGAACGTGTGCCGGAATGAGTGGAAGTCAACCACGCGGCCTGGTGGATCTTGTTTCGCGATTCCCGCCGCCGCCAAATCCTTTTTGAACTGGCTGGGGCGTGGCACATTGCCGGCAAAAACAAAATCACTCGGTGAGGCGTTGGCCGGCAATGGTTGCGCGCGTTCGTGTTGACCTATTGAGCACGCGAAGTGCGAGCCGCACCGGCGAGCAATGCAGCGCGAACGGATATTATTAATGAGCGAAGCGAGCCGGTTTTTACGGATGGGGGACGGATGCGCATGAGGAGAGCAATGGTTGGCGATGCAGCAAAGTTCATGAATTCACCTGGTTGCTGCCTGGACGCAAGCACCGGATGCCGCTTGGCAGATACCGTTGCTTGAATCATAATTTGCCGACCCATGAGCGACATCACGTTGATTTTGCAATCCGTCAGACTCGGCGAAGGCCAGGCGTCTGAGGAGTTGCTATCACTGGTCTATGACGAGCTTCGGAAGATGGCGGCGGCGCGGATGCTCCGGGAGTCGGCCGGTCACACCCTTCAGCCCACCGCGCTGGTGCATGAG
>PLYV01000193.1 GCA_003151855.1 Limisphaerales bacterium | reverse complement strand
TCCACGCGGATGCCGCCCATCGCGTAATGCGTGGTCGGGCCGATTTCCATCGGTTCCTTGGTGATGTCGAGATTCGCCAGTTGCATGAACTGGTGATACATCGAAGGCAGCTTGCGCTTGATGTGTTCGGCGGAGTTCGGAATCTTTTCCTTGATCCACGAAATGTCGAGGAACACGCCGCCGTGCGGACTGCCGCGACCGGCTTTCACTTCGCGATTGATGCAGCGGGCGACGTGGTCGCGCGTCAGCAGCTCCGGCGGACGCTTCGCGTTCTTGTCGTTCTGCGTGTAGCGCCAGCCTTCCTCGGGATCGGTCGAGGTCTGCGACTTGTAATTTTCCGGCACGTCGTCATACATGAAACGCTTGCCGTCCTTGTTGCGCAACACGCCGCCTTCACCGCGCACGCTCTCGGTCACGAGAATGCCGCGCACGCTCGGCGGCCAGATCATGCCGGTCGGATGAAATTGGATGAACTCCATGTCGAGCAGTTCCGCGCCCGCATGATACGCCAGCGAAACACCGTCGCCGGTGCCTTCCCATGAATTGCTGGTCACCGAATACGCGCGACCCAAACCACCGGTGCAAAGGACAACCGCCTTCGCCTTGAAAACGCGGAAACGGCCGCGCTCACGGTCGTAACCAAACGCGCCGACCACCCGGCCGCCGTCTTTCAACAGCGACACGACGGTATATTCCATGAAAACCGTGATGCCCTGATGGATGCCGTGATCCTGCAACGTGCGAATGAGTTCGAGGCCCGTGCGGTCGCCCACGTGCGCCAAACGCGGATAACGATGGCCGCCGAAATTGCGCTGGGAAATTTTTCCTTCCTTCGTCCGATCAAACACCGCGCCCCAAGCTTCGAGTTCGTGAACGCGCGCCGGCGCTTCCTTGGCGTGCAGTTCGGCCATGCGCCAGTTGTTGACGTATTGGCCGCCGCGCATCGTGTCGGCGAAATGAACCTTCCAGTTGTCGCGGTCGTCCACGTTGCCCATCGCCGCCGCCATGCCGCCCTCGGCCATGACGGTGTGCGCCTTGCCGAGGAGTGATTTGCAGATCAGGCCGACTTTGACGCCGGCTGCCGACGCTTCAATCGCCGCGCGCAGGCCCGCGCCGCCCGCGCCGATGACCAGCACGTCGTATTCGTGAGTTTCGTAATTGGTAGCCACAATAAAAAAGGGGTAAAAGTTTATTTCAACGTGAAGAAAACAAAGTCGGTCAAATGATGCGTCGCGCACAAACGGACGTAAACATCCGTGAAGCCAACCCAGAACAAGCTGATCCACGCCCACATCATGTGTTTGCGGTTCAGGCAGCTCACACAGTCATAACCCTTGGCGCACGTCGGTGCCTTGGTCTTGGAGTCGAGATAGCCGCCAATCAAGTGGCGAAGCGAGTGGCAGCCGAAGGTATACATCGCAAGGAAAACGGCGTTGAGCGTCAGCACAAGCGTTCCGACACCGATGCCAAAATGTTCCTTGCCGGCGACGTCCGTGAACCACATTCCCAACCACGCATCATACGAGAGGAGGATGATGAACAGGAATGCGAGATAGAAAAAGTAGCGGTGAACATTCTGGATGATTAGCGGAAAATAGCGTTCGCCCAAAAAGGTTTTGCGCGGTTCGCCGACCGCGCAGTTGATTGGGTCGGCCCAGAACGCCTTGTAATAGGCACCACGATAATAATAGCAGGTAAACCGGAAACCGGCGGGAATCCACAGGATCAAAAACGCCGGTGAGAACGGCGCCCATGCCGGCCACCACGCGGGCAGTTGACCGATAGTGTGCGGCGAGGTGCCCCAGAATTCGGGCGAATAGAAAGGCGAGAGATAATTGGCTCCGCCATTTTCACCGTGCAGACCGCCAAACCAGTAACTGCAAACGGCGTGGCCGGTTTTGGCGGTGGCTTGCATGTCGCCGACGCCTTGGAACGCCGCCCACGTTGAGTAGATGATGAAGGCGGAGAATCCGAGAAAGACCACCAGCGGTTGCAACCACCAGTTATCCGGACGGGTCGTTTCGCCAAAGCCACGTTGCTTCGGCAGAGTGTCAGCGTAATCCATAACAGGAACGAATAGTAATTATGATTAAGCCATGCGTCAACGCGCGGGAGCCGGCCGTGAAAGTTATTAGCTTCACTTCGACTTAACTTGCTGGAAGCTTATCTCGGAATTTGCGGGGCCACCCACTCGTTCAAACCGCGCTCGCCGTCGCCAGCGGGCGAAAGTCCCAACTGCTCCAGCGCCTCGCCAACGAGATACAGCGAGCCGGTGATGACGATAAAAGGCTCGTCTTTACAGGCGTTTAACGCGTCCGCCAGATTGTCGCAGGCGGTGGCCACCGTCGCCGGATTCGCGGAACGAAAATAATCCGCCAGTTCGCCGGCCTTTGCCGTGCGGTCACTGCTGACCGGCACGGTGAAAACTTTCGCCGCCAGCGGGGCCAGAACCTGACAGATGCCCGGCCATTTTTTGTCCGCCAGCGCGCCAAAGATGAAAACCGGCCGGTTGCCGGCAAAATCATTTTTCAGCGCCGCGCGCAAGGTTTCCGCCCCGGCAACGTTGTGTGCGCCATCGAGCAGGATTTTCCCGCCGTCTGGTTTCTGAACCAGTTGCAACCGGCCCGGCCAGTTCACGGCAGCCAGTCCGTTACGGATGCTTGCTGCATTGACGGGAATTTGTTTTTGTAAAACCTCGACCGTGGCCAGCGCGAGCGCGGCGTTTAGTTTCTGATGGTCGCCCAGCAGCGATGCTGGATGCTGGATGCTGGATGCTGAAATATTTCCGATGCTTGTCAGCGGCGAGCCAACTTTATTGGCCACAGTTTCAATCGCGCTCAACGCCTCCGGCGCGTCGGTCGCGGTGATAACCGGCACGCCCGGCTTGATGATACCGGCTTTTTCCGCCGCGATTTTTGCCAGTGTGTCGCCGAGCCATTGCTGGTGGTCGAAGGCGATGTTCGTGATGACACTCGCGAGCGGCGTGACGATGTTCGTGGCGTCGAGCCGTCCGCCAAGGCCGGTTTCCCAAATCACGAGATCGCATTTTTGTTCGGCGAAAAATTTCAGTGCCATCACGGCGACGACTTCAAACATCGTCGGGTGGTGGTCGCCGGAAAATTCTTCCAGCATCGGCTGTATCTCCGCGACCAACCGGACGATTTCGCTTTCCGAAATCAACTGGCGGTTGACCTGAATTCGCTCGCGAAATGAAACAAGGTGCGGCGAGGTGAACAAGCCGACGCGCAGGCCGGCCGCGCGGTAAATGCTTTCCAGCATCGCGCAGGTCGAGCCTTTGCCGTTCGTGCCGGCGACGTGGATGAAGCGGAGTTTCTCCTGCGGCCAGCCCGCGAGCGCGGCAAGTTTTTGCACGCGCTCCAAACCGAAATGCGCGCCGAACAATTGCAGTCCGTAAAGAAACTGGATGGCTTCGGCGTAGCGCATCGCCCGCTAGATCGAATACAGCGGCTTGTGATGGATGCGCTCGTGCGCGGCGGCGATGAAGCCCTTGAACAGCGGATGCGGCTGGTGCGGCTTGCTCAGGAATTCCGGGTGGAACTGGCTCGCAATGAAAAACGGATGATCCTTCAGTTCGATGACCTCGACGAGCTTGCCGTCTGGCGAGGTGCCGCTGAAAATGAAACCGGCCTTCTCAAATTTTTCCCGGTAGCTGTTGTTGAACTCGTAGCGGTGACGATGGCGCTCGTGAACGACAAACGAACCGTAAAGCTGGCCGGCCTTGGAGCCGACGGCAAGCTGGCACGGCATCGCGCCGAGGCGCATGGTGCCGCCTTTCTTGGTCACTTTTTTCTGGGCGTCGAGCAAGGCGATGACCGGATGCGGCGTTTCCAGGTTGAATTCCGTCGAGTGCGCCTTTTCCAGTTTTAGAATGTTGCGGGCAAATTCAATCGTGGCGATCTGCATTCCCAAGCAAAGACCGAGGTAAGGAATCTTGTTTTCACGCGCGTATTTCGCGGCGAGGATTTTTCCCTCGATGCCGCGTTCGCCGAAACCGCCGGGCACCAGGATGCCGCCGAGGCCCTTCAACATCTTTTCCGCGCCGTGCTTTTCAATTTCCTCCGAGTCCACCTGCACGATTTCCACGCCGCAGTCGTTGGCGATGCCGCCGTGGATGATGGCTTCATAGACCGATTTGTAGGCGTCCTGCAGGCCGATGTATTTACCGACGACGCCGATGCGGACGCGGTGCTGCGGCGCGATGAGCTTGCGGATGATCTCCTGCCAGTGCGCCATGTTTGGCGCGGGCGTGGTAAGATGCAAAATGCGGCAGACCAGTTCATCCATGCGCTCGCGCTGGAGCATCAGCGGCATTTCGTAAATGGAATGGTCCACGTCCTTGACCTCGATGACGCCTTCGAGCGGGACGTTGCAGAACATGGAGATTTTCTGGCGCAGTTCCTTGTCGAGCGGCTTCTCGCAGCGGCACGCGATGATGTTCGGCGTGATGCCGATTTCGCGGAGCTTGGCGACGGATTGCTGCGTCGGCTTGGTCTTTAATTCGCCCGCCGCCTTGATGAACGGAACGTAGGTGACATGGATGAAACAGGTATTGCCGATGCCGGCTTCCAGCGCGAATTCGCGGATCGCCTCGACGAACGGCAGGCCTTCGATGTCGCCGGTGGTGCCGCCGATTTCGGTGATGATGACGTCGGCCTTGCTGGTCTCGGCGAGCAAATGGATGCGGCGCTTGATTTCGTCGGTGACGTGCGGAATGACCTGCACAGTCTTGCCGAGATAGACGCCTTCGCGCTCGTTGTTCAGCACCTTCTGATAAACCTGACCGCTCGTCAGGTTGTTCATCCGCGAGAGCTTGGTGCTGGTGAAACGCTCGTAATGGCCGAGGTCGAGGTCAGTCTCCGCGCCGTCGTCGAGCACATAGACCTCGCCGTGCTGATACGGCGACATCGTGCCGGGATCCACATTGAGATACGGGTCGAACTTTTGCAGCGCGACCTTGAGGCCGCGGTTTTCGAGCAGCGTGCCGAGCGCGGCGGCGGTCAGACCTTTGCCGAGCGAACTCACCACACCACCGGTTACGAATATGAATTTCATTTCAAATTATTTTTTGGCCACAGATTGACACAGATGAAACACAAATAAAAAACTCATCCGCGTTGGCTTTCTGAAAATCTGCGTTTCATCTGTGTTAATCTGTGGCTAAAGCTTTCTTAAAATAGCTTCCACCCGCGCCACGTCTTCCGGCATGTCCACACCGATGCTGTCGTAATCCACTTTCACGACGGCGATGCCGATGCCGTTGTCCAGCGCGCGCAACTGTTCCAGCTTCTCCGCGTTTTCGAGCGGCGACACCGGAAACTTCACCAGCCGCAGCAGCGTCTCGCGCCGGAATCCGTAAATGCCCAGATGCTTCAAAAAAGGAAACGCCGCCAACTGCTCGTTCACCGGACGGCTGGCGGCCTCGCGCAAATACGGAATCGTGCGNNTTGACAACGACTTTTACGACGTTCGGGTTGTCCAGCTCGGAAAGATTTTTGATTGGTGTCGCCGCCGTGGACATTTCAGCGTGCGTCAGCGCGTTCGCCACCGCGTCAATCACCGCCGGGTCAATCAGTGGTTCGTCGCCCTGGATGTTCACCACCGCGTCGCCGCCACAACGTTCCACGACTTCCGCGATGCGGTCCGAACCGCTGGGATGTTCCGGGCGCGTCATCTCCACGCGGCAGAAATTCTGCGCCACTTCCCAGATGCGCGTGTCGTCCGTGGCCACGATGACTTCGCTCAACGACTTCGCCTGCTGGCATTGTTCGACGACGCGCTGGATGAGCGACTTGCCCGCGATGAGCGCGAGCGGCTTGCCGGGAAACCGCGTCGAGGCGTAGCGCGCGGGGATGATGCCGAGGATTTTCACCGGCACATTAAGACACAGCCGGACGCGCCTGCCAAGCCACATGGCAAAACTCCCCAGCGCCGGAAATTATTTCGGTTTCGGTTTTACTTGGCAGACCGGCTGCGCTAAACCATGCGCCCGTTTGCAAGATGAACGAAGCCCACATTCTGAAAGTCGCCGGCGAACTCAAGGTTCAGCCGCGCCAGGTTCTCGCCACCGCCAAGCTGTTCGCCGAAGGTGCCACCGTGCCCTTCATTGCGCGTTATCGCAAGGAAGCCACCGGCTCGCTGGATGAAGTGGCCATCACCGGCATTCGCGAACGGCTCATCAGCCTCGCAGAATTCGACCAGCGCCGCGACGCCATCATCAAATCGCTCGAAGAACGCAATCTGCTCACGGACAAACTCAAGGCCGACATCGCCGCCGCCGACAACATCACGCGGCTGGAGGACATTTACCTGCCGTTCCGCCCCAAGCGCCGCACCCGCGCGATGATTGCCAAGGAACAGGGCTTGGAACCGCTGGCCGACCTGCTTTTTGCCCAGCAATCCACCGCTAATCCGCAGGCTGAGGCGGCTAAATATGTCAGCGCCGAGAAAGGCGTGGCGGACGCGAACGCCGCGCTGGCCGGCGCGCGCGACATCATCGCCGAGCGCGTCAGCGACGACGCCACCGCCCGTGCCAAATTGCGCGAGCTTTTCTGGAACGAAGCCGTGATCAAATCCAAGGTGCTTTCCGACAAGCAGGAAGCGGCGGCGAAATTCAAAGATTATTTCGACTGGAGCGAACCGGTGGGAAAAATTCCGAGCCACCGGTTGCTCGCCATCCGGCGCGGCGAGACAGAAGGCTTTTTGATGATGCGCATCGCGGTGGAGGAAAATTCCGCGCTGGCGCAGATCGAGCCGCTGTTCGTCAACGGCCGGGGCGCGGCGGCGGATCAAGTCCGCCTCGCGGTGCAGGACAGCTACAAGCGCCTGCTGGGTTCGGCCATCGAGGTGGAGCTGCGCATGGAAACGAAGAAACGCGCGGATGCCGAGGCGATCCGCGTCTTCGCGGAAAATCTGCGTGAACTGCTTTTGGCCTCGCCGTTGGGCCGGAAAAATGTGCTGGCGATTGATCCCGGCTTCCGCACCGGCTGCAAAATCGTCTGTCTCGACCGCCAGGGAAAACTGCTGCACAACGACGTGATTTATCCGACGGCTTCCTCGACATCCGAAATCCGCGAAGCCGCCGAAGCCGTGTTGAGCATGGTGAAGAAATATCAGATTGAGGCCATCGCCATCGGCAACGGCACGGCGGGCCGCGAGACGGAGACGTTCGTGAAACTGCTCAAGCTCACGATCCCCATTGTGATGGTGAACGAAAGCGGCGCTTCGATTTATTCGGCGTCCGAAGTGGCGCGCGAGGAATTTCCGACGCAAGACATCACCGTGCGCGGCGCGGTGTCCATCGGTCGCCGGCTCATGGACCCGCTCGCGGAACTGGTGAAGCTGGACCCAAAATCCATCGGCGTCGGCCAGTATCAGCATGACGTGGAGCAGACCGCGCTCAAGCACAGCCTCGACGACGTGGTTGTCAGTTGCGTGAACGGCGTGGGCGTGGAACTCAACACCGCCAGTAAACAACTGCTGGCCTACGTTTCCGGCCTCGGCCCGGCGCTCGCCGCAAGTATCGTGAATTACCGCAATGAAAACGGGCCTTTCAAGTCGCGCACCGAACTGAAGAAAGTTCCGCGTCTCGGCGAAAAAGCTTTTGAACAAGCGGCAGGGTTTCTGCGCATCCGCGACGGCGCGCATCCGCTGGACGCCAGCGCGGTTCACCCGGAGAGTTACGAATTGGTTGACCGGATGGCGAAAGATTTGAATTGTGCGGTCAACGATCTGGTTCGCGACGCCGGATTGCGGCAGAAAATCCAGTTGCCGAAATACGTCACCGAGGCCGTGGGCTTGCCGACGTTGAACGACATTCTCGGCGAACTCGCGAAACCGGGCCGCGATCCGCGCCAGAAGTTTGAAGTATTTTCCTTCCAAAGCGGCGTGGAGAAAATGGAAGACCTGAAGCCCGGCATGAAGCTGCCCGGCATCGTGACCAATGTGACGGCGTTCGGCGCGTTCGTGGACATCGGCGTGCATCAGGATGGACTCATCCACGTCAGCCAGTTGTCCGACCGCTTTGTTTCCAACCCGGCGGAAGTGGTGAAGGTCTCGCAGAAAGTCATGGTGACGGTGACGGAAGTGGACCTCCCGCGCAAACGCATCGCGCTTTCGATGAAAGCCGCGCCGGTGATCGGCGCGAGCACCACCGGCACGCGCACCTCGCCGAACGCGCCGCGCCCGGCGGGCGGCGGCTTCAATCGTCCGGCCCAGCCGGCGAAACCGGCGGCGGTGGACTGGTTCACGGCGGCGCTGAACAAAAAACATTGATTCAATTTTATGGCTGAAAAGAAATCGAAGCAGGACGAACAGGCGCAGTTGCTGGCGCTGTTGAGAACCATTTTGCCCAAGGTCGCGCCGGACGCAGAGCTGGCGGCCCGGATTTATTCCGCCGCCGAGGACGAGTTGCGCTCCAAGAACCGCGTGAACTCGTTCGAGAAATTCTGCGAGCGCATCGAACTGCCGGACCTGGAACCGAAAACCATCGAGGAAGTGAAGCAGCATTTCGCCGCCGGCTTCGGCGACGCAGACATGGACATCACGCCCGACGAGGAAAACAAGGTGCTGGCGGTGGATGTCTCGCTGCCGGACGGCACGCAGTTCCACAAGCGGATTCCCGTGCGCCCGGTCGCGCCGGACACCGGCGACGAGCCGGAGGTGACCTTGAAGTTCGTGGCGTTTCCCGTCGCGCTGCCCGGCGACAAGGAACTGACCTGGTCGCTGGCCAAGCGCGAAAACCTGACGAACGACGAGGCGGCGATGGCGCTGTTGAAAATCGAGGATGATTTCTGGGCGTCGAAGGCGGGGCAAAAATGCCTGAAAGACCGCGTGGAACGGAGCTTTCCTGAATTCATCGCGCGCGTGCCGGCAGGTTTGCTCAACGAGGTCGGTTTGAAGCGGCATTACAAATTGCCGGAGACGGTGAAAGTGCTGCGCGCCAAAGGCGGCGGCTGATTTCCCGGTTTCGCGCCGCCAGTTTCGAGTTTCCTTCGCCGGCGCGGAGATTTAATTTGGGCGGCGCGATATGAGCGATTCCGAAAATCCTTTTGCCGGTGGTGGAAAAAATTCCCCGCCGGCGGATCGCGCCACGTTCACCGCGTGGGCGGTCGCGGTGGTGGCGGTGATGGTGGCGCTGTTTTTCCTCATGCTTTGGGCGGAAGGAAAAAACCACCGCCAGCTTGAGCTGGAAAATTTGCGCACGCAACTGGCCACCGCCACCACGAGCCTCGACGCGGCGCTGGCGGAAAACCAGACGAACCGGGATTTGATCGCCGACCTCAAGACCCAGGTGGGCGACTTGCAGAAGGAAAAAGAGATGGCCGGGCAGATGGCGAAAAACCTGGAGGACGAGAT
Organism: Limisphaerales bacterium; assembly: GCA_003151855.1. Lineage (GTDB taxonomy): Bacteria > Verrucomicrobiota > Verrucomicrobiia > Limisphaerales > UBA11358 > UBA11358. The sequence goes on along the minus strand of PLYV01000193.1, from coordinate 21,917 downwards.
GCGCACGGATCTGGAATCGAAGGACGTGACCATCTCCAAACTGCAAGGCAAACTGACCGTCACCATCGTGGACCGCGTGATGTTTGATTCCGGCGAGGCCGTGCTGAAGCCGGGCGGCGCGGCGGTGATGGAGAAAATCGCCGCGCTGCTGGCGGCGCATCCGGACTTGAAAATTCACGTCATCGGCCACACGGACAACGTGCCGATCCGCCCGGCGGCGCAGGGACGGTTCGCGAGCAACTGGGAATTGTCCGCCGCGCGCGCGTTGGCGGCGGTGCATTTTTTGACGGAACGCGCGGGTGTGGATCCGCATCGCGTGGGCGCGGTGGGCTATGGCGAGTTCCGCCCCATCGCCGACAACGCGACCGCGGAGGGCCGGGCGAAAAACCGCCGCATCGCCATCACGATTTTGCCGGACGAACTGGCGGGCGCGGACAACAATAAATCTTCCACAGGTCAAAAACCGCCCCCGGTCGCGCCAAGCAACGACACGCCGCCGAATTTTTGATTGGAACTTCGGAAACTTTCAAAAGGATTGAACCGGCGAAACTGAAGATGGTGCGCGGTGGAGGTTTCGAACCTCCGACCCCTACCGTGTCAAGGTAATGCTCTACCACTGAGCTAACCGCGCAAAACATCAATAATTGCAGGGCAATTATGCGTTTTATCCGAATGATTAAAGCCGACTTGTAACCCATTCTTGCAACCCGATTGAAATTGTGCTAGATTTTGCCATGAAAATGAACGTGCAAAACCCATCACAACCGGTTGGACAACCGGTGTTTCATAAAGTTGCTGAGAACCTGTATCGGCTCGAATCATCAGGCGGGTATTATGCCCTCATCAAAAAAAGCGGCAAGCAATTTCGGCGCTCGCTCAAAACCAAGGATCGCAAACTGGCTGACCGCCGGCTCAAGGAACTCAAGGGACAAATCGGCTGCCTGACCTTGACGGATGATGCCAAGCTGGGCTTTGAGGCCGTGGCCAACCGCTGGCTGGAAAGCATCAAACACACGCTGGCCGAGGGCACAATCACGCAGCGCGAAATTCGCATCAAAAATCTCTCCCCGTTTTTCAAGGGCATTCCGCTACGAAACATCACCCCCGCCCAATGCGAAAGTTGGGCAATCAAACGAGGGGCAAAACTGGCAAGCCAAACCTTCGTGCATGAACTGGAAACGATGCGGAATGTGTTCAGCTACGCGTTGAAGCACGGTCTGATTTTGACCAGTCCGGCGACGACCATCAAACGGCCCAAGGTGTCCAATTCCAAGGTGGTCATCCCCTCGCGGGAGCAGTTCACCAAACTCGTGGCGCAAATCCGGCAGTCCGATGGCCGGGCCGACAGCCAGCGGAAAAGCAAGGCGGGGGCCGACCTGGTTGAATTTCTGGCTTTCTCCGGGGCGCGCATCGGGGAGGCGCGGGCGAGCGTCTGGGAGGATGTGAAATTTGAAAATGACATGATTTGGGTGCATGGAACCAAATCCGAGGGCAGCGACCGTCTGATTCCGATGCCCGCCGCCTTGCGCGACTTTCTGCTCCGGCTCAAAAAAAAATCGGCCGAACCGCCCCAGGGGAAACTTTTCAAAACCGACAGCGCCAAGAAATGTCTGGCGACCGCCTGCGAAAAGCTCAAATTCCCCAAATTCACCCATCATGACTTTCGCCATTTTTTTGCGACGACCTGTATTGAATCGGGGGTGGACATTCCCACCATTAGCCGCTGGCTCGGCCACGGTGACGGCGGAGCGTTGGCCATGCGCGTGTATGGACATCTTCAAGTCGAGCATAGTCTGGCAATGATTAAGCGGGTCAGCTTTAAGCAGGCTGCAAAAGAAGTTCCGCAGACTCAGCCAAAACCGGGGGAAGGCAATGGCGAAGCCCCCGCTGCCGCTGTCGACGACCGCCGCGCCATTGCCAAAGCCAAAGCGAAGTATGGTTATCCTTGGTGGGTGTCAGAAAATCCGTTGGAGGTTTTTTGGGGACAGCTTCACGAAGAAATCTGGATTATTCCCGTTGAGAAATTTCTGGAAACGGCCAAGCAGGCAATGGGGCGCCAGGTGTTGAAACAGGAATTCGCCGACCGGCTGGCCCTGGAAGATGAATTCTCGGCCCGCACACCCGAAGCCATGCTCCGCGAAGTCACGGCCAAGATACCGGTGCAAGCCTCGACCACGACCACCGCCCATCCTTGATCTTTCGCGCCCGTTCCTTGTGCGCGATGTTGGCCCGGATGGCTTTGAGGTTTTGATTGGCCTTGTCCGGTTCGCGTTCCAACAGTTCCTTGGTTTTCTGGTCAATCTCGGCATGGCGTTTGGAAAAGCGGTCAATCAATTCCTTGCCGACACCGATAATCTCGAAATCACCACGCGGATTATTTTCCACGCCGTAGCCAAATTTTTGGAGCGACCTGACCATTTCGTGATAATAGACATTCCGAACAAATTTCTGCGCCGTGACCATTTCACAGGCTTCCAATGCTTTCCAGCGGCCTTCAGTGGCATCCCATGACCAAGCAATTGGCGACCCTAGATCGCAAGGAGCAGATTCTTTATTGGGACTAATTTACCTTTACAAATCCCGTTGCTATTTGGAGCTAAAGGACTTTAATTCGGCACGAACATCCGTAGAAAACTGTCTTCGTATTATACCAAACAATTTTATTGCGCTTGGTATTCGTGGGGATTTGCTCGTCGAGGAGAAAAGATTTCAAGATGCTTTTAAGGACTATACTCAGGGCTTATTGGGTTCTCCTGAATATATGGTTTGCCTGATGGGACGAGCGTATTGTCTTGCGGCAACATCCCAGTTTGATGAAGCAGCTAAATGTTACGAAGCTGCGTGGCGAGTTGACTTCTCAAATCAAGAAGCTAAAGAGTCGGCTGTTTACTGCACTATTAGTATGATAATGAGTCGTCTTGCAACCCCAGCACGAAATGCTTATTTAAGACCAAACATTCCCGAATCAAAATTAAAGCAAGCATTCCAGACTTACCTTTCTCCAAGAGGTCTTCGCGACATTTCTAAAATACTATTGTTATATGACAATACATTGTTTGGTGGCGCTGAGGATGGCTTTTGCCTAACCAGCGATGAATTATATTGGCATAACGCATGGGAAGCAGTCACTCATTCAATTTATTATTCGACCATAATATCAACGACCGTTTCGCCCAATAAAAACTTATTAGTAAATCAGATTAAAGTAGAATGCGCTTCTGGAGGAGGTGTGGATCTATGGATGCACATAATAGATGCCCTCGTTCAACTTCATGCGCGAATACAAAGTTTTCAAACGGCGAAGAACGCCACGCATCGAGCTTCATCATTTTACTCCTGAATAGCTGTTGCTTGACCGCAAGCGGAATTCTACATAACATATTATGGTACACTGAACGCGTTATTTCTTATATTGATCTGCTTGGCTTTGAAAACTACATTCAAGGACACACTTCGCAGGATTCCCGACAATTAGTCAAAGTGTTTGTGGACGCTCTCAAAGCTTCGCCAGGCGATGCTGTATTGGATAGAAGGACAACATGGTTTTCAGACACGATTGTCACAAGTATTCCTTTGGTAATGTCCGACGGGTCGCCCCAGCTTCACGGTGTCCTGTTTCACGAGTTGCACGCACTTGCACTTGCTCAGGCGGATATTTTCGACCAAAGGCAAATGTTTGTGCGCGGAGCAGTAACTATCGGACGAGTGGCTCACGAGGATGATGCAATTTTCGGCCCTGCATTTTTGAAGGCATACCACCTCGAACAGGAAACTTGTTTTCCAAGGATAGAGGTTGATCGTGAACTCTTGGAACGATATTTTAGAACTAGAGAGTTGGTTGCAGCGCATCACTCCAGACACTCTGTGGATTTTCGATATGTTAAGCCGTTAATTCGCAAGGACACCAACAAGGCCCGGTATATTGACTATTTAGGTTCGATAGAGACAGAATTTGACGACCCTGTATATTATCCTGTGTTTGTCCAAAAACACCGCGATGCCATTGTTGCGCGGCTGCGGGATAATGACGCTCGTATTCAGGCTAAATTTCTGTGGTTGGCAGCATACCACAATTCTGTTGTTGTGAAAAAGCCAACGCTTGCCGGTGGTGCCTATGGTAATCTGCGCGTTCCAATTTAATTTTTTATTCGAGAATCATCAGTGAGCCACGCGCCGACAAGTAGGTCAGCCCGCAGGTCGGTGCCATCCTGTTGATGATGAAGCCGAACGAGTGCGGGAGGCATTGAACAGCGCGCTGGTGCATTGCGATTGGTGGCGCGCAGTCGCGCTCATTCCCTGCGCGTGAATCCGAGGCGTGATGATATGTCGCCGGGCGGCGCGTCAATCTATTGCTCGCCTCATCCGGCTGCGCTCCAGATTGCACCCGCCGCCCGGCTCCGGGGATTTTGCCTCTAGGATTCTGCGCGCGGAGCATTTTCACGGTGAAAATATGAAGGGAAAATGGCTGTCATTTTCTCAGTAAATTTATTCACCCTGCCGGGCTTGCATTTTGATTTGGCTGTGCTATTTATTTTCTTGAGACAGGACGAAAGCGCCTGATTCTCCGAATTATTTATATCTTAGCTAGGTCGGCGAAAGCCGATGCGATAATGCCCTTCATCCCATAATGGGTCAGGCAATTTTGCCTGTTTTCTACCTCTCTTGAGGCTTATTGGCGAGAACTGACGCCGGTTTGCTGTCAGTTTGATGACCCCACTTCCCAAAACATGGCCGTGCCATGCTTTGGGAAGGCGGTATTTAACCCGGAAAATTGTGGAATCCGTGCCAACAGTTATCGGAATTGCCTATACGAACTATAGGCAAATACGATAGTTGATTTTTTGAGGAGACAGTTTCGTTAGGCTACGCTTTTACGAAAGTTGAAAAAATTGAGCGGTTGGAAATGAAGCAGCGAAATTTCATCGGGCGACTGGTCAGCAGATGGCGCAACCAACACGGTTGGACGCAGGACGTATTCGCTGACAAGTTGCAGTTTGCGGGCTGGCATGACGCCACGCGCAGCACGGTCTCTAAAATTGAGGACGGCTCTTTGCGGATTGATCTGATTCAGTTTTATTACATTGCCACCGCGCTCGGCCTTCGCCCAGGTGATTTGCTGGCCGAAATTGACTGGCGCAAACAGGTTGAAAAGATGATTTGTTCAATGAAACCCCAACACACAGCAGGAGCGTATGGAAACCATTCCAAAAAATGAGGAGTCGCCCGCAACGCAGCCGACCGAACGGCTGGCGTATTCGATTCAAGAGGCAGCCGATATGCTCGGCGTGAATTATTTCAGCGTGTATCGCTTAATCCAGCGCAACAAATTAAAAGTTTGTCGCGCCTTGCGCGGCAAATTGCTCGTGCCGCGAACTGAATTATTGAAATTGTTGGGAACTGAATGAGGCAAATTATGAACTACTACGAACGACCCACACCGCTTCAAGAACAGGTAAACACCGAGGCCATGCAGCATTTCGCAGAACATCTGAAACAGTTCAAAGCGAATTGCGACGCGCTTCAAAACATCGAGCGCAATTTGTCAATGACGGCAAACGACGCTTCCAGAGCCGCATTGCAATCGTCAGGCCGCATCATCCGAACCGACGACGGCGCGCAATGGCAACACGCTGTTGATTTAACGGAAATAACTTGTATATGCCACCGCCGCACGGCGGCAGGCTTGGAATTTGCCGTGGTCGAATGTCTGCCGTTGAAGGACGTGGAATTGAAGGATGTTCTGAACAACGGTCACGACGCGCGCGAAGTGTTGCAAGCGTTCGTGCGCGACCAGCGGCAGGTTTTGAGAGTTTGGAAGGACGATGTGAACGCGCAGGTTAAGGAACACCTGGCAGAAAAGTATCCGCATCAGGATATGAACATTGTGGCCGGGTCGTTTGAAATCAAAATGGCACGATCCATTTCTCAAACTTGTGTGAACACTCAAAGCCAAAGTCGTGGCGTGAGAATTTGAGTCCTGATTTGCGTCACATCCACCTCATCAACGGGCAAAACTTGCACCCGACTTGTAACCCAAATGATTTTTTCTGGATTTTGTAAGATGACATGAGATAGCACCTAATCATTGGAATCAATCAATGAAATCAATGGTTCTGCAATGATTGCAAAGGAGAATAAAAAGCTGCTAAAAATAGCTAAAGTCGGCCTTTTAATTGTGTCAAGGTAATGCTCTACCACTGAGCTAACCGCGCAAAAACAATCGCCGCCGGAAAACAGCGGGCGCAGAGGTTAGCGGGCACGGGCGGGCATGGCAAGATTTTTTGACGCCGCCAACGAGTTCTTTCCTGCTTATCGGCTGACGAATGCCGTCGTCAACCCGACAAACCGTTCCGTGTTTCAACATCTGATTTGCGGAAGGCCGCGCCGGAATTGCCGCCATGGCTGCTGAACGAGCCGGTCGCGCGAAACGAAGACGAAATAGTTTTCAGCGGGCGCTGACAGAAATCTGCGCGTTGGTGCTGGCCAGTTTGTTCACGCCGCCCGGAGTGACAATTTTGCAATTCACCAGCCGCACGTTTTGCGCATGGAAAATACCGAACGGATGGTCGGCAGTGAGGTTCACGTCTTGCAGCAGGACGTTCGTCACGTTCATCTCCGGCAAACCCCAGATCAAACCGGCCCGTTTTCCACTTTGCGCGGTGGCGATGATGTTGCTGAAAACAAAGTCGCGATAGACCGGCGTGCGTTCACCCACTGGCGCGCCGGGATATTTTGCGGCGATTTCCGGCGTGAGGTTGTTCAGGTTGCGGAATTCCTTTTCCTTCGCCATGTAGACGGCGTAAATCAAAATCGGGCAGCCGACGTTGGTCATCCGCAGGTTCAGGTATTTCAGGTCATGCACGAAGCCGCCGCGGTCACGGTCGGTCTTGATGCGGATGCCGGACTCGGTGTCGTGGAAGGTGCAGTTGACGACTGTGATGTTTGACACGCCGCCCTGCGTGTAGCTGCCGATACTGACACCGTGGCCGAAGCCGTAGGTGCAATTCGTAATGAGCACGTCGGACGTGCCGCCGCCACAAGTAAAGTCATCATCGCCCACGCTCACGTCGCAGTCCTGGATCAAAATGTTTTTCCCCTTCACGTCGCAGGCGTCGGTGTTGTGGCTGGGACAAACCGGATCGTCGGAAGCCGGCGCGCGGATGATCACGCCGCGCACGGTGACATCGGAACATTTGCCGCCGATGGCGATGTGAAACATCGGCGAATTGGAGAGCGTAATTCCTTCAATGAGCAACCGTTCGCAGTTTGACGGCGTAATCATCTTCGGGCGTTTCGCCTCCTTCGCGGTTTTGGCGAGCGGCCACCAGGCCGCACCCTGGCCGTCAATCGCACCGGTGCCGCTGATGGCGACGTCGTGCAGCCCGGAGCCGCTGATGAAATTCTCCGGGTTCCCCGTGCCACCAGGATATTTTTCCCGTGGCAACATCCGCAGCAGCGCGCCGGCAGCCAGATGCAAATTGATTTTGCTGGCCAGTTTGATTGGCCCGCACAAATAGGTTCCCTTGGGGATTTCCACCACGCCGCCGCCCGCCGCGCTCGCCGCGTTGATGGCGACTTGAATGGCCTCGGTGTTAGTCGCCACACCATCTCCGTCCGCGCCATAATTCAAGACGTTGAAAAATTTTTCCGGTATCGCCGGCAACGCCGGATTGACGCCGGCATTGGTCGCCGTAGCGGCAAGCAGGAGGACGGCAATGGAAGCGGCAGATAATTCCTTCAGGCTTTTCATAAAAAATCACAGGAAACGGAAACAAGCAAAGTCCGCATGGCCGGCGGAAATTTTTCTAAATTTCCGCCAGCGCATTTGCCACCGCCGACTCGATCGCGTGCGGTCCGTCGCCGCCAAGCAGACGGTCAACCGCCTCCAGCCGCCGGATTAAATCCAGCACGTCCTTCCGCGCATACGGCCCGCCCGCCGCCTCGCAAAAATGCGTGCGACAGCCAAACGGTCGGTCGGCGTAAATCAGGCAACGGCCCGTCTCAACTTTCAACAACGGGCAAGCTCCGTCCGCCGGCTCCGGCAACTCCTTGCGCCCGGTTGCGCGAAACGCCTTCGCCGCCAGCAACGCCTCGCCCTTGGTCAGTTGCGGCGTCCGTCCCGTGAGTTGAAACTGGCAACATTCCGTCCGCGCCGTGCAATTGCGCTCGACGGGCCGGCGCAACAACTCCGCATAAATCGCCCGCACTTCCGCCAGCACGTTCTGGATTTGTTGTCGCGATGGTTGCATGAAAAATAAATTTTTGTTGCCGGACGGTAAAATAGCAGCCCGCCGCCACCACGCCAACTGCGGTTTGCTTTCCGCGCCACGAAATTTTACGCTTTCCGGCGGATGCACTGGCTTGACCATCTGGCGCGCTTCTGGCCGCACCTCGCGGCGGGCTTCGATTTTCTCGCCGCCGCGCTGGCCTCCGCGCACGCGCTGCTGCACAAGCGCGATTCCCGCGCCGCGACACTCTGGCTCGGCGTCATCTGGCTCATGCCCGCCATCGGTCCCCTGCTCTACCTCGCGCTCGGCGTCAACCGCATCCGCCGCCGCGCGGTTCACCTCGCGGTGCACAACACCTTGAGCCGCCCCGTGCCGGACGACCTCGGCGAACCGGAACCCGCCGGCGCGGAGCATCTCCAGCACCTCGCCCGCGTCGGCAACCGCATCGCCGCGCGCCCGCTCACCACCGGCAATCGTTTGGAGCCGCTCGTCAACGGCGACACCGCGTTCCCCGCGATGCTCGCCGCCATCGAATCGGCAAAAAAATCCGTGACGCTCTGCACCTACATCTTTGACAACGATGCCAGCGGCGCAAAATTTGTGGCCGCGCTCGCCCGCGCCGTCCGCCGGGGAGTGGCGGTGCGGGTGCTGGTGGACGCCGCCGGCACGCGTTATTCGTGGCCGTCCATCACCTTCAAATTGCGCGCCGCAAAAATCCCCTTCGCCAAATTTTTGCCTGCGTCGCTGCTGACGCCGTGGCGCGCGGCCACCATCAATTTGCGCAACCACCGCAAGTCGCTCATCGTGGATGGACAAATTGCCTTCACCGGCGGCATTAACATTCGGCACGGAAACGTCCTCGCCGAAAAACCCCGGCATCCCGTGCAAGATCTGCAGTTCCGCGTCACCGGCCCGGTCGTGACCGAATTGCAGGAGGCCTTTGTGAACGACTGGATGTTCACGACCGGGGAAACCCTGGACGGCGAACTTTGGTTTCCGGAAGTCAAGGAGTCCGGCGACATCATCGCCCGCGTCATCACTGACGGGCCGGATGCGGATTTTGACAAGCTGCGCCTGACCTTGCTGGCCGCGCTGGCGGAAGCGCAAACGTCGGTGCAAATCCTGACGCCGTATTTTCTGCCGGACCCCGCGCTCATCTCGGCGCTCAACCTCGCCGCGCTACGCGGCGTGCGCGTGGACATCATCCTGCCGGCAAAGAACAATCTGCCGGTGGTGCATTGGGCCTCGCGCGCGCTATGGTGGCAGGTGCTGGAACGCGGCTGCCGGCTCTGGCTCACGCCGCCGCCGTTCGACCATTCCAAACTCATGATCGTGGACGGCCACTGGGTGCTGCTCGGCTCGGCCAACTGGGACGCGCGCAGCCTGCGGCTGAATTTTGAATTGAACGTGGAGTGCTACGGTCGCGGCTTTGCGCAGGAAATGGAAAAGGTCATTGCCACAAAAATGTCCGCCGCGCGCGAAGTCACCCTGGCCGAAGCCGATGGCCGTTCCCTGCCGGCAAGACTGCGCGACGCCACCGCGCGATTGTTTTCACCTTACCTATGAAATTCTTCGACGAACTCACCGCCCAGGAAATCCTCGCCCTCGCCATCTCGCTGGAGGAGGAAGACGCACGCATCTACGAGGATTTCGCCGCCGGTCTGGAGGCGGATTTTCCCGAACAGGCTGTAAAATTTCGCGAGATGCGCCGCGAGGAGGACGGGCACCGCCACCGGTTGTGCGAACTTTATAAATCGCGTTTCGGCGAACACATCCCGCTCATCCGGCGGCAGGACGTGCGCGGTTTCGTGGACCGCAAACCGGTCTGGCTCGTGCGTCCGCTCGGCCTGAAGACCGTCCAGAAAACCGCCGAATCCATGGAGGTGGAAACCACCCGTTTTTACGAGGCCGCCGGCCGCCGCACCACCGACACCGGCATCCGGCAATTGCTCGGCGACCTGGCCGAGGAGGAACGCAACCACGCCCACACCGCCGAAAAAATCGGGGCGACGAAATTGAACGAGGACGAAAAATCGCAGGCCAAGCGCCTGTTTCTCCTGCAAGTCGTGCAACCTGGACTCGCCGGTTTGATGGACGGTTCCGTCTCCACGCTCGCGCCGCTGTTTTGCGCGGCGTTCGCCACGCACAGCAGTTCGGCCACATTTCTCGTCGGCCTCGCGGCCAGCGTTGGGGCCGGCATCAGCATGGGCTTTGCCGAGGCGTTGTCCGATGACGGCAGCCTCACCGGTCGCGGCCATCCGTGGGCGCGCGGCTTTGTCTGCGGCCTGATGACGACGCTTGGCGGCATCGGCCACACGCTGCCCTACCTGATTCCCAACGTGAAGACCGCCACGGGCGTCGCCGTGTGCGTGGTGCTGGTGGAACTCGGCATCATCTCCTGGGTGCGCCACCGGTTCATGGATTCGCCGCTGGTGTCCGCCGTTTTGCAAGTTGCGCTTGGCGGCGCGCTGGTGTTTCTGGCGGGAGTTTTGATTGGCATCTCGTGAAGCCGCCTTTGACCTCAGGCTTAAAAAACAAACCCTGAATCAGCGAACGATTCAGGGTTTGTTTTTGAGAGTGCGAAAGCTTTCAGCTCTTCCAGTCGAAGGCTTTTTTCTTCAACGCGTAGAGGTAGCCGGCAAACAGGATGCCGAGGAAGGAAAGCATCGAGCCGAGCACCAGGTTGCGCGTGGCGTGTTCGGCCAGCATATCGCGATAGACGACCGCCCACGGATACATGAACACCACTTCGATATCGAACAGGATGAACAGCATCGCGACGAGGTAAAATTTCACCGAAAACCGCGAGCTGCCTTCGCCGATGGGGTCCTTGCCGCATTCGTAGGCGGCGTCCTTGGCCTTGGAGGACTTGGCGAATTTGCCGAGCAGCAGCGACAGCAGCAGCGTCCCGCCCGCGAAACCGACGGCGGCGGCAAGCAGGAACAAAACCGGGATGTATTGCGCGAGTTGCGACGATTGCAAATTATCCATGCGATAAGTTTAGGAACTGGCGGCAAAAATTCAACGCTGAAAACGCCCTCACTTCACCTGGGCGTCGAGAAACTTCACCATCGCCGCGCCGAACGGCGCGCAGTCCTTCGGCGTGCGGCTGGAGATCAGATTGCCATCCACGACGACCGGCTCGTTCACCCAGATGCCGCCGGCGTTTTCCAGATCGTCCTTGATGCCGAGCGAACCGGTGACGCGTTTGCCCTTGAGAATCTTGGCCGAAATCGGAATCCAGCCGCCGTGACAGATGAAGGCGACGAGTTTGCCCTGCTCGAAAAATTCGCGTGTCAGCGCCAGCACCTTCGCATCGCGACGCAATTTGTCCGGCATGAAACCGCCGGGCACGAGCAGGCCGCAAAAATCTTCGCTGCGCGCATCCTTGAGCAGCAAGTCCGACTGCGCGGGATAACCGTGCTTGCCGGCGTAGGTCTTGATCTCCGGCGCGGCGCATTTCAGCGCATAGCCGGCCTCCTCCAATCGCAGCTTGGGATACCAGAGTTCGAGGTCTTCATAAACGTCGTCCAGAAACGCGAGCACGGTCTTGTTCTTTTGCATGGCAGACTTATTCGCACATGGAAGCCATAAAGAAAACCCGAAAAGGGAGCATCTTTCCCGAATTCCCGTCTTACTAATTGAATCGGACTGGCATAAATTAAAAACCTCAGCGCCATGAACATCTCCAAACCATCGGCAGCACCGCTCGGCTGGAAACAATCTTTGCTGTGGGCCGCGCTCGCCGTGGCGTGTTTCCATGCGGCCTACACCTCGCTGAAACATCCCGCCGCCGGACTGTTGATTTTCGGCTACGCTTACGGACTCGTCCGGCTGACCGATCAGCCGAATGTCCGCCGCGCGTTTTATTTTGGGCTGGCGACGGGGTTTCTCTGCTACGCGCCGCAACTGTTTTTCTTCTTTCGCATCTTCAATGTTGCCGCCGTGGTGCTGTGGCTGGTGCTGGCGTTTTGGGTCGGGCTGTTCGCGACGATTGTCTGCGGTGCCAACCGCCGCTGGGGCAAAGCCAGAACCGCGTGGCTGATTCCGATTGTCTGGACGGGCGTGGAATACTTCCGCAGCGAACTCTATTTCCTGAAATTTTCGTGGCTGAATGTCGGGTATGTATTTTTCGATTCCGCTCCGGCACCCGTCTTGAGTTACGGGATGTATGGCATTGGATTTCTGATTTTTGCCACTGCTACAATGCTTTTCTGCAAAACACAAACCAAACGAAATGTCGTGGCATTGATTTTGATTTTGCTGCCCTTTGTTTTCATCGGTGCTTTTTTCCTTCAAGTATCTACCGGACTCCGATTCAAACGAATCTCACAACTTTCCCTCGTCGGCGTCCAATTGGAATTTCCGCCCGCCGGCATCCTGCCGCAAATCCTCGACCAAGCCCTCGCCAAAAACACCAATGCGCAAATCTTCGTCCTGAGCGAATACACGCTCGACGGTCCGCCGCCAGCGGCGTTGACCAACTGGTGCCGCGAACATTCCCGTTTCCTCGTCATCGGCGGCAAAGCCCCGGTCGGCACCAATAATTTTTACAACACCGCGTTCGTCATCGGCACAAACGGCGACATCGTGTTCAAGCAGGTCAAAAGCGTGCCCATCCAGTTCTTCCACGACGGCCTGCCTGCGCCGGAACAGAAGGTCTGGGATTCGCCATGGGGCAAGATCGGCCTCTGCGTCTGCTACGACTTGAGCTACACGCGCGTCACGGACGAACTCGTCCGCCAAGGCGCGCAACTCATCATCTGCCCGACGATGGATGTGGAATACTGGGGCCGGCATCAGCACGAGCTTCACGCGCGCGTCGCGCCGGTGCGCGCGGCGGAATACGGCCTCCCGATTTTCCGCGTGGCCAGTTCCGGCATTTCCCAGGCCGTCACCGGTGGCGGCAAGGTCGTCGCGCAAACTTCCGTGGGCGGCTACGGCGAAATCTTCTCCGCCCAGCTCCGGCTGCCGCGCCAAGGCTCAATCCCGCTCGACCGTTATCTCGCGCCGCTGTGTGTCGGCATCACCGGCATCATCACCGCCGCATTGCTGCTGCTCGTGTGGAAAGACAAACGCGGGCAGCCCAAAAGTTGAGCCGCCGCCATTTCACCGCGATTGGGCAAACCCCGGCGGCCAACCCGAATCTTCCTTTCACCAGTTCAGTTTTCATTGATTCAGTCGATAGTATGACAGGCTGGCGCTTTAGCCGATGTTGCGCCGTCGTAAAATCAACCCGGCGCAGGGTCAGCCGCCGCCATTTTATGCCTGAAAGCATTGGCTATGTTCTTATTTGCAAATCATGAACCAACCCATTGAGGCCGACGCCGTGCGGGAATTTCTCGTCCGGCATCTGGCGGAAGTTTTTTCGACAATGCTCTCGTTGCCGGCGGTTCCGCTGGCACCGATGCCGTCCGGCGACGCGAACGAACATATCACCGGCTCGGTGGGTTTCGCCGGCGAAACCGTGACCGGCTCGGTCTATCTGCATTTGCCCGCCCCGCTGGCCACGCACGTCACGGCGACCATGCTGGGATTGCCAGCGGAGGAGACTCCCGGCGATTCCGACGTCAACGATGTCACGGGCGAAGTGACCAACATGCTCGCCGGCGGGCTTAAATCCTGGCTGTGCGACGCGGGGGCCGCCTGCGCGCTGACCACGCCCGCCATCATCCGCGGCAGTTCGTTTCACATTCTGGCCGGCGAAGGCGTGAGTCGGATTAAATTCGCCTTTGAAAGCGGCGCGCACCGGGGCTTGGTGGAGGCGCATATCAAATTCACCAATTGATCCGGCCCGCCGGATTCAGCCGGATTCCCGCGCCGGGTAAAATGCCCGCCGGCGGGATTTTGCTTTCGTCTGCGCCCGTTTGCCCTTTCAATTTGCGCCATGTCGCACGAATACGTTCTCAAACCGTTCACGCCGGAGATCCGGCTGAACATTGACTATCCGCGCGAACTCAATGAGCAGCAGCTCGCCGCCGTCACCGCGCCGCCCGGCCCGGCCCTCGTCATCGCCGGCGCGGGCTCCGGCAAAACCCGCACGCTCACATACCGCGTGGCGTATCTTTTGGAACAGGGCATTCCCGCCGACCGCATTCTGCTGCTGACCTTCACGAACAAGGCCGCCGCCGAGATGATGCGGCGCGTTAGTGATTTGCTCGGCCACGAACTGCGTTCGCTCTGGGGCGGCACGTTTCACAGCATCGGCGCGCGCATTTTGCGGTTGCACGCCGACGCGCTCGGCTACCAGAAGGATTTCACCATCCTCGACCGCGACGACGCGAAGGATTTGATCAAGGCGTGCATGGCGGACGCGAAGATCGACAAGAAGGACAAACATTTCCCCAAGCCGGACGTGCTGAACGAAATTTTTTCACTCGCGGCCAACACGCACAAGACCGTCGAGGAACTGGTGGACGGACAGTTCAGCTATTTCTCCCAGTTCGCCGCCGAAATCGCCGACCAGCAAAAACGCTACCATGCCCGCAAGCGCGCGACGAACGGCATGGATTTCGACGACCTGCTCGCGCTCTGGCTGAAGCTGCTCCAGGAACACGCGGACATCCGCGAGCATTACCAGCGGCGGTTCCAGTTCATCCTCGTGGACGAGTATCAGGACACGAACAAGCTGCAGGGCGACCTGATTGACCTGCTGGCCGCGCGGCATCACAACGTCACCGTCGTCGGCGACGACGCGCAGAGCATCTACGCCTGGCGCGGCGCGAACTTCGCGAACATCCTCGATTTTCCCAAGCGCTATCCGGGCGCGAAGGTGTTCAAGATCGAAACCAATTACCGCAGCACGCCGGAAATCCTGAACGTAGCCAACGCCGCCATCGCCGCGAACGTGAATCAGTTCGCCAAGGAGCTTTCGCCGGCGCGCAAGTCCGGCGTGAAACCCGCGCTGGTGCAATGCCACGACGCCGGGCAGCAGGCGGCGTTCATCGCGCAGCGCGCGCTTGAGTTGCGCGAGGAATGCACGAGCCTAAACAACATCTGCGTGCTGTATCGCTCGCATTTTCACGCGCTGGAATTACAGTTGGAACTCACGCGGCGGCAGATTCCCTTCTCCATCACCAGCGGCATCCGGTTCTTCGAGCAGGCGCACATCAAGGACGCCACGGCTTACCTGAAATTTGTGGCAAACCCGCGCGACGAAGTTTCCTTCAAGCGGCTGGTGCAGTTGATTCCCGGCATCGGCGCAAAGGGCGCGGAAAAAATATTCCAGATTTTTTCCGGGCAGATGGCAGATGGCAGATGGCAGATGGGGAAAGAACTCTCGGGCGGCAGCCTTCCCCAACTCCCATCTCCTAACTCCCATCTGCTTGCTTCGGCTTTGCAAACCTGCGTCAAGGCCGTGCCGAAGAAGGCCGCCGTCGCGTGGACGCAATTTGTCGCGACGATTGCACAACTGGAAGACGACGCCACCCGCAAGAGCGCGGCGAAGATGCTCCGCATCGTCATGGACGCGGGCTACGACGATTATCTCAAGGAGACTTACGACAACTACGAGCGCCGCCTCGATGAGATCCAGCAGCTCGCAGAATTTGCCTTTCAGTTCGGCAGCGTGGAGGAATTTCTCACGCAGCTCGCGCTACTCACGAACGTCGAGGCTGAGGAAGACCCGCAGGACGACACGGAGAAAATCAAGCTCTCCACGATCCATCAGGCGAAGGGTTTGGAGTTCGAGGTGGTGTTCGTCATCATGCTTTGCGACGGGCTGTTTCCGTCGGCGCGTTCCACCGAAAGCAATGACGGCGAGGAAGAGGAGCGCCGACTGTTTTACGTTTCCATCACGCGGGCAAAGAACGAGCTTTACCTGTGTTATCCGAATATGCGCGCCGGCTTTGGCGCGTCCGGCATGGACACCTACCAGTCGCCGTCACGGTTTCTGTCCGAGATTCCCAAAGGACTGCTGAACGAGTGGAACCTGCGGTAAGCTTTGTGTCCACAGAAGAAACGGCCGCAACTGGCAGGTAAAACCGGCGGCGACGGACTGTCTCCATTAGTCACAAAACAGGACAGCAGTGTCCACACTTGAGACTGTTTAATCTCACCAGCAATCGCAGACGTCTAATTATTTTCATGGCACCCCGCAACAATTATAAGCAAATTGCCACATGCGCCTCCTGTTTTAAGATTTAATTATTGACTGGCACGGAATCTGCCATCTTTTTCAACTCCACAAGCATCACATACAAACGAAAGGGATTGATATGACACTCATGGAATTGGAAGAGGTCGGTGGATCGGCGAGCAATAACGAAGGCCGGCTGCAAACGATGGTGGTCTATTCAGACCGCAGTGCCGCCAGCAAAGTGATGACAATCCAGCAACAGGTGCTGCAACAGTTCGCATCCGGCTGCCCGGTGCGCACCGCTTGGTGGGCCATGGAATCTTTGAAGGACAAGGTGCTGTTCGAGGCCTCGTGCCGGCACGCGGCTGAGGCAAACCTGGTATTTATCGCGCTGACCATTTCCGGCGAACTGCCGCTGGAAATCAAAACCTGGCTGGCCACGATGCTCGCCAAAAACTCCAGGCCTGATCTCGCGCTCGTCGCCCTGCTCGGAACGACAGGCCATCAACCGGACGAGGTGAACACGCTGGATAACTATCTGCACGAACAGGCCCGCAACGCCGGCATTGACTACTTCATCTATTGGCACCGGCAAATGCCTCCCTTGGGAAGCGGCTTCCTGCCGGATCGCCACCATGCTCATGCCGGCAGGCCGGCATTTTCAAGCATGTCAATTAATCAGGGAGCCGAACCGCGCTGGGGCCTCAACGAATAACGTCACAACGCCTCGCGCCAGAGCGCGACCAGTCCTTGGCGTCAAGATACTTTGGATGCAGGATTCAAAGCCGCATCTCACTTGCAGATGCCGCGTTCGCTGGCGCGGATGAATTCGACAAGATATTTCACTTCCTGCAGTGCGGGCAGTTCCGCCTCGATCTTCGCCAGCGCGTTCGAGGTGGTGAGACCTTCGCGGAAAATAATTTTGTAAGCCTGCCGTAGCGCGATCTGCGCCTCGTCGGAAAAACCGTTGCGCTCCAGCCCGATCTTGTTGATGGTGCGTGTCTCGGCAGGATTGCCGTCGGCAATCATGAACGGCGGCACATCCTGCACCACCTTCGAGCAGCCGCCGATCATCGCAAACTTGCCGACGCGGCAAAACTGGTGCACGGCGGAAATACTGACGACGGCATGGTCTTCGACCGTCACATGGCCGCCCAGCGTGGCGGCGTTGGACATGATGATGTGGCTACCGAGCCGGCAATCATGCGCGATGTGGCTGTAAGCGAGCACGTGGTTGTGCGAGCCAACCACCGTGACACCGCCGTCGCTGGTGGCGCTATGGATAGAGACATATTCGCGAAACGTGTTATGGTCGCCGATTTCAGTGCGCGTGACACCGCCCTGCCACTTCAAATCCTGCGTCTTCAGGCCGATGCTCGCGAACGGAAAGATTTCATTTCCGGCACCGAGCTTCGTATGCCCGTCAATGACGATGTGCGAATGCAGTTTGCACTTTTCGCCCAGCGTGACGTGTTCGCCGATGACGCAATACGGGCCGACTTCGCAGCCGGCTCCAATGATTGCTTTCGGGTGAATGATGGCAGTTGCGTGTGTCATGATTTAGGCGTCGCGCAACATGAAGGTCACTTCCGCCTCGCTCACGATTTCGCCGGCCACCTTGCAGATGCCCTTGGCTTTGCCGAGCCGGCCGCGCACCTTCGTCATCTCGATCTCGATGAACAGCACATCGCCCGGCACCACCGGCTTGCGCCACTTCACGTCCTCGGCGGACATGAAATAGGCGATTTGGTTGGCCTGCTCGATGCGCTTGAGCAGCAAAATACCCGCCACCTGCGCCATCGCTTCGAGCTGCAACACTCCCGGCATGATCGGATGCCCGGGAAAATGCCCTGCGAAATGCGGCTCGTTCATCGTCACGTTCTTCACGCCGATAATGATGTTGCCATCGATCTTCGCAATCCGGTCCACCAGCAGAAACGGCGGACGGTGCGGCAGGATCTTCATGATGGCCTCGATGTCCATCGCGCCATCGGCTTCCGCCACCGGTGTGGGCGCGTCTTTGGCGGCGGACGGCGGCGGCGCAAACGTCTGCTGCGCGCGCGCCGGCTTCTTGATCTGCTCGATGATTTTTTTCACCAGCTCCGCGTTCGCCGCGTGGCCGGGGCGCACCGCGTTGACGTGGCCGCGGATGGNNCATCTTGTGCCGCACGAATTCCTCGCGGTAACGCAGCGGCTCCGTCGTCAGCACCGCGTCATCGCGAATGACCACGGCGTTCTCCAGCGAACCGCCCTTGATGAGGCCGTTCTTGTAGAGATATTCAATCTCCTCGTAAAAGCAAAATGTCCGCGCGTGCGCCAGTTCCTTCTCCCATGTCTGCGGCGTGACCTCGGTGGAATAAAACTGCGTGAACCGCCCCTGCTTGTCCGCGCTCGTGCAGGAAATCTTGAACTGCTCGTCGGGAAACAGCGTCATCACCGATTCGCCGAGGCGCACCTCGATCGGCTCCGTCGGCGTGAAAAATTCCCGCTTCTCCGGATACGTCACGAAACCCGCCGCTTGAAGAATTTTGCAAAATTCCCGCGAACTGCCGTCCGCAATCGGCGGCTCGTTGGCATCCAGTTCGATCACCGCGTTGTCAATGCCATAGCCCGCGAGCGCGGCGAGGACATGTTCCACCGTGTGAATTTTCACGTTGCCCTTGCCGAGCGTGGTGGAACGCTGCGTGTCCACGACATTTTCCACGAGCGCCTCGATTTCCGGCCGACCGTCCAAGTCCACGCGGCGGAAGCGCACCCCGCTGTTGGCGGGCGCGGGCTGAATCGTCATGTTGACGCGGTTGCCGCTGTGCAGGCCGATGCCGGAGAAACTGGCCGAATTCTTGAGAGTCTGCTGATTGAGCACGCCAGATTGAACAAAACAGCGGGCGAATTGGCAAGATTGGTTTCAGTCCGCGCCACCGCCACCCGGGAAATTTTCTCGCCCGCGAATCGTTTTCACCGTTTAATCCTGGCCGGCGAACCCGCCGCCCATGCCATGAAAAATCCATCCCGCTCCCTCGTCCTGTTCGCCCTCGCCATCGCCAGCATCGCCTACGGCAACGTCCTGCTCAAACAAGGCATGACGCGGTTCAACGCCCTGACCGCCGCCGGCACGCCCGCCGCCCCGGCCGTCTGGCACACGCCGCAACTGCCCGCCGGCGCGGCCCTGATGCTCGTGCAATTCGCCTGCACCCTCACGCTCTTCAAATGGGGCTGGGACGCCAGCGTGGTGATTCCCGTGCTCGGGCTGTGCTACGTGGCGATGGGCGTCATGGGCAAATGGCTGCTCGGCGAACCGGTCAACAGCCTGCGCTGGCTGGGCATCTTCCTCATCACCGCCGGCGTCTTTTTCGTCGCGCGCTCCAGCGTGCCAGGAAAACCCGGCTGACAAACGCTTTCCGCCCCGCGACATCCATCGGACGACCTGCGACGGCCATTTTGCCACCTGCGACGCCCTTCGGATAGCTTGCGACGCCTTGCTGACGATCTGCGACGCCCTTCGGACCAGTTGCGACGGGCTTCGGACGATCTGCGACGCCCCTCGGACGAGTTGCGACGGCGATTTTCGACCTGCGACGGCCTGCGGACTACTTGCGACGGCCATTTTCCGAGTTGCGACGCCAAAAACCCGAGTTTTGCCACTTTTTGGCCTATTTGAGGTGTGTAACAAACAACAGTTCAACCGTGTTGGCCACTGTAATTCATCCAAAAAACACTTGCCTCCCCCTTTCATCGGAGCATAATCGCCTCAATTCTACCTGCTTCTTTTGGGGAAGGGAACTCAATTAAAAAAATTATGGAACATAAAATCAGCAGCCTCGTAGCTACATTCAAAACCGTGGACGCCTTCGGCACCACCAGCACCGCCGACTTTCTGCCCGTCAGCCTCGGCGGACAGCAATTCGCGCTCATCCACACCGCCGTCACCAGCACCGCCACGCTCGGAGCCGGTCAGGTCTCCGGCGCGGAACAGACCCACAGCGCCGCCCTTGGCAAAGTCGCCTGCCGGTTTCATCTGCACGACGACATGATCGCCATCACCAACGCCGCCCATTCCCTCGTGCTACTCGGCAACACCAGCATCGGCGGAAAATTCCTCATGCCCCACAGCAACGGCGACCAGGCCCTGCTCAATTCCGCCCGCGCCTTTGCCGCCGATGCCGGAGCCTTCTCCGCCGCGCTCATCAGCGTCGGCCTGCCTGCCGATTTCATCGCCCACCTGAATGCGGACATCACCGCCTTTGAAAGCCTCATCACCACCAAAGGCAGCGCGCTCACCGGCCAGGCCGGAGCCACCGGCGGATTGGCGGACGCCGCGCATAAGGCTGCCGTCGCCCTGCACGTCCTCAAAACCATCGTGCCCAACACCTACAAAAATAATCCCGCCAAGCTCGCCGCCTGGGCCACCGCCAGCCACGTGCAAAAACACACGCCCGTGCCGCGCGCCACCCCGACAACAACCCCGGCAGCCACCCCCGCGAAATAAATCAAAGCACCGTAGGCGCTTTGAAAAAACGGGCTTGTCGCCGGGGCGGGCGGAGTTGCAGCGGCACCAGCCAAGCCATGAAAACGCTTCCGACCACGGTGAGAATTGTGAAATTGTCGCTGGTGAAATGTTTTGGTGATTGCGGTGTTTGCAGTCGCGGAGCGACGGGCGGAAATTAGCCAGCTACGAAGTGGCTGGTTGCGCAACCGGCAAATTTATCCGTCCTGAAAGGACGATGGATTCCGCCGTCCCTTCAGGACGGATTTCATTTTGTTCGATGAACCAGACACTGCGTGTCTGGCTAATTTCCGGTTGTCCCTGCCGGGACGAAAAAACGGGCTTGTCGCCGGGGCGGGCGGAGTTACAGTGGCACCAGCTATGAAAACGCTTTCGGGAAAAGGCAAAGTCAGCGGACTCACGCTGATTGAATTGTTGGTGGTGATTGCGCTGATCGCCATTTTGGCAGCGATGCTCCTTCCAGCCCTTTCAGACCGAGGTTCACGCCATTCAACTACGGTATTTTGCATGAGCAATCAAAGGCAAATTGCGATTGCCCTAGAATTGTTCCAAAGCGATCACGATGAAAAATACCCTTGGCAGGTTTCGATCACCAATAACGGCTCCCTTGAATTGATGGCGAAAGGATTAGCATCAGACCGATACTCAACCCTTGCAGCATATCTGGGGAACCAGCCGCGAACATTGATATGTCCGGCAGACAAAGCCCGGCAGGCAGCAACAAACTTTTCCTCGCTCACAAACACAAACATCAGCTATTTTCTTAATTTGGATGTCATCACCAACATGAACAGCATCCTGACGGGAGACCGGAATCTGGAATTCGCATGGAGGCAAATCAATCCGGGAATTTTCATTCAAACCACTAACACCGTGCTGAAGTGGATGGCTGGTTTTCATGGGCCGCAAACCAAACCTTATGGGGTAATTTCTTTTGCGGACGGTCATGTTCAAGTTATCCAGCAAAATTATTTGAACCAAACATTGCAAAACCAACCACTCGCTACCAACCGGTTTTGCTTCCCGTGAAATTTTCTCGCCCGCAATCCGGTTTCCCGGTTTAATCTCCGCCACATGAAGAAGCAAAAAGCTTACGCCGCCGCCGGCG
>PLYV01000181.1 GCA_003151855.1 Limisphaerales bacterium | reverse complement strand
TGGTGCTGACGTTTGAGGATTTGCGGCGCTGGCTGGAGCAGGAAAAAATCGCGCCGGAAAAAATGGTGGGGACGCCGGAAGATCATTTCATTCCTGAACGCTCGGCGGAGGGCGCGTGGTATCCGGTGGACGGCGGCATGATCGCCGGCATGAAATCGGCGTGCGCGGTGAATGACTGCTCGCTCATGGCGTTTTCGGGCATCGGCGCAATCAAGAAGGCGCTCGATGGCATTGAGGAAATGCGGCCCGACAGCGGCTTGTTTCTCGAACTGCTCGCGTGCGAAGGCGGCTGTGTGAACGGTCCGAAGGTGCAACGGCGCGATGCAACGGTAGTGAAGCGCCACCGGGTTTTGCGGTCGGTGGCCGCACCGCAGGTGCATTTTCCGCGCCCGGCGACTTTGGAAACCACGGCAGATTTTTCCGTCGCGCCGGTGGCGGCGGTGCGTTACCCCGATTCGCAAATCCGCGAGGCACTGCGCAATGTGGGAAAATTTTCACCGGACGACGAATTGAACTGCGGCGGCTGCGGCTACGATTCGTGCCGCGAATTCGGCATCGCGCTGCTGGGCCAGAAAGCCGAACGCGCGATGTGCGTGACCTACATGCGCCAGCTCGCGCACAAGAAAGCCAACGCGCTCATCCAGAAAATGCCGTCGGCGGTGGTCATTGTGAATGATGCGATGCGCGTGATCGAGTTCAACGCGGCGTTCGTAAATCTATTTGCGCCCGAAAAGAACGCCAAAGACAACAGCGCGGTTTCGATTGAAGGCATTGCATTGGCCGAGGTGATGCCGTTCGCCAGTTTGTTTCACAACGTGCTGAAAAGCGGCGAGGACATTCTCGACCGCGACCTGCGGTTTCAGAACGCGATTTTGCACGCGACGATTTTCAGCATTGAAAAAAATTGTCTCGTCGGCGGCATCATCCAGGACATAACCGAGCCGGCGGTGCAGAAGGAGCAGGTCATCCGACGGGCCCGCGAGGTCATCCAGAAGCAATTGGCCACGACGCAGCAGATCGCCTATCTGCTCGGCGAGAATGCGGCGGAATCGGAGATCACGCTGAACTCGATCATCGAATCGTTTTCGCCGCCGAAGCCGGACGAGCCGAAGGAGAACCATGAGTGGCGAAAGTTTTATAGACGTTGATTTCTGCCGGCAGGCGAAACACGGACAGGTCGTGGCCGGCGACGTTTTTCTCTCTCGTAAAATCAAGGAGGAAGGCCGCGTCATCACCGTTTTGTCCGATGGTCTTGGCAGCGGCGTGAAGGCCGGCGTGCTGGCCAATCTCACCGCCACGATGGCGCTGCGCTACACCACGGCGTTCGTGGACGTGCGCCAGAGTGCGAAGACCATCATGGACACGCTGCCGGTCTGCGAGCAGCGGAAAATCAGCTACTCGACGTTCACAATTGTGGATCTGGATTCGGATGGCAAAACGCGCGTGATCGAACACGGCAATCCGCCGCTGATTCTGTTGCGCGGACAGACGCCGGTGCCGATTGAGCGCGTCAGCCTCACGCTGGAGACGTGGAAGGACCGCGTGATTCATTACAGCGAATTCGATACGCAACTCGGCGACCGCATCGTGTTTTTTTCCGACGGCGTGAGCCAGTCCGGCTTGGGGCGCGCCGGCCTGCCGCTGGGCTGGGGGCAGGATCGCGTCACGGATTATTTGCAACGGCAAATCGCGTCGGAAAATGAAATTTCGTCGCGGGAGCTGTCGCGCAAGCTGGTGGCCGAAGCTTTGGCCAACGACGGTCGCGCGGCGAAGGACGACATCACCTGCGGGGTGGTTTATTACCGTTTGCCGCGCCGGCTGCTGGTCATCACCGGTCCGCCGTTCAGCAAGGAACGCGACGGCGAACTGGCGGAGCTGGCGCAAACCTTCAACGGCCGCAAGGTGATTTGCGGTGGCACCACTGCCAGCATTATTTCGCGATTGCTGAATCGGCCCGTGACCATGTCGCTGGCACAACTCGATCCTGAAATTCCGCCCGGCGCGGTGATGGCAGGCATTGACCTCGTCACCGAAGGCACCATTACTTTGGCCAAGGTGGCGGAAATTTTGGACCACGGAATCCCCGGCGAGCCGGCGCGAAAAAATCCCGCCACCGACCTCGTGACGCTGATGCTGCAAAGCGACATCGTGGAATTCATGGTTGGCACCCGCATCAACGAGGCACACCAAGATCCGAACGTGCCGGTGGAACTGGATTTGCGTCGGAACATAATTCGGAAAATCGCCTTGTTGCTGGAGATGCGCTATCTCAAAGAATCGCGCGTGCAGTTTATCTGACCCAAGACCTTCATTTCCTTGCCGCAAAAGGGCATGAAAGACGCAAGATTTATTGAGTTTTGTAGAACAGGGTGACGCAGCCGTGGTGCGAGCGGAGTGCGACGTTCACGCCGCTAAAGTCCGCCTACGCGGCGGCGCGTTCGGCGGCGCGGACGGTGTTTTGCAGGAGCATCGCGATGGTCATCGGTCCCACGCCGCCGGGATTGGGCGTTATCTTGCCCGCGATGGGCAGCAGGTTCTTATAGTCCACGTCGCCCACGAGCTTGGTGCCGGTCTTGGAGGTCGCGTCCGGCACGCGGTTCACGCCCACGTCCATGATGACGACGCCGGGCTTCACCATGTCGGCCTTGAGAAATTCCGCCACGCCCATCGCCGCCACAATGATGTCCGCGCGCAGGCAGTGCGCCTTCACGTCGCGCGTGGCGGAGTGGCAGATGGTCACGGTGCTGTTCGCGCTCCGGCCTTTCTGGCAGAGCATCGCGGCCATGGGCTTGCCCACGATATTGCCGCGCCCGAGGATGACGACTTCCGCGCCCGTCGTCGGGACGCCGGAGCGCACGAGGAGTTCCACGACGCCGGCGGGCGTGCAGGGCTTGAACCCGGTGTCGTCGCCGAGCATGAGCTTGCCGACGTTGACGGGATGAAAGCCGTCCACGTCCTTCGCCGGCAGCACGGTGGAGAACACGACGGATTCGCGAATGTGCTTTGGCAGCGGTGCCTGCACAAGGATGCCGTGCAGATGTTTTGCGGAATTTAATTTCCCGATGAGCGCGAGCAACTCGGCCTCGGAAGTGGCGTCTGGCAGAACGTGCGTCTCGGAAACGATGCCGAGTTCCGCGCAGGCTTTCTCTTTGCGCCCGACATAGACCTTGGAGGCCGCATCCTCGCCGACGCGCACGAACGCGAGTCCGGGCGCGACCCCGCGCCGCTTGAGTTCGGCGACGTGGGCGGTAAGTTCCGTCTGGATCTGCGCGGCAATCGCGCGTCCGTCAATGATTTTTGAGGCGTCGGCAGTATTCATGGTCAAAGCAAAACCGGACGGCGGAACATATCCCGCCGTCCGGTTGATGATGGTGCAACCGTCGGGCGTCCGTCAGTGGCTGTGCGGGCTGCGCAGCGGTTCGTTGGAACGTTCGCGCGGGCTGACGGCGCGCTTGTTGTCCGAAGCGGGCTTGTTGGTGGAGAGAACGTAAATCTTCTGCACGGTGATGACGGGCGTGTCGGCCCAGCGCTCGTGCATTCCTTCTTCGCCGGTCACGACAATCTGCAGACCGCTGTAACGGGAGATGTCGAGATTGGTCGTGCTGGACAAAAGATAATTGATGGCGTTGCCGCTGGTCGGGTCGTAAAGCTCGTAAGCGGTCGGTGCCACGATGCTCGTGGAATGGCGGACATAACCTTCATGCGTGACGACGCGCGGCGGCGGCGGCGGGAGGTTGGTGTCAACGACGGCAGCGGCGGGCGTGTTCGTGTCAACAATCGCCGTCGCGGGAGCCGGAGTCGGAGCCGGGGTGGGTTCCGGCGCGGGCGGCGTGGTGACGATGGGCGCGGCCTCGGCCACGATGTTCGTGGTGACGGGCGCGGCGGGCGGCTCGGTGACGACCGGCGCAGGCGCGGCTTCCTGTTTCAAATACATCGCGGCGACAAACGCAAAGGCGGTTTTCGGCGCTTCAATTTCAATCCAGTCGCCCTTGACGGTGAGCGGGGTGAACGTCTCGCCCTTTTGCAGCAGGCCGATGACGCTGTAATTCTCGCTGGGGCCGGCGCGGAGATTGAGCTTCTTGGAAGAGACGACGTTGTTGCTGGCATCCACGAAATGCGCATTGATCCAGCCCTTGGTGTCGCCGGGCAACAGCACCTTCGCCCACTGTGCGGGTTCGCCGGCGGCGTGCTTGTCGAGGTTGATCTGCGAAATGACGGTGACGGCGTCGCCCTTCTTGAGATGGCCGACGACTTCGCCCTTGAGACCGGCCTGGCCGCGGAGATTCAAGTTGTCGGAACCGACGGTGGCGGGGCCGGGATTGAGCGTGACGCTCGGCTCGGTGAGCTTCGGCAGGGGCGCGGCTTTTTTCTTGTGGACCACGGCCTTCTTCTTGGCGGTCACGGGCGCGTTCGTGGCCGGAACCACGACGGCGGCCGGCGCGATGACCGGCGCGGCGGTAGCCGGCGCGGGAATTTCGGGAAGTTTGTTGGTGTTGACCTGCGCCACGGCGGCCGTGGCGAGCAAGGTGCCTAAAAGCAAACAGACGTTAGTTTTCATAAGTTAAATTGTTCCGGCGGTGAGGGTCTTGATCTCAACCGCGTTCAGCGTGCGCCACTTGCCGGGCTTCAATTCGCCCAGCCGGATCTTGCCGATCTGCGTGCGCTGCAGTTTTTTCACCGTGAGCGCCTGCGACTCGAACAGCCGCCGCACCTCGCGGTTTTTGCCTTCGCCCAATTCCAGTTCCACGATGCTCTTCGCGCGGCTCGCCGACATGATGCGCCCGCCGAGCGCCCGCAGTTTTTCGCCCTCGTGAAAAATGCCGTGCTTGAACAAGTCCAGCATGGCGTGCGTCACTTCGCCCTCGACGTTGACGAGATATTTTTTGCGGACACCGTAGCGCGGATGCGTCAGGCGCAGCGCAAATTGTCCATCATTGGTGAGAAAAATCAACCCCTCGCTGTGGTAGTCGAGCCGGCCCACGGACTGCACCGTGTCCCATTCGCGCGGCAGCAATTCGTAAATCGTCGGGCGATCCAGTTCATCCTTGCGGGAACACACGCAGCCCGGCGGCTTGTTCAGCGCGATATAAAGCAGCTTTTTCGCGCGGACGGGGTTGCCGTCCACCGTCACGTGGTCGTGGTCGGGGTCAACCTTGCTACCGAGCAGGCGCACGGTCTCGCCGTTGACCGCCACGCGTCCCTCCAAAATAATTTGCTCGCCGGCCCGGCGTGAAGCCACACCGGCATCGGCGAGAAATTTTTGAAGGCGGACAGACAAAGTGCGGAGTGCGGAACTCGAAGTGCGGAAAAGCAAATCGGCGCGCGGTTTTCATTCCGCACTCCGCACTCCGAAATCCGCAATTAAATCAGGCTTCCGGCTTGGTCTTGCGGAGGCCGGTGATCTTTTCGCCGGCCTTGCGCTGGCCGCGCTTTTCGAGGAGCGCGGTGCGTTCAAAACGCTTGAGGACATTGCGCTTGCCGCCCA